>CAYJPT010000110.1:0-8033 GCA_964372165.1 uncultured Desulfovibrionaceae bacterium | reverse complement strand
TGCTTGCAGAATAAATCAGTATTTCCTTATATTTGGATGCGACCATGCCGTAGTGCAATTTTAATAAGCTCGCTTAGGGAATTAATATGTAATTTCTGAAAAATATTATATTTATGGCTTTCGATAGTTTTTGGACTTAGGTGTAAATTTTGAGCGATTTGACGTATGGGTGTACCTTCTGCCAAAAGAATAAAAATTTCATTTTCTCTCTCAGATAAGGTGTTTAAATCTTCATTGTGAGGCTTTAGCATGCGCTTTCGCATAAGAGCAATAAGATGTCCACCTGGATCATTTGTACTTAAAAAAACATGACCTTGCCGAATTTCTTGTATAGCTTGTAGTAGTGTACTTGTAGGGGCACTTTTAACCACATGACCCATAATACCAATTTGAATAAGTTCTAGTAAAAAACGCTGATCAGTATGTGCTGTGTATATAAGTAGCTTAGCTGTAGGTATAATATTACGCAATTGTTTTACAAAATTTAAGTCTTGAGATCGTTCAACTTCCATTACTACTAGGTCAGGTTTATATTCATTAGCTAGTTTTAGAGCTTCGGCATTAGCACTGGAGGATCCAATAATTCTAATATCAGGGTAGGGGCTTAAAATGCTACGCAATCCCTCAAGTAATAAAGGATGGTCGTCTACGAGTAAGGTATTGCATTTGTTCATGTAACTTCCCTTAAAGACTTACTATAAGGCTTTGCTCTTTTATTGCCACAGCCTTTACAGAAATAATACCATGTAGAGTCTTGTTAGTTTCTATTTCTAAACGGCAGGGTGCATAATGAGCATCTATTGCTTTATATATTTGTTTTTTTTGTAAAATATCATTATTGTCAACGACAATTTGCAAGTCTTTTTTCTCTAACAAGGCCTTTAAAAAACTTAGTTTTTGCTCTTCAACTAAGGAGCGTACTTGTGCAGCTCTTGCAAGTTTTAATTGATGTTGCACTTGCATAGGTAAAGTGCTTGCCTTTGTGCCAGGACGCTTAGAATATGGAAAAACATGCGCATAACTAAGTTTTAAATCTTGAATAAGGGCTAGAGTTTCTTGTACGTCAACATCTTCTTCACCAGGAAAACCCATTAATATATCTGCACCTAAACCCATATATTTCCATGTAGTACGTAGTTCCTTGATGGCTTGTGCAAGTATATCTAATTTACAGTGCCCACGCCCCATAGCTCGCAATATACGCATACTGCCATTTTGTAGAGAAAGGTGCAACTGAGGACAAAATAAACGAGAACTTTGTAATACATCAAGTGCTTTGTTATTTATTTGGCTAGGTTCAAGAGATGATATACGTAGGCGCGCTTTACCTAACCAAAGTGGTGCAAGGTTTCTATCTAAAAATTTCACTAGATCCCAAAAATCTTTGATTGTTTTATGAGATAATCCACGTGCGTAGTGATGTAAGTTTATGCCAGAGAGCAAAATTTCACAAAAGCCAGCTTCCAGTAGTCTTTGAGCCTCCAGCAAAATTTCTTCCGGAGCACGGCTTATGCTTGGTCCACGCACTAATGGGACTATGCAATAAGTGCAACCATGTGAACAGCCATCTTGCACTTTAATAATAGGGCGACTGCGCTTAAAGGAGTTTATCTTAAAGCCATCTTCACCAAAGGGTAGGGGAGGGTTAGATTCGTTTGGTAAAATATATGGGTATGTTTTGTGCGCCCACTGCCAAGGCCCTTGCATGAGTAAGGACTTTGCCCTTGGCGGTACAATTATGTCATAATAATTTTCTTGTGGGTCTAGATGTTCCGGCACAAGTGTTGATGCGCAACCGGATAAAATACATAAAGCATCTGGATTTGCTCTTTTAATGCTATATAATGCATTTCTGGTGTCACGCTCACCCTTGCTAGTAATTGCACAAGAATTAATTAAGGCTACGTCTGATTGCTGTAAATCCTTGGCTTGTATACCGCCAATGGCTTTCCAAGCCTCAGTTATAGCTTGGCTTTCATATTGATTGACCTTGCAACCTAGTGTAATGATAGTAAAAGACCAAGGTTTATGCATTGAATAGCACTTTGTTTATTATTAAAATTTTCATATCCTTAAAAAATAGCGTTTTTGTGTGCTATTTTCGAGAATGCACATGATAAATACTGTAATATTTTGCAAAAAAAAATTGCAAACTTCAATAAGTATGAAGTGCATTTTTTAACTAATGTGTTTTTGCAAGATAGCTAACAAAAAAATTTGCTATTCAATGTTATTGGTTTAATATAATATTAACCGAATTGATTTCTATTTAAGAACGAGCCTTGCTTTGTTATTAAGACTGTATTCTTTTAGTGCCGTAGAATTTTATTGAAATAATTTCATATGTTACACGGCCACGTGGGATGTCGATGCTTACTTCATCGCCTTCTTCTTTGCCTATTAAAGCTTGTCCAACTGGTGACAATACAGAAATTGAGCCAGTACCATAATCAGCTTCATCTGGACCTAGCAGAGTGAAGAACTTTACTTCCTCTGTGTCTACATCTTCCACTTCAACTGTAGCACCAAAGATAACTTTGTCACTACTTAGGCTATCAAGATCAATTACTTGAAATTGTCCCATACGTGATTCAATATATGTTATGCGAGCTTCATTCATTCCTTGGCGTTCACGAGCGGCGTCATAACCTGCATTTTCACGCAAGTCACCTTCTTCACGAGCTTCTTTTATTGCTTGGATTATTGCAGGACGTTCACTTTTCAGTCGCTCAAGCTCAACTTCTAGTTGTGCAAAACCTTGTTGAGAAATTGGTATACTCATAAAAACCCCTTTTTAGTAAAAAAAGTACGCCCATCTTGACAATGGCCGTACTAGAAATTTTAAAATTATATTTCGAATAAAATACTCAAAACTTGGCTTGTGGTCAAGGAAATTTTTGTAAATTATCTTAGCAGAAATATTTGCATAAAAAACTTAAAAAATATATGATGTACAATTATTAATGAAGTTGGTATGTAAAATTTTTTAGATTTTGCTTAACATTTTTCCCCTACATATTTATGAAAAAATATCTACGCTATCTTGGGCCAGTTTTAATTACCAGCATATTTTGTGGTGCTATTTACCTGCTTTACCATAAGTTAAAAGCATATAGTTTTGTTCAAATTAGTGAAAGTTTATCCCAAATACCTGACTGGCGTTTACTTGCTTCAGTGGGTCTTATGATAGTAAACTACCTTATTTTAGTAGGTTATGATTGGTTAGCCTTGGTTGCCATAAAAAAACCTCTGCCTTTGCAGCGCACGGCCTTGGTTTCTTTTATAGGGCAAGCTGTAAGTTATAATTTTGGGGCTCTCTTAGGTGGTACAACTGTACGGTATAGATTTTATACAGCTTGGGGATTTAGCCTGCACGATATTGTACGCCTTGTACTTATGCTTGCTGTGACTTTTTGGGTAGGGGCATTAGGGCTTTGCGGACTTGTTTTTATAGTATATCCACCTAATATTCCGGCAGAATTGCTAAGTAAAATGCCAATAACTGATGTTAGGATTTTGGGTGTGATTTTATTGGGCATGGCTTTAGCGTATTTTGTAGCTTGTTACTTTATTCGCAAACCCATTTATGTTTTTGGGCGCGAATTTGTTTTTCCGCCACTTAAAATTGCAATTTTGCAGGCAATTGTTGCAGGCATTGATTTAATTGTCGCTGCAGGCTGTATGTATGTGCTTTTACCAGGTGATTTAGATATTGGTTTTATACAATTTTTACCAAGTTATCTTATGGCACAGGTAGCTGTAGTGCTAACCCATGTGCCAGGTGGTGTGGGTGTTTTTGAATTGGTTATTTTACATCTCACGCATAGCCCACGTGAGCAAGTTGTTGTTGCGGCAGTTTTGTGCTTTAGACTAATTTATTTTATTTTACCGTTACTTGCAGCAGCATTATTGCTGGCTGTGTATGAGGCAAGGCAGCGCAAGGATATTTTGCGTGATGCCGGAAGGTGGCTTTCTGTTCTTTCGCATAGTATTTGTGCTTGGGCTACTTTTTGCGTAGGTGCGGTGCTGCTTGCTTTTATAAGTTTGCCGTCTTGGCAAAGCGGACATTTCTTTTTATTTATAGATTGGAATCCTTGGATTAGTTTGTTGCTACATTTCTTAACTCTTTTCACCGCTTCTGTGCTATTATTTTTGGCTTATGGCTTAGAGATGCGTCAGGTAATAGCTTGGCGGCTAACCTTATGGTTTTTGGGCTTAGGCTTTGTTTGTTCAGTTCTTAAAGGTATGTCATTATTTCTTGCTATTATGATTATTATGGTGCTTGTGACTGTTGCTATTTCGTCTAAACGTTTTTATCGTAAATCATTTTTTTGGGAGGAGTCCTTCCCACTGCGTTGGCTTTGCCCCATTTGGATAGTGCTTGCTAGTGCTTTAACCATAAGCTATGTATTTAGTCAGTGGAGTCAATATGTGTGGAGCTGGGATGCAGATATTAGCGGTGTAGATAATTTATATGCTATAATGATAGTTTATGCTGTGCTTGGCTTGGTTTGGTTTTGGAGGATTTGGAAGCGCAAATTTGTTGCAAAAGCCAGTCCTAATTTGAGGTAGTTATGCTAGATTCAACTAAATATATTAAATTATTACGCGAGCGCCTTGGTGACAAAGTTTGCATTGTGGGACACCATTATCAAGAAGATGGTGTTGTTGAGCATTGCGATATAACTGGTGACTCACTAGAACTTGCACGAAAGGTAGCCAAGGTTACTGCCCCACATATTATTTTTTGCGGGGTATATTTTATGGCTGAATCTGCGGCCTTATTGGCGCGTAACGGACAAAATATTTATATTCCAGATAGTTTAGCTAATTGTGTTATGTCGCAAATGACACCAGCGCCTTTATTAGAAAAAGTGCTTGAAAATTTACATATAAATAGTAAAGGCAAAATTATTCCCTTAGCTTATGTGAATACTTCATTAGCTGTAAAAGATGTTGTTGGGCGATATGGTGGGGCAGTGTGTACGTCAGCTAATGCCAAAACCATGCTTGAATGGGCATTAAATGAAGCTGAACAAGTTCTTTTTTTACCGGATAAAAACCTTGCTCGCAACACTGCACGACAATTGGGTATGGATGAAACATTAGAGCATATATTAAATGTGCGTGGCGGCGGTAGCCAAATAGATTATGATAAGGTGCAAAAATCACGCTTGTTACTTTGGCCGGGTTGCTGTGCTATTCATGCAAAATTTAATGAGAATATTGTACAAGATATGCGCAAAAAATATCCCGGTTGTGCTGTTTATGTACATCCTGAATGTTCTCCACAAGTGGTTGGCTGTGCTGACGGTGCCGGCTCAACATCTTATTTAATTGATATGGCAGCAAAAAGTCCTCAAGGATCGACACTTATTATAGGCACAGAAACAAACCTTGTGCATCGTTTACGTATGCGTCATATGGGGCATTGTGATATTATCCCTTTACGTAATGCATACTGCTCGCATATGGCAAAAATTACAGCTCCTAAATTACTTTCAACTTTGGAGGCTATTGATAAAGGTAGTGCAAATGCACTGCAAATTCCTCAAAATCAAATTGAGTATGCACGCAAATCTCTTGAGCGTATGCTTAGAGTTTGTGAAGTGGCAGGAGTGTAGTTTGGAAGAAAGACTTTATTCTCAAGTTTTAGTTATAGGTTCTGGGCTTGCAGGTTGCACTGCTGCACTTACTTTAGCTGATGCTGGAATAGAGGTTCTTTTATTGTCTTCTGGAGATTCTATTGGTGGTGGAAATTCAGAGCTTGCTCAAGGTGGTGTCATTTATAAAGCCAATGCGAATCTAACTTCAGATGATGACAAGAAAAATTTAGCACATGATATATTTGTTGCAGGGCACCACTATAATTATAAGGATGCGGTGGAGCACATTTGTGCTAATGGTCCCTTGGCCCTTGAACATATTCTTATGCAACGAGTACAAGTGCCTTTTGACAAAAATAGCGATGGCTCATGGCGTTTAACTCGTGAAGGTGGACATGATACTCCACGTATTTTGCATGCAGCTGACCATACCGGAAGTACAATTATGCACTCGCTTGGTAAGGCTATTTTTGAACATCCGCGTATAAAATGCTTATGGAATTGCTTTGCAATTGACCTATTAACCAGCAGACATCATGGGCGACATTCCGATTATCGTTATCATGTGGAAAATCGTTGTGCTGGTGCTTATGTTTATAATGCCCAAACATCACAAGCTCAAACGCTATTGGCAGACTGGACAATACTTGCAAGTGGCGGTGTTGGTAATGTGTTTTTACACTCAACTAATGCAGAATCATGCGTAGGCTCTGCCATATCTATGGCTCACAGGGCTAAAGTTGGTGTAATTAATACAGAATTTATGCAATTTCACCCTACAGCATTATATACAAAGCAACTTAATCGCCGTGCATTAATAACTGAAGCAATGCGCGGAGAAGGTGCTCGTTTGCTTGATGCTCACGGTCAGCCATTTATGCAGCGTTATGATGGGCGAGGTGACCTTGCGCCACGTGATATAGTGTCACAAGCTATGGTTGCGGAAATGCTTTCAACTAATGCCCCATGTCTTTACTTGGATGCACGTTATATTGAACAAGATTTAAGTGAGCGTTTCCCTACAGTTTCAAAAATTTGCAAAAGTATTGGCTTAGACATAAACCATGATACCATACCAGTTGTGCCGGCCGCACATTATTTTTGTGGTGGTATTCTTGTGGATAAAGATGGACGCACTGATGTTACTGGACTTTATGCTATTGGTGAGTGTGCTTGCACAGGTGTACATGGTGCCAATCGTTTAGCAAGTACATCGTTACTTGAGGCTCTGACTTGGGGATGGTGCGCCGCAAAAGATGTTGTTAGCCGTAGTCAAAACGAAGCTGGATTAAGTCAAGGTTTACGTGATATTATTCCAAATTGGGAGCCTGGAGGCACAGAACAAAATGACGATCCGGCATTAATTGCACAGGATTGGGCAAGCATACGGCATACCATGTGGAATTATGTGGGCATTACTCGTACTAATGCACGCTTATACCGTGCCTTTCAAGATTTACGTGACCAATCAAGGCGTATTCATGATTTTTATAAACGCACTCAAATTACACCCCCACTGATTAATTTATTTCATGGTGTACATACAGCCTATGTCATAACGCAAGCTGCACTTCGCAATAAAGAAAGTCGTGGTTGCCATTATCGAGTCAATTAAAAACCTGTGCACAAATAAGTTGTAATATTTAAAGCTACATAGTCGATGCTAAGCAACGCATGGAAATGTGTTATTTAGCATCGACTATTTATGCAGCACTGTTATTTATTAAGATAAAACTATCTGATATTATTCAAAATGTGCTATCTTATTGCATTTTTCCAATACTTTGTGTTATTCTGATGGTGAAATTTGATGGCAAATAAGGGGCAATTTTTTCTTGTAAAAAATCTACTCCTTTTGCTCTAACTACATTACCTAGTTTTGCTGAAGCGCAATATAAACCAACATTTTGATACATAGAACCCACATGCATATTGCTATATTTACCTTCTTCAGCAGCGAAGAATAATGTTAGTGCTGCATCGTCAAATTTTGCGCTAACATCTTCATCAAGAATTTTATGAATGGCATGATTTTGCGCATCATAAATCCAGATTGCGCCCATATGTGCTAAATATAGAGAAACTTTTTGCTGATTTCTGGCTGTTGGTATAGTACGTTTGCCATCTTCACGATTGATACCCCAAGCTGCCCAAAGAATATTTGATAATTCTTGTGCGCTTAGTGCTTCATTATTGAGCTTACGTGTGCTTTTGCGCTCTGCTAATGCTTGCATAAGTGGCATTCCACCACTTTTATCTGCTGCTGGTAATTCAATGCTGCGAGCATCTTCTGCAGCTAGGGCAGTGCTAGGTGATAATGATAACGCTATGAAAAAGAAAAACAAAGCTATGAAAATATTTTTGTACATAAAAAAATCCTCGTTTAATGGTTAATGTTTCTTTAATGTTTGCTACATTATTTATAAC
>CAYJPT010000109.1:0-8050 GCA_964372165.1 uncultured Desulfovibrionaceae bacterium | reverse complement strand
TTGTTGATTTAATCAGCGTTTACTTAAAAAAATTTATATATAAATTAAATGTTCAATAATATATTTTTATTAAAATATTTATTGCTATTTATTCAAAATATATATATGATTATATATTATTACGTTTAATTTTTAAGCTTGAATATTTTATCAATAACAATTGATTTAGGAAATGTAACTATGACATCTTTGATTCAGTTTTTTCAAACTCAAGAATCTGCTCTTGCTAATGCTCAATTTGTACCTGCATACAAAAGACTTCAATTATTTATCATTGCAGGTATAAAACAAGGTTTGTGGAAGGAAAATTGTGTTCTCCCTTCTGAAAGAAAAATTGCTGAAGCAAGTAGAATGAGTGTGGGTACTGTAAAAAGAGCTATGCTAGAACTTGTGCATGAAGGTCGTTTATATCGTCGTCAAGGTAGTGGAACTTACGTTTCTAGTGCATCATTTCCTAGCCAACATAGACGTTACTTCTTAATGTTGGAGAATTTTAATGGCAGCACTTCACCAAATCATGTAAAATTGCACTCTATTCGGCGTATACAAGGGCATAGAGAAATTTGTAATGCTCTAGGTGTTCCGCTAGATGAAGAATTTTTTGAAATAGTGCGCATTTTTTATGAAGATGGTGTCCAATGCATTTTAGCATATTCATATTTACCTACTATGCGCTTTGCCGGACTTGATATTGTGTATCGCAAGCGTCTTGAGCAAGTACCATTATTTATAGTACTTGAAGAAGATTATGGTGTTTTTATAAGTAAAACTCACGAATTATTTGCTGCAACGTTATCCGGACACCATGAGGCAACTCTACTTAATATTGAAGAGAACAAACCTCTTTTGCAAATTAATACCATACTATACATTGATGAAAATACCCCTTGCGAGTATAGAATCAGCTATTGCATAACAGATAATAAAAAAATATTCCGTGCTATAGAGTAATTTTGATTTATGTAATTTAATTTGTTGTATCTTATGTATTATCTTGCCATAAACATTTAATATATTATCAGTATCAGATATAAGACTCCTACACTGCAATTTTTTTTGTAAAACTTTTTTACAACTTTCACAAAATTATACTGAAAAAGTAATTGTGCAGGACTCTTAACATATAGTTACAAAAGAAAATTGAAACAAAAAGCGAGAAAAGTAACATAACTTTTCCCGCTTTTTGTTTTATAGATAGTAAAAATACTTGATAGTGAAGTTATTTTTCAGCAGTCAGTAATACGCTTGCTTTTTGCCCACGTTCAAATTTAATTTTTTGCCATATTGACCAAACTAACATAAGCACAGCCAATATAATGAGTATACAGGCGACAGGGCTTGTGAAAAATACACTGTAACTATTATTTGACATAAGCAAGGCAGTACGAGTTTCACGCTCAAGAACAGGACCTAGAATTAGGGCTAATACTAAAGCTGAAAGACTAAATCCTAGCTTTCCTAAAATATATCCTCCTAAACCAAGAAATACTAGCAATTTAACAGCGAAAAGGTCATATTCTTCTGTGTAAACACCAATAGCACAGCACATAATAACGAGTGGGAAAAGCATACTATAATTTACCGTGATAAAAAATCGACGGATAAAATGCAAAAATGGTAAAGCTACAAGAAATGCTCCAAGAATATCTGTGATAATAAATAGTACAAAAAGACCATAAATTATTTGCGGATGGTCATGCATAAGCATGGGACCAGGAACAATACCTTGCACCATAAAAGCACCACCAAGCACAGCTGCGGCCACACTGCCAGGAATACCCAAAGTAATAAGAGGGATAAGTGAAGACGCAGCAACAGCATTATTACCAGCTTCTGGTGCAGCAATACCGCGTGGGTCACCCTTACCAAATTGAGTTGAGTCACTAGCTGTGCGCTTTGCTTCACCATAACAGACAAATGCAGTTGGCGGTGCACCAATACCAGGCATGGCACCCAAGAAAGAGCCTAAAAATGAAGCCCGTACAAGATCTTTAAAACAGAAACGTAAGTCAGCCCAACGTTGCTTCATAGTATATGGTAAAGATTTACGCTTTTCTGAGGTTTGGTTTGCCTTAATATTTTGAGAGTGATTGACTTGGTCAAGAATTTCTGTGAAGGCTAAAAAGGCTATAACAGCAACAACAAAGGGTATACCATCATCTAGCGCCATCATATCAAAAACATATCTACGTGTTGATAACATTGGATCAAGACCAACAATTGCTATCATAAGTCCTATCATTACAGAAATAAAACCTTTCCAGATATCCATGCGCGTAGTGCCCATGAGTCCTATAACTGCCGTTAGTGAAAACAAAATAAGTGCCGCTGTTTCTGGTGGTCCAATTTGGACAGCAATTTTTGCTAAAGGAGGTGCTGTGAAAATAAGTAAAATATTACTTACAGTTCCACCAATAACTGAGGCCCAAAGTGCAATTTCTAGTGCTCTTGTTTGTTCTCCCCTTTGGCTCATGGGGAAGCTGTCTAAAACCGTGGCAGCAGCTTCAGGAGTACCGGGAATATTGAATAATGTAGCGGTGATGGAGCCAGCATATGCGGCCCCCTTATAACAGCCCATCATAGCGGCAATGGCAAACATGGGGGGCATGGTAAAGGTGAAAGGTAACATTAAGGCAAGTGCTGTGATTCCCATAATACCAGGAATAGCCCCTGCAACAACACCTATGGCATAGCCAATTAATACGCCGATAATATTTTCTATACTTACGGCATAAAACATGCCTGCCCAAAGATTTGTAAAAATTTCCATCATAACATACCTCTACCATCGTTATTGAAAATCTGTTCGAAATAGTTTAACCCTAAAAAATCGTCTCAATCAATTTAAATTAAATGATAATGCGAAATATTTTTTACTTAGGCATAAACTGTAAGATCCACTGATCAACCGCTCCTTGAGGTAAGGCCGTGTTGAGCAAAGCAAATAAAATAACAACAAAAATTGGTGCACAAAGCGAAAGTATCAAACGTTTAGGTATTGAACGCTCACCATATACTGTTGAAGCAAGAGCCAAGAAAACTATAGTAGGTAGTAAAAAACCCACATATTCCATAGATTCTGCCCACAAAAACATAGCAATAAGTAAAAGCGCAATTTTGCTAATTGGGCGCCACTCTAGCGTAAAGTATTCCATACTTTTACCACTTTTTAGCCTATACACAAACTCACCAATATAACATATTAGAAATAAAGCTAAAAGACCATTAAGTAGGTATGGATATGTATCTGAAGACCCTTCCTCCATAACCTCTATTGGTATCCATACAAATTGATTGAACAAGAAGAATAAGCTTAATAAGCCAACGCCTATCGCATCCTTATATATGCGCATGATGACCTCCATTAGAGAGTAACGGGGAGTTAGGTCCTCCCCGTCGTGAGAATATAAACTACTTGGCTTTTAAATTGACCAGGTCAAGCACGCTGCCCCATATATTCCAATAGTCATCACAGTTTTTGCGATAGTCTGCACCGTTTTGGAATGCAATCTTGGCATATAAGGTCGTTTTTGCTTTTTCTTGTACGTCAGGTTGCTCAACTGCATATTTTATAGCATCTTCTAAACGCTTGCGGATATGCTCTGGTGTATTAGGAGGTAAAACAGCACCTAATGAGGAGTATTGACTAAAATCATAACCTAATTCTTTTAAGGTAGGTACATCAGGTAAAAGATCAATACGATCGCTGCTTAATACAACAAGTGGGTGTATCAATTTTGCTTGGTATGGTGAAACTGATGCAGTAACAGAAGTATTTACGGATTCAATATGTTTACCTACTACTCCAGAAATAGCTTTTGGATTGCCTTCAAATGGAACAGGTACCATGTTTACCCCTTCCTTATTTGCAAGCCATGCTACACCTAAGTGATTTGTAGAACCTAAACCTACAACACCATAACGCACTTTGCCTGGCTCTTTGCGTGCATGTTCAATTAAGTCTTTGAGGGTTTTGTATGGAGAGTCACTGTTAACATATAATACATACTCATATTGCATTGGTGTAGCAATATAAACAAATTTTTTAGGATCATATGTAAGTTTGCGCATTTGTGGAATGATGGACAATGCAGGTAAGTTTGCCCAAGAAAAAGTGTAACCGTCAGGTTTAGACTTATCTAATGATGCAAGTGCAACAGCACCGCCGCCACCAGGCTTATTGATTAAAATAAT
Organism: uncultured Desulfovibrionaceae bacterium; assembly: GCA_964372165.1. GTDB lineage: Bacteria > Desulfobacterota > Desulfovibrionia > Desulfovibrionales > Desulfovibrionaceae > CAYJAD01. The sequence goes on along the minus strand of CAYJPT010000109.1, from coordinate 3,856 downwards.
TGACTCGCCAAGGAATTTTTCCATGTGTGGTGTAATGGTACGTACAAAAATGTCTGTACTGTCACCAGCACCTAAAGGAATATAGGCGGTAATTGGTTTTTGTGGGTAAGAATCAGCCGCAAAAGCGTTGCCAGTGACGCAAAGTATTAAAGCAATAATACAGCCAAGCGTCAATTTTTTCATGTTGCCTCCTAGGTTCGGTAGGGTTATGGAAGCGACGATGCAGTTTATTTGGCCTCTTAAAACTGTGTTTGGGTTGGAGCCAGTCTTCTGTCTTAAGTTATTAAAGCATAAACTTTTGACCTGTCATTGGCCAGGTTGTTTAAAAAAATGAGACAGAAAAAACATCTTTAGAGTACAATAAATCTATGACATCAATACTTCCCATCATTGCCTTAATGACACAATACTTAACAGTTTATCTATTGTGGCATTGTAATAATGTTCCAAAACGCATGCAAATGCTAGTTTGAGCTAGGTAATGATCATACTCATTTATCCACATTTACTTTATACAAGATGTATATGTATATATCAATTTTGTCAATATTTATTTCCAAAAAAATATACTTAGCTTATGATGTTTTATTATCTATAAATTCCAGAAGTTACGCATTAGTCCGTAAAATTATATTTTTTAATTGATATATATGTATATACCAATTCAGTGTAAGCGGAAAAAGTTTTCCAAGATGCATGCAAACAATTTATTTATAATTTAAACTATTTATATATAACAGATGTTATGTGAATAAAATTACATGAATATGGTTAATAAATATAGTATCTTTATATATGATTTGCGCATATTTATGTAGACCCTTTGCATAAAATTGCGCAACTATTTTTTATGCTGTTAAAAATTGTTGCACTAAGTATCTTGATTTTTATAATTATGAAAAAATGATTAAAAAAATACAATTCAAAGACAAATTTACGATTTTATCTATTTTTTTTCACATTTACCGATTGTTATTGTGGTAGGATTGTTCTACTTTGTAACTTCTAGTTAGAGTAGGCTTGTCCAATTTAAATTTCCAATATTATTTGTAAATCTTTTTGTGAGGGTTAAATTATGAAAATTAGAACCGCATTTTTTATTTCCAACATCTTAGTTGTGCTTATGATATTGGTGTCATTGTTTTTTTTGTATTCAGCAAGTAATGCTTTTCTCGAAATTCAAAAAGTTAATGAAAATAATGATATTTTAATAGAGTTATCTCGTGAGCTACGCGCATCTTCTGAAGCATTGACCGACAATGTGCGTCTATATGTTGCAAATAATGATGAGAAATTTAAAAATGAATACAACAATATCGTTGATATAAGGGCTGGTAAATTGGCACGCCCGCAAAATGCAAGAGTTGCTCCTGGAGAAAAAATATCTTTACTTGATTTACTAAAACAATATGGGATTACAGATGAGGAGTTCTCTCTACTTGAGGAGTCAAACAGACTGTCAAATACCTTAATAAGCATTGAAGTGGAAGCTATGAATGCTATGCTTGGTAAATTTAAAGATGTTACTGGAAATTATACTATAAATACATCTCCAAATCAGCAAAAAGCCATTGAATTGGTGTTTGGTAAGCAATATACAGATGAAGCGGCTAATATCATGAAACCTATTAACACTTTTTTTTCTAAATTAGATAGCCGAACCACTGCACTCTCTCAAAATGTAACCAATGAATTTACAAGCGCTGAATATATCGCTATGTTTTGTATGTTTGTTACTATTGTTCTAGCTGTCCTTTCCTACTTATATACTCAACAAATGGTAATTAAGCCTATAGAACAGTCAACAGCTTTTGCAAAAGAAGTTAGCATGGGTAATCTATCAGCTACTATCGATTCAAAGAAGAAAAATGAGGTTGGCCAGCTTGTAGATGCAATACGCACTATTCTTTTAACTTTGAATGGTATAGTTGATGAAATATATCAAACATCTAATAAAATTTCCTCTGGTGCATTAACTGCAAAGGCTGATGAAGAAAAATTTGAAGGTGGGTTTAAGAAACTTGTTGTTTCTGTAAACAATCTTGCAAAATCATATCAAGAATTACTTGATAACATGTCTACTAATATTTTTTCAGCGACACTTGATAACAAAATAGTTTATATGAATAAAACTGCGAAAGAGACTTTGAAAAATTCAGATGTTATTGGTAAGGATTGCGGAAAATTCTTTAACTCTCCTGCTTGTGGCAACGAAAATTGCCTTGGACTTACTTCTGTATCTAAACACAATAGTATAAATGCAGTAGCACCTTGTGTAGTTAATGGTAATAATATGCATTTTGATGTTTTTGCCATCCCTCTTTATGATGCTGATAACAATGCTGTAGGATATATTGAATGTTTTAATGATATTACACAAGTTCAACAACAAAGTGATGCTATTAAAGAAATGTCTATTCAAGCTACTTCTATTGCATCACGTGTGGCTTCTGCAACTGAAGAGCTATCAGCTCAAACCGAGCTTATTGTTGAGGGCTCAAATTTCCAGCGTGAAAGCATTGAAAGAACCAGCACAGTAATGGGAGAAATGAATTCATCTGTGCAAGATGTAGCACATAATGCTGCAACTACAGCAGATCAAAGTAATTCCGTACTTCAAAAAGCTCAAGATGGTATTAATACCATTGGACAAATGTCACATGCTATGAAAACTTTAACAGGATCAGCTGATAATTTAACAAACAATATGGAAAAATTAGATCAACTTTCAGCAGGAATTGGTAGCATTATTAACGTTATTACTGATATTGCTGACCAAACAAATCTCCTTGCTCTTAATGCTGCTATTGAGGCTGCAAGAGCTGGTGAAGCTGGACGAGGATTTGCTGTTGTTGCAGATGAAGTAAGAAAACTAGCTGAAAAGACAATGGATGCTACACGTGAGGTAAGTGAAAGCGTGCGGTCAATTCAAGATTCAAGCACAGCAAATCAAGAAGAAGTAAAAAGAGTTGTAGCTCAAATATCACAAACATCTGAACTTGCAAAACAATCCGAAGACTCCTTGCAAGAAATTGCGTCCGTTACAAGTCTTAATACTGATATGATTCATCAAATTGCAAATGCTGCCAATGAGCAAACCACAGTTTCAGAAAGCATTTCACAAGCTATGAGTGACATTAATGAAGTTGTTAATAAAAACTCAGAAGCAATTATTCAATCTGCTGATGCAATTCGTGAACTTGCAGAGCAAGCGCAAGAATTGCAAAAAACCATGAATCAAGGATAGTAATACTGCGACAACGCCACAGTATACTAGAATTTGATAAGTGAAGTTCTTAATAAGTGTAGAATAGAATATGGCTGTTGCATACTAACACATAACCATAACTTTAATACACAAAGAACAGATGCACTACTTTAAGCTTACTTGTGGCTACTTTTAGCAATAGTTTTCGGAATCGGCTATCATAGCCTCAAGTAAAGATGCGTACAGGTCTTTATTCAAGCAAGCTTAAAAGTCGTGCTACACGATCAGGGTCAATGTTGTTATGTGCAGTTAATACATCTTGAGCATTTTGTTGCACATCTTCCATTGCTAACTCTGCTTGGGCATCATCAAGACGTGTAGGCATAGTTGTGTTGCGTTCTTGTATAGCAACTGCGGTTTGTCCATTGTCTACAACAGCTCTATGTGGTTGAGAAGCACTGTTGACAGTGTTGCTTGCTGGAGTTGGACTGCGAAATGCAATATAGGAAGCCATGCGATCATTATTAAAAGAGGGTACTAGGCGACTTAGTTCCTGTGTCATAATATTCTCCTTAAAAAAATAAAAGGGACAGTTTTTCCTCTGTCCCTGACTTAAACTAAAAAAGGGACAGTTTTTCCTCTGTCCCT
>CAYJPT010000108.1:0-8085 GCA_964372165.1 uncultured Desulfovibrionaceae bacterium | reverse complement strand
TGGTTCGGGGTTCGAGTCCCTGATGGCCCACCAGAAATTTCAGGGGTTTGCAGAAAATGCAAGCCCTTATTTTTTTGTACAAGGCTATTTTGTACAAGTATTGTACAAGTTTTTTACCTCAAGCAAGTTTAAGGTGGCCTTGTCTTTGGCTGTCATATCCACATAGTAAGCAAGACAAAGCTTGACATCTAAGCTATAAAGATATATATAAAAACTGTCACAATGCTACACTCAAAGAGTGTAAAGGTGGGCTTAACATTTTGCAATGGGTTAAGCCCGCCTAAGTTTTTTATGGCTCTGCATATCATAATATAGCTTTTTTTAGTGCTGTCTAGCCCTGTCTGGTGCTGTCTGACTCTGTACAACGCTGTGCAGCCCTGTATTTTATACCACATAACACATTGAAATATATGTATATTGTAAGACGTTCTAAGGCTTTGTATTTTATTTTATGTGTATTTGTTCATGGTTACAAAGCTTGAAGCCTTACAATCAACGAATTTATACAGCTTGCTCATACTCTAGGTAATGCTAGTACCATGCTGATGCTATTGATTGCCACGCTATTGGCTACCATTGCTTATGGCTAGTGGATGGTCAAAGTCCTATGCCATGACTTTTTTTATAACTAGGGGATAGCCTAAATCTTTAACATTTGCTTTCGATAAGTACCGACCCGAGCCTAAATAAACATTTTGTCAAAAATCAGCGGTTAATTTTATAACGGCAAAATAAGCACAAGTAACATATTGATTTTTAATGAAAATAATTTCGTTAATTTTGAGTAATTTTGAAATAAAAAAGGGCTTAGAAATTGTCAAAATCAAGCCCTTTTTAATGCCGTATGGGTGGCTTTTAATCTGGTGCACGCATTTTCAAAAGCCTCTCCGCAATGATGTGTAAGTGTACGACTGGTTGTTGAAATCTGCTCCAGTCGCTATAACGACCAGGCTTGTCTTTGTCGTCAAGGTAAAATTGATAAAAAAGCTTTGCCTCGTTAATTTTTTCCATAAGCAAATCAAGCTGATTTTCAATATTTATATCATGTGACATATCACGCCTCCTGCTCGGTGTTCTTAAAAAGCGAACTTTCGCTAATATTTACAATCCTCTGAAGCAATGCTTGAAAATCTTGGCAAACATTGGATGGGATTTCCTTGTTTTCACTTTCTAACACATTGAAAATAATTAGAAATTCAAGAACATCCAACAACTTCAAGGATAAATCCTTTGCAACCAATTTATTACAAGTTAAATGCGTATTCATATTTTCCCCCCTTGCTCGGTTTTAAGATGCTGCTGCATCCGCTTTTTCAATTCTGATTTTCTTAAACGCAATTCGGCCTCAAAAGCTGCTTGCGAACTTCCACCACAATGCTTGCAAAAATTTATTGAATTTTGCAAAATCTTTATCCGCTTTGATAAAGTTTCTATTCGGTCAGGGTACTGCATAAATTCTCCTAAAATTTTGTTGTACCCTCTTCTCTCCATGCCATAGCCACAATAAAAAATAATTATTTTGTATCTTTTCGCTTTTGCCCTCCTTTGCTAAAAATTCACAGAAAATATATATAAGCCACTCACCTTTTAGCAGGAATAATCACCTCATAATCACCTTTTTTATAAAAGGTGAGTGGCTTATTTTTCTTTATTTACAATACTTTACTTACTTCTAATCACCTTAATCACCTTTTTATATATATCTAATAAAAATAAAAGATAATAATGAAAGTATACCATCTGTATGTGTATATGTTTTTATAAGCAACTTACCCCTTAAATGGTGATTAAGGTGAGTGGTTGCTAATAAACTGTTGAATTGACATATAAAACCTCCACTCACCTATAGTAAAAAGGGTGATTATAAGGTGATTGCAGGTGATTATTACTGCCCACCATTAAGCCTAACCTCCCATAATTCTTGACATTTCAGGTGGCTAGGCCATGCGTATAGGTTCATTATACTGCCTTGCACTGTCTTAGTTCTACGTTCTTTTGACGAAAGACCGATAAAATCCAATATATTCTTTGAGAAGTGGTCTTGGGTGCTGGTGTGTAATCGCTGACGCTGGCAGAACTCCAAAAATTCCCCGTGTAGGGGTTTAATGTGAACCCATGAGGGCCAATCACCAGCAGGGCAACTTATAATCTTGTCTTGTTCAAGTATGAACTGCTTTGATGCGTTAGGGAAAACACCATCATCAAGTATCTCCGACCAAAACACTTCAACAGGGGAAAAGGATAGCCTCTTTTGCTCAATTAGAGCTTTGGTCTTTGGTGCAACCCTCACATTCTCGGTGATTTCCCAACGCTTGAGGATTGTGTAAAAGGCTTCAGCTACACCATTATTGATTTCTTCATGCAATGCCTCAAAGTATTTGGTGTCTTGCTTGTGCTTGTCTGACACATTTAAGGCACAAAACCGCCTTGAGTCAGCACTGGCGGGTATAACCCAATTTTCATTCGAAGACATCATAACACGGCAAAAACACTCAATCATATAAGCGTCTACGCCTTTTCGTTCGATGCTTCTGTCTATGTCTGTGATAAGCGTCTTTAACGCACCTATAAGTCGCTTATCACCAGCCCAAAAAGCTTCACTAAGGTTTATCAATATTTTCCCCTCGGTGGCTGCATTGAACTGACCCAATATGACTTCACGGCTAGACGTTTCAAGGTAGTGTTTATTGCCTATAATTTGCCCTAGAACACGGGTAAACGTATTCTTGCCAGTACCTTCACCCGATTTCATTACAATGGCTACACCAGGCTTCTCCCAAGGTTTTTGTATCATGTGGGCAAGCCAAGACATAAGGTACTTGTAAGAGGTGTCATCACCTCCACAAATAACTTCTTTAATGTGGTATAGAAATTTTTTGCATTGGTCATATGCCTTTACAAGCTCCATTTCCTGTTTTATGGCAAAACCCTTCCACAGATTGTATTCATCGTCAGCACAAGCCATCTCAGGCTTAAAAACAATCTTGATGACGACCCTTCTATTTTCGTGGTTGAACCATAGAAAAGCTACAGAAACATTTTTTGCCTTTGCCGATGGGTTTCTACCAGCGGTCGTAAAAGGTGCGTATTTGTCATAAAAAACTTGTTTAGGTAGTAAAAAAATCTCATCGCCATTGTCATGGATAACGTAGGACTTGCCACCAACTATAATATAGGCGTGTTCCTTGTTCATGCACTCCATTATCATTCGTACACGCTTGGTGGGGTTCATGTCTGCGGATATTAAATCCTTTAACGTGTTCATTAGAGGTTTATTGTTTTTGGAAATATCCTTATCTTCATCTTGTAGCGTTTGCTCTTGTATGTTGTTCCATTCTGCATCGGTTATTGGTGGGCCATATTCTTCCTCCAACATCTTACAAAATTTAGCATCTTCAAGCTTTTTTTGCTCTTGTTTGTGTGCATGTGCTGCAATGGCATTTTTAATGGTATAACGCCCATAAGTTGTGCCGCTTGTAGGTCTTACCCATTTTTCCCTCATCAATTCGGATTCCATGATAATAGTATCTATCAAATCCACATTAGGGCCAAAGGCTTCGACTAATTCCACGCATATATAAAAATCTGCTAAACTTTGGTCATCTTCAAAATCGCCAAAATCACCATCAACAAAAGCGGCATGAAATTTTGCATCTTGTTTTAATTTCTCAAGTTTATCAGCAATTTCCTTATCAGATACATCTGTAAAAGTTGTATCTAGGTTATGTGCTTTGGGTAAATTCTTTGAGATGGGCAGAAATTCCCCTTGGATTGCCTCAAGTTCGCCTTGGCGGGCTTCAATGCTACGGTTTAACATCGCCCACCTCCACTTGCTGACCTGTAACAGTCAGAAATCTATTACAATCATATATTTCAAGGTTGCCTTGCCTGTTCCTTGACCCTTCCCCAAGTTTTGCCTCTGTGAAGATGCGAATACCATTTCCGCTTGGGCTTACTTCTGTGTAGCTGTCTAGTTTATCAATGATAATAATAGCTTTAGGGTCAAGACGACCATCTTTGATACAATTATCAATATCCAAGCCACAAATTGGGTCATCTTTGGTTAGTATAAAACCAATACCACCCAAAAGACCATAAATCCTACTACCACCTGCCCTAAAACTCCCACGCTTGCCAAAGGGGTACTTTTCGCAAAAAGCTTTTGCCTGTTCGTATGTGCAAAAGTGCTTTGAGTTTATTATGTTTATAGGGAAGCCACGCACCGCATGAATTGGCCTCTTTATGGCTTTCTTTTGCTGCCATTGTTCCCAAGTTTCTTTTGCGGATTTTGGAGGTTCACACATAAACCATACGCACCATTGATGATACTGCTTTAATGGTTCTGGTACGTTTTCAAAACGTGGTTGAGTTGGTGGGTTATTGTAAAGTGAATGTATAACTTGACAATCTATTAATTTTGACATAGTAAATACCTATCCCGATTGTTAAAATGTTTTCTTAAAAGCCCACAAACTTTCCTCGCTTGTGGGCTTTTGCTTTTTGTTTCGCATTGTTAGGCACTTTGGACTTCTATAGGTTCGCCCATGTAAGCCATAAGCCACTTAAATACTTCGTCTTTTGGGTAACATACACGCTTTCCCACAAGCCTCTTGCCCCCAATTCCTACACCTCTGCAATCGTAGCAAGCCAAGGATGACACAGCAACATGGCCTCCGCTTAATTCGTGAACTTGCTTTCTTGAAAGCATGTGTGGTGCTTGGTTGAAAGTTATCTTAAAACCTTGCATTAAGTTTGACATACATCTACCTCCTTAAAAATTTATAGATGACTGTTGACTATGTTGTACCCTCGCAAAAGATGACAGGTCTATTACATTCCAAGGAAATGCATTAAAAAATACAATAAAAAAAGTCACTATTTCTAGTGACTTATATAGAAAGTTTATATAATGTAAAAAAAATTTTATGACATTACTATGACATCAACTTGTTTTGTTTTTATCTTCTGGCATAAACGGTTTAACATCAAGATTATGCTTTTTTTTCATATGCTCAATAAATTCAACCCGTCTTGGTTGTGTCCATGTCCCTCCGCTATGCCCACATTTTTGAGCTATACGAATGACCCCACATCCTTGTAAAGATAATATACCTACCTCTAGCATATGCCATTCCTTGCTAGTTTTAACATATTTCTTTTGTTCTTCAGTTGCAAGAGCGATAGCCATAGTTTTCATATCTTCGCCCCCATAACCCTTTATAATTTTATTTTCTATAGTATCATCTGTTTGTTGCCTAAGAAACTGTATATCATTTGTTTTCTCTTTTTCTTGTGATTCAAAAGCTTGTATATTAGTAACTGGTTGTTGCTCAAGCCATGCACCAAGCTCTTGTGATAAAGTAAAGCCTTTTTCTTTTAGCCATCTAAAAAATATTTGTGGACATACACTGGTTTTAAGTTCTTTCCATTCTTCTAGTATACCAATTTTGTAAGGCTCTGGGTGTTCGTTTATATATGTAAGTAAATTATCAATAAATACTTTATAAAAATAAAATATTACATCATTAGGGTAATTATATATTTTGCTCATATCCCTAAGTGAAACATCATCTAAATCTATTTTGCCAGTCTTTTTGTTTTTCAGTTTTTTTGTAAATGCAAAAGCTTCATTAAAATTATTTTTTTGTGGTAAATACTCATCCCTAATATCAAAAATTATTTCTTGGCTATCAATACAATATAGATAACTTAAACACATCGCTAAAGAGCAAGGGTCAGGAATATTTAAGGGGTCTTTATTTATTTTTGCAAGCCTGTAATCTTCGCACTTATCTCTATAAACTTCTAAAAGTTGTCCATTTTTTATACCATTAAAAAAAATTTCATTAAATAACATAGTTCCACCCCACCTTTACAAATCACACAATTAAAAAATCATTTTATATAGTTCTATCGTGGTGTAAAATGTGTTTCAACAGTATTTAATACTTCAGCAAGCAAGGCGGCCTTTGCTTGGGGTATTGGTCTTTTATGTGCTTCATACTCGCTAATGTGGCCTTGTGGTACGTTTATGGCTTTTGCAAGCTGCTTTTGTGTCATGTTTGCCCTATGTCTTGCACCCTTTAGCATACGACCTATGCGTTCACGTTCGGGGATTGGGGGAATGGTAATAAGTTCTTCTTTCTCTGTTATAATTTCCCCACCTAGACGCTTTACAAGCTCCACCACAAGGGGAAGTGTATCGCAAGGCAAGGCAATGTGTGCATGTCTGACAAGTGCGTTATTGGTGGTAAGTGACATATTTTTTCTCCTGCATTAGTATGGTGCTTTTTCTCTTGTGCCTACATATTCAAATCTACACAATACAATCTTGATAGTATCGCCTTGTTCCTGTACTTCCCATACTGCTACTTTTCTGTATGTTAGGTGGCAATGCATAAGGTTTGTACCTTTCAACATTCCAAGGCTATCCCATCCACGCCCATAGGGTTTCCCTGCGGTTTCTCGTAAATCCTGCTCTAAGAAGTGCATAATTGCCAGTTCACTTTCTTTGAGTTGGTCACGCCCCTTCTTGGCTTTTTTGGTGTATTCGATTTCAACGTGTTTCAATGTTGACCTTTTGTTTGATATAAAATATACCTACTAATGGTATATTGTCAAGCTCTGTCATTGCCTTATTTTGCCTTGTCAAAGGGTATCACATTGGCGGCTTGTGGTGGTGTATCATCAATAAGCATAGCATGTTTCTGTTGTACTTCTGGTGATAGGTGGGCATAGCGTTGTGTCATGGTGGTGGTCTTATGCCCCATCAATCCTGCTAGGCTGTGAAGTGGTACACCCTTTTGAGCAAGCCATGAAGCATAGGTATGGCGTAGACTATGGAAAACAATTTTATCCCGCTTATCTGCTATATTGTCATTAAGGCCAAGTTCATCAACTACTTTTGAGAATAGCTTACTTGTAAATGACTTTTGTTCTCCTTTGGTGCTTGGAAAAACAAAGTCTTGCCCTGACTGCCCTTTATATCTATTTTCAAGCATTGCCTTTAGTCTAGGGGTAATCCAAGCCGTGCCACTATCTTTATTTTTCCTATCCCTAATATGGATAAAGCCTTGTTCAAAATTTATATCTGCCCATTGAAGCTTAAACAGTTCACCCGCTCTAAGGCCACAAAAAAGAGATAATAAGGCAAGGTCATGTGTTGTCTGAGAACGTGTCTTTAATATCTCAAGTAATTGCTCCGCTTCTTCTCGTTGTAAATAGCGTGTACGCTTATTGTCTTCTGTTGGTGCTTTTATTTGCTTGGCAGGGTATGGCGTATCAGTAAGGCCACGGCTTAGAGCATAATTCCATATTTGACGCATTACAGCTAGAGTATATTGTATAGTGCGTGGTGAAAGATGATTGCCTGTATGCTTAGATTTCTTCTTTGCCATATGCTGTAAAAATAAATCCATCATGCTTGTGGTTATATCCCGTAAAGGTGTATCATTAAAATATGGCACAATGTGATTTTTCATAAGCTGCACTTCTGCTTTTAATGACTTTGCGTCTTTAGCTATTTGTGCCGCCATATACCCACCTTCAAATATACCTTGTAATGTTGTGGCTTGCTCTTTCTGCTCTTGCTTTTGTTCTTCCATTGCCTTGGCAATCTCAGCTTGACGCATGGCCTTGAAAGTTTGTGCCCCTGTTCCGCTTTTCTGGTTAAGCTTTAGTGTGCGTAAAATTTCCTCGCAATAGGTTTGCGTTACACCGTCACTTGCCCATCCCACGCCCTCACTGATAGTCTTACCATCAAGCCAGTATGAAAGAGCAAAATATCTGTCAAACTTTATACCATGCTTACGGCTTTCATGCTCCCTATATCGGATGCCTTTAGCCGCTTTTTTCCAATTACTAGCCATATTTCCCCCTAAAAAGTTGTACAAGTATTGTACAAGTTTTTTAGTTTAAGCAGGTCAAAAATCATCAATGCTTGCATAAGGTAAATATAGCATAAGTATCTAATTGTCAAGGATTTTATATAAGATTATCAAAGGTTGTATAAAGTGCTAAAAACACTATGGAACAGACTCTTAATCAATTGGTTCGGGGTTCGAGTCCCTGATGGCCCACCATAAA
>CAYJPT010000107.1:0-8086 GCA_964372165.1 uncultured Desulfovibrionaceae bacterium | reverse complement strand
GACCACGGTGAGGTTTATACTGCTGAACGTGAAGTTAAGGCTATGCTTGATTTGGTCAAGAGTGAGTCTGAGCGTATCGATTCACGTTTTTTAGAGCCAGCTTGTGGTAACGGCAATTTTCTTGCTGAGGTCTTAGCTAGGAAGCTTGCTACTGTTAAAAATCGCTATAAGAATAGTCCTGCTGATTATGAGTTAAATGCGGTTATGGCTATTAGTAGTATCTATGGTGTAGAGTTGCTCCAAGATAATGTTGACGAGTGCATAAATAGGCTTTTTACCATCTTTGAACAATCCTACATTGCAGAGTGTAAAAAAGACACTCATGCCGATTGCCTTAAAACTGTACGTTATATTCTTACTCGTAATATTCTATGTGGTGATGCACTTACCCTAAAAGCCTCCGATGATACACCAATTACTTTTTCTGAATGGACTTTCCTGCCAGATGGCAAGACCATAAGAAAAGATTATCAACTAAGCCAGATGCTTGATGGGCATAAGCATGAGCATGGTTTGCTATCCATAGCTGGTGGGTGGCAGTATGATGAAGAAATTCGTGCTTATATCCCTAAGCCCATAAGAGAATATCCGACAATTCATTATAGGAGTATTCACACTTATGCTGAACATACCGAACTATAACTACAATCCAGATATTTTGACCTGTCTTGCCAATTTGAGCAATGACGAAGTTTTTACTCCCCCCAAGGTTGTTAACCAAATGCTTGATATGTTTCCTAGTGAGATTTGGAGCGACAAAACCATTACCTTCCTTGACCCTTCATGTAAGTCTGGTGTTTTTCTAAGGGAAATAGCAAAACGGCTTATCCTTGGACTTGAGCGTGAAATTCCTAACTTGCAAGAACGCATTGACCATATCTTTCACAAACAACTTTTTGGGATTGGTATGACCGAGCTTACAGCAATGCTTTCTCGCAGAAGCCTTTATTGCTCAAAATTTGCGAATGGACATTTCTCTGTTACTAAGTTCGATAGTGCAGAGGGTAATATTTTATACAATAATATCGAACATACTTGGCAAGAAAACAAATGTACATACTGTGGAGCGTCTAAAACTGAATATGATAGAGATGCAGACCTAGAAAGCCACGCTTACCAATTTATCCATACTGACAAGCCCAAAGGACTTTTTAAGATGAAATTTGACGTAATTATCGGAAATCCACCATATCAGTTAAGCGATGGGGGAGCTAGAGCAAGTGCAAGTCCTATTTATCATAAATTCATTGAGCAAGCTAAAAAGCTAAAACCAAGATATCTATCAATGATTATTCCTTCAAGATGGTTTACTGGAGGAAAAGGGCTTGATGAATTTCGTGAAAAAATGTTGACAGATACACATATAACAGCACTTGTAGATTACTTTAATGCTGAAGATTGTTTTCCTGGAATCGACCTTTCTGGTGGAGTAAATTATTTTTTATGGGAACGTGATAAATCAACCAACTGTAAAGTAACAACTCATTTTAATGGTAGATTCTCAACACTAGAAAGACCGCTTCTTGAGAAAAATATAAAAACATTTATACGATTTAATGAAGCTGTTTCCATTTTTCGAAAGGTTAGCGTACATCACGAAACATCATTTGCATCTCTTGTAAGTTCGCGAAAACCTTTTGGGTTATCAACGTCAGCACCGTTATTAGCAAGTAAAGTACATACAGATGATGTAAAGACTTATAGCTATAAACGAACAGGCTATACTCCACGTGATGCCATCACAGCAAATCAGCATCTAATACCAAACATAAAACTTTTGATTTCATACGCTTATGGAGAGCGTGGCAATTTTCCTTATTTGGTCATTGGAAAGCCTTTTATTATTGAAAAAAACTCTTGTTGTACAGAAACGTATTTGGTTATTGAGTCTCAGAATGATGAAGTATACGCCTTAAATATGGCGTCATATATATGTACAAAATTTTTTAGATTCTTGGTACTATTAAGAAAAAATACACAGCATGCAACGTCATCAGTATATTCATTTGTCCCAGTTCAAGATTTTTCCAAACCATGGACAGATGAAGAACTCTACGTAAAGTACAAACTCACTCAAGAAGAAATTGAATTTATTGAATCCATGATACGCCCTATGGAATTGGGGGATTAGCGTGAAAAAAGATTTCTTTCCGCAGCGACCAAACTATAATCCTACAATATATGCTTACGCTGATAACAATCCGCAGTATGATGGGCTATTAAAGGTTGGCTATACCACGCAAGATGTTAAAACTCGTGTGGAGCAACAATATCCTACTAAAAGGCCGGGGAAGCCACCATACTCTATTGTATTTCAAGAGCCAGCCATTGATGTTCATGGTAGATTTTTTTCAGACCATGACGTTCATCGTGCATTAAAAAAAGCAGGGGTGCATAATCCAGATGGGGAGTGGTTTAAATGTTCGCTTGAGCAACTACAAGCTTGCTATATAGCAGTAAAAAATTGCATTGAGCATGAAGAACATCGTACTCACGATTTTAAAATGCGTCCAGAACAAGACGAAGCCGTTAGAAGAACCATAGAATACTTCCAAAGTGCTAAGAGTGAATACCCTCAAAATACACCTAAGTTTTTATGGAATGCTAAAATGCGTTTTGGTAAAACCTTTGCGTCCTATCAACTAGCACTTAAAATGGGTATGCAAAAAATACTCATTTTGACCTTTAAGCCAGCAGTTGAGAATGCATGGCGTGATGACCTAAAATCTCATATTGACTTTGTTGGTTGGCAATTCCTTTCCAGAGAAGGACTATCCTATGAAGATGCAGACAAAGACAAGCCCATGGTCTGCTTTGGTTCGTTTCAAGATTACCTTGGTGTTAATACTGAAACCAAGGGCATCAAGGTTAGAAATGAATGGGTACACGCTACCCATTGGGATATGGTTATTTTTGATGAATACCATTTCGGTGCTTGGAAAGAAAATGCAAAGAACCTTTTTATCCAAGAAGATGAAGATAGCTACGATACTCTTGATTTAGAAAAATATGACAGTGCCAATGCTTATAATGAAGACTTCTTGCCTATAACCACCGATTACTTTTTATTTTTATCTGGTACACCGTTTAGAGCTATAAATACTGGTGAATTTATTGAAGAACAAATCTACAGTTGGACTTATACGGACGAGCAAAGAGCAAAAGTGAACTGGCAAGGGGACAATAATCCCTACGAAGCTTTATCCCAAGTAGTTCTTATGACGTATCAAATGCCAGATGATATTAAGCGTATTGCCCTTGAGGGGGAATTTGACGAGTTTGACTTAAATGTCTTTTTTGCAGCCAATGGACAAGGTGAAGATGCCAAGTTTGTTTATGAGAATGAGGTACAAAAATGGTTAAATCTTATTAGAGGGGCACACCTTGAAACATCCAAGGATAATCTTAAGCTTGGTGCAAGAAAGCCACCATTTCCCTACGCTGATACACGTTTGCTCAATGTACTAAATCATACTTTGTGGTTTTTACCTAACGTAGCTGCATGTTTTGCTATGGCTAATTTGTTGAAGCAAAAACAAAATGTTTTTTACCACGATTATAACATCAATATTTGTGCAGGAACGCAAGCAGGAATTGGTGTAAACGCTCTAGCCCCTGTGCTTAACAATATGCTAGATGCTTTTAAGTCCAAGAGTATCACATTATCTTGTGGCAAGTTGACTACTGGTGTTACTGTGAAACCGTGGACTGGCATTTTAATGTTGCGTAACCTTTCAAGTCCAGAAACATACTTCCAAGCTGCTTTTAGAGTGCAAAGCCCTTGGGTCATTCAAAATGACGAGGGGAAGAAAGAAGTAATCAAAAAAGTATGCTATATTTTCGACTTTGCCCTTGATAGAGCACTCAAGCAAATTGCAGAGTATAGCTATTGTTTAAATCTCAAAACTAGCAATCCAGAAGAAAAAGTTAATGAAATTATAAACTTTTTGCCAGTGCTTTCTTATGATGGTAGCACCATGAAAGAAATAAATGCTGGGGAAGTCTTGGATATTGCTACAGCAGGAACATCAGCATCACTTCTTGCTAGACGTTGGGAAAGTGCTTTACTCGTGAATGTTGATAACAACACACTCCAACGCTTGATGGACAATGAAGAAGTTATGGAAATGCTGATGAAGATTGAAGGTTTCCGTAGCCTTAACAGCGACATAGAAACCATCATTAATAAGTCTGAGGCTGTCAAAAAAGCGAAAAAAGAAAATGAAAGCATGGATAGCTCTCAAAAGAAAGCTATGACCGAGGCAGAAAAAGAATATAAGTCCAAGAGAAAACTTATTCAAGAAAAGCTCATAAAGTTTGCCGCTCGTATTCCAATCTTCATGTACCTAACTGACTATAGGGAATATTCCTTAGAAGATGTAATTAGCAAGCTTGAGCCAGAATTATTCAAAAAAGTTACTGGCTTGGACAAGGGCGACTTTGACCAGTTGCTATCTTTAGGACTGTTTAACAAACCACTAATGAATGATGCCATCATAAAATTTAGACGATACGAAAACGAAAGCCTTGAATATACAGGAATAAATATGCATACAGAAGATAGAATTGGGTTGTTTGATTCAACTATAACTATTGATAGAACTTAAAATTTTTATTTTCGCATAAAGGGAGGTTTTTTATGATTAATGATAAAATATTCTATGAACATTTGTCTCATATCAAAAAAGCCCATTTAGAAAACAGACTCGCCATATTTGTAGGTGCTGGTTTTTCTAAGTGTACTGCGAAAGATGCATACCCATCTTGGAAAGATATTATTGATGGCCTGAAAAAAGATATGGGGGACAACTGTGAAGATGATTTCTTAAAATTAGCTGAATACTATGATTTAGAGTTTGGAAAAGATGAAACAAAAAAGAAAGTGAAGTCATTTTTTCCGAATAAATATCAAGCTTCTGAACTTCACAAATACTTAATAGAACTATACCCACACTACATCATAACAACAAATTGGGATAATATTTTTGAAGCCACGCTAGATAAAACTAGTGCCGTGTATGATATAATAGCTGAAGATAAGAATCTTCCAACGTCTACAATGGACAATAAAATTATCAAGTTACATGGAGATTTTGACCATGACAATTATGTTTTTACCGAAAGCGACTACTTAAATTATTCATTTAAATTTCCTCTTATTGAAGCTTACTTAAAAGGTATTTTAGCAACGCATACAATTCTTTTTCTAGGATACGGTTATGGTGATTTTGATTTAAAGCTAATTATGACATGGATAAAAAACAATTCTCCAATTATCAGAAATAGATATATGCTTGTTGGGAAAAGTCAAAATAATAAAATTGTAGAAAAATATTATAAAAGCCATAACGTTATACTATTGAGCTGGGATATGAAGTGCAAGCACTTTAAGGATGTAGAGTATTTAAATTTTCTGAGTCTCATCAAAGATGACGATTTCAAAATTAATATAACTTCACCTCAAGAATATGTCTATGAATTATTAAAGCCAATAGATGGTTTGCGTTATATTTTGTTTTCACAAATACAGTCTTGTCTCACGAATTGTGGAGTTCGAATTAATGAACATGGGGCTATGTTATATTTTTATGATAATGAATTGTCGTTTTATACTGACTTAAAGAAGAGAAATAAATTCAAAGATTTTATAAAAGAAATAAATAATAACATCGAATTTTTTAATGTAGAAGAAAAGATAATCAGCATATTTATCAGGTGTAACATTGTTGGCATTCAAAATAATAATTATTTTTTTGAAAAAGAAAAAGTGAATAATTATTTGACTTTTGATAATTTTCACAAGCTTATATCATTTGATTTTAATTTAGATAAAGATATTAACAAGCAAGACATAATTGCAAAATTAATTCATGAAGGTATTTGTTATTATTATATTTTGCAATACGAAAAAGCATTAGATATTTTTGATAAAGCCATCATTGAAATTTTGAAAACGAAAAAATTTGACTATTATTTTATAGCTCTTTGGAATTACAATTCTACGCTTTTTGAATTGAAATATAACTTTTCATCAAATAATGAATATGAAAATTTTACAGCGAAAAACATTGAAGATGAATACAATAGACTTCCATCGCACTTGCGTAAAAAATATAAATATATTTATGATTTTACAACGCATGAAAATATTCATTCTATCCTCGCAGATAGCATAGTCTCTTTTAAAAAGGTTTCTGAACAATTCGAAAAAATTCAAAATGGCTCTTTTGTTACTCGAAGTAGCGTGCCGATTGATAGTTACATCTATTATAATTTAATAACATTTGTTTTAGAAAATAACATTATAATGAAGAATCATAGTCACTTCAAGTTGTCATGCGCAAACTATGTAAGTATGTCTTTTGTACGGCAAAAAATAAATAATGGACATAGCATAAGTTTCAATAGAGTCGAATTATATTCAATAATAATGTATTTTGATAAAAATGCTATTAAAAATTTATACGCCGATTTTTACAAAGAAATAAAAAATGAAAAATATAAATTTATTTTGCACGATGAAGATAAAGATTGGCTTATTAATACTGTTTTAAAAAACTGCACACATTATTATAAAACATCAGATACCCCGCGTAGGACATCTGTATTTTCTGGCTACATTTGCAATATTTTTGAAATAATAAAATTTTCAGATATTGGACTTGCAAGCCTTACAGAAATAATAGATATAGTAAATAATTCTATCTATTATGCAAAAAATATATTTGACTTTTTTCAATCAATAAATAATTTTTTTGTTACACAGTATAATTTATTTTATCACCATAATAATAACTTCCCATCAGATAAATCTTTTACAATAATCAAAACTCTTTTGCATAAATTCTTAAATGAGAAAACAAACGTACATGAAACTGAAACCATAAGGAATAATGATTTAAAAAGTATATTAGATATATCTATGGTAACTAAATATATATTTGATGATATCAAACTAATCAATAAAATTATTGCAAAGCTTACAGAGTTAAACGAAAGTAAAAATAGTGAGCTTAGCCTGCCAATTCTTATACCATTACACTCAATTGGAAATGATAAGTGTAAAGATTTAATAAAAGATTATTTTTTGAGTGAAAAGGAAAAATTTTACAAGGAAATTAGCTACCAAAGCATTGAATATGATATGTTCCTTATTGCTAATAATATCACAAAAATGACAATCGACGATATTGATAAGTATACATCTTTTTTTATTGAAATTAAAAATAATAAGGATTTTGATAGTAGAATACTAAATATATTCGACCTCGTTAAATTCATTAAAGAATCTGAGAGTGCTTTAGAAGATACCACTCTGGTAAATAAATTTTCACAATTTTTTGATTTGATTAGTGAAATTTATGGAAACTACAAACCATTTGGAAGTAGGTTTTCTTCGTACATATAAACATGTAATATGTGTTTTAAAATCTATTAACATCATTTAATCCTTAACTTGTTTTGCATATGATACTTGACGTCACTATTGCGAGAAGCTTGCGCCGAGCACTTCATCAAGGCTACGCTACAAGACCAGACTTGCATATTCTGAGCAACCCTCCTTCACGCTATAGGCGGGGCGGGGGTGTGTCTGTTGCCTTTCAATAGCTTCCATAAAAAAACGACCTCTCGCATTTTACAAAAAGCCGTTTATAAACCTTATATGATTATACTATATCTCATTGATATTTTACTTTTTGTTCGTCCAGAAAATTAGCCCATGACTGCATCATTTCATGCCGCTGAGGTAAATATTGAGCGTGATTATAGGCAATGCGTACATTGTCCTTTTCCTTGTGTGCCAGTTGGCGTTCTATCCAGTCCCTATCAAAGCCTTGCTCATTAAGTAGCGTTGAAGCCATTGCACGAAAACCATGAATGCACATTTCATCCTTGGTATATCCCAAGGAACGCAATGCTTGTAATGGTGTTGCAATATGAATGGGCTTCTTGATGCTATTCTTTGAAGGAAAGAGATACATTCCGCTTCCGGTGAAGGCATGAAGCTCTTTAAGAATGGCAATAGCTTGCAATGATAGTGGTACAATGTGGGGTTGTCGCATTTTCATGCGCTCGGCTGGTATAT
>CAYJPT010000106.1:0-8213 GCA_964372165.1 uncultured Desulfovibrionaceae bacterium | reverse complement strand
AATTTTTTTTATGATTATCGCTGTAAAAAAAATTTTCGACCTTGTTCTTTCAATCACAAGCAAAATTGATTTTGAAAATTCTGTCATTTAACTATGTGTAATTAGACATAATTTAAAATTTACTATTTATCCATGAAAAAAATGCAATGTACTTTACATTTTTTATTTGCAACGCTACTGTGGCAGGGTCAATTTTTGATTGACCCTGGAGTGCTGACAAAGTCAGCGCGCCCGATAAATCAGGAATAGGGCGAGCTTTGCTTGCCAGTTCAATGGCTGATTTTCGTGCCTTACTGCCAAGCAAGCCTAGCTTGCTTAGGCGGCATAAACGCCCGAAAGGGGGTTTGTCATTCGTCTAGGGTCAATTTTTGATTGACCTATTAATCATGATGAACATTTTGTTCAATTTACATTGAGTAATTCAATGAGGAGGTAATATGAACAGACGTGCCTTCCTGAAAATGTCCTGCTTCCTTGGTGCCGGTCTTATGATGTCCGGTATTGGTTTGGATGTTGTTCAGGCACAAGCTTTTGCTGTAGACATGAAGCGTATGGACGCACTTAAGTCTGCAAAGCAAAGCACATCTATCTGCTGTTACTGTTCAGTGGGCTGTGGCCTTATCTGTAGCACAGATACTAAAAGCGGAACAATTATAAATATTGAAGGTGACCCTGAACATCCAATTAACGAAGGTTCTCTTTGTTCAAAGGGTGCAGGTATTATACAGACTACAAAGCTTAATGAACACCGTTTGACTAAGGTGCAATACCGTGCACCTGGTAGTGACAAATGGGTTGAGAAAGATTGGGATTTTGCAGTTGATCGCATTGCACGCTTGATGAAGGACGAGCGTGATAAATCCTTTAAGGCAAAAAATGCCAAAGGTGAAGTGGTTAACCGTTTAGATACAGTTTCACTTATGGGTACATCAAACGTACTTAGTGAAGAATGTTGGGCAACAACACAATGGGCAAGAGGGCTTGGGCTGACGCATATCGATCACCAAGCACGTGTCTGACACGGCCCCACTGTACCGGCTCTGGCAGAGTCGTTCGGACGTGGCTGTATGACAAATCACTGGATTGACCTTCAACACAGTGATGTAATTTTAATTCAAGGCAGTAATGCTGCTGAAAACCATCCCATTTCCTTCAAATGGGTATTAAAAGCCAAGGAAAGAGGCGCAAAGCTGATTCACGTTGATCCACGCTTTACACGCACCTCTTCACAAGCTGACTTATATGTTTGCTTGCGCCCTGGTAGTGATGCAGCCTTTATTGGTGGCATGATTAAGTATATTATTGATAATAAAAAATATTTTGCTGATTATGTAAAGAATTATACCAACGCAACCTTTGTTGTTAACAAAAACTTTGGTTTCAAAAATGGTCTATTTAGTGGTTACGATGCAAACACACGCAAGTATGACAAAAAAACCTGGGCCTTAGAAAAGGACGGTAGTGGTCTACCTGTACGTGACATGACCCTTAAAAATCCACGTTGTGTACTTAATTTGATGCAAAAGCATTATAATCGCTATACTTTAGAAAAGGTATCAGCAATAACCGGTACACCAAAAGAAGAGCTACAAAAAGTTTATGAAATGATGTCTTCTACTGGCGTTAAAGATCGTGCCGGTACTATTATGTATGCACTTGGGCAAACTCAAAGTACCATTGGTGTACAAAGAATTCGTGCTCTTTGTATCATGCAACTATTACTTGGTAATATTGGTATTTGTGGTGGTGGTGTTAACGCACTGCGTGGTGAGCCTAATGTACAAGGCTCTACCGACCATGCACTATTGTATCATATCTTACCAGGTTATTTACCAGTTCCTCGTGGTAGCCGCACTTCACTTGATGCTTACATTAAGGGTGCAACTCCACAAACCAGTGACGAAATGTCAGCTAACTGGTGGGGCAATACTCCAAAATACATGGTAAGTTTGTTAAAATCATGGTATGGCGATGCAGCTACAAAGAAAAATGACTTTGGTTACCATTGGCTACCAAAGGTAGATGACGGCGACAACTGCGACGTTTTGCATACCTTTGATCGTATGTATAAAAATATGATTAGGGGCTTTGTATGTTTAGGACAAAACCCTTGTGGTAGCTTACCAAACAGTAATAAAATACGTAAAGCTATGACCAATCTTGATTGGTTTGTGCATGCTAACATTTTTGACAACGAAACTGCTTCCTTCTGGAAGGGCCCAGGCATGGATCCCAAAAACATCAAAACTGAATGTTTCTTGCTTCCTGCCAGTGCTAACGTTGAAAAAAATGGTAGCCAAACTAACTCCGGTCGTTGGATGCAATGGTTAAATCAGGCTGCACCTGCACCTGAAAATTGCTACAGCGTTGGTGGCATGATGACCCTCATCATGCACAAGATTCAAGAGTTGTATAAAGCTGAAGGTGGCCCACTTGCTGAAGCCGTAACAGCTTTGCGCTTTGACTATGACGATGGCACAAAAGGTGGCTTTGACGCTGAAAAAGTAGCTCGTCGTGTAAATGGTGAGTTTGAGCGTGATACAACTGTTGGTGGTAAAAACTACAAAAAAGGTCAACCTGTACCAAGTTTTGGACTCTTGCTTGCTGATGGCGCAACCTCGGCTGGCAACTGGCTAACCACAGGTAGCTTCACCGCCGACGGTACTAACCGTATGGCTAGCCGTGGCAAAGAAGATCCAACTAAGCTTGGTTTATACCCTAACTGGTCATTTGCATGGCCACTTAACCGTCGCGTAGTGTACAACCGTGCCTCTGTGGACCCACAAGGTAATCCTTACAATCCAAAACGTGCTCTGCTTGCTTGGAAAGATGGCAAATGGGTTGGAGACGTGCCAGATGGACCATGGCCACCAATGGCAATGAAAGGTGGTAAATTACCATTTATCATGAAACCAGACGGTGTAGGCTCATTATACGGACCTGGATTAAATGATGGTCCTATGCCTGAGCACTATGAACCACTTGAAAGCCCACTTAAGAAGAACTTGCTTTCAGCACAACTTAACAGCCCCATTATTCCAATCTTTAATACGGATATGGATAAGGTTGCCAGTGCTGATCCAAACTTCCCAGTGGTAATGACCACATACTCATCCACAGAGCACTGGTGCACAGGTGCATTTACACGTTGGCAAAGCTGGCTTGTAGAAGCCATGCCTCAAGCATATGTGGAACTGAGTCATCAGTTGGCTAAAGAAAAGGGCATTAATAACGGAGATAAAATCAAAGTTCAATCTGCCCGTGGTGAGTTGGAAGCTGTTGCCATGGTAACTACACGCATGATCCCACTAACTATTGACGGCAAAATTGTACACCAAGTGGGCATGACTTATAACTATGGTTGGCTTTACCCCAAAAATTGTGGGGATACCGCAAACTTGCTTACACCATATGTTGGTGATGGTAATACCGGTACACCTGAATACAAGGCCTTTATGGTCAATGTAACCAAGGTATAGGAGGTGACGTATGTCTCAAGGTAAATCCATATTGGTTGATACGTCGCGTTGTACTGCTTGCCGTGGTTGTCAAGTCGCTTGCAAGCAATGGAATCAACTTGCCGCAGTAAAGACAGAACAGCGTGGAACTTATCAAAATCCACCAGACTTTACTCCGGAAACATATAAAGTGGTACGCTTCTCAGAAGGTGAGGCCAATGGTAAACCCTATTGGTATTTCTTCACAGATATGTGCCGTCATTGCGTAACTCCTCCTTGTCAGGCCGCAGCCGCTGGCGATGAAATCGTAGTGGATGGAGCCACAGGTGCAGTTATTTACACTAAGGATTCTGAGAAAATGGACTTTGAAACGGCAGTTAGTGTTTGCCCATACAATGTTCCACGTCAAGATCCTACAAGCAAGAAGGTAACAAAGTGCACTATGTGTCTTGACCGCATAACAGGCGGACGCAAACCTGCATGTGTGCTTTCATGTCCTACAGAAGCAATGGTTTTTGGTGAGCGTGACGAGATTTTGGCTATGGCTGAAAAACGCGTTGCAGAACTTAAGACAAAATACCCTAAAGCCAAAGCACTTGATGCGGATAGCGTACGCGTAATTTATATTGTGACTGATGATCCCAAATTATATTGCGAAACTGCTGAAGCATAATTTGATTATGTAATAACCTAGGCCTCGGTAATTTTTTGCCGAGGCCTACTAAATTAATAAATATATAAACAAATTTTTACTATAACTTACCAATAAGTTACATGCTATGCGCTTGTATGGGAATTTTAGTAAGCTATTTTTAATAATTTCTTTTATAAAGCTATATGTTTTTCAGTGTTGTTTAGATTTTTAAATATACAAATTTGTAAGGCGTTTAAAAATGGAAAACACATGTTATTAGCAGGATGGTATTTGAGGAAATGCTGATTTATTCTGCAAGCAGAATAAATCAGAAAGGCACACTGCCTTCATTCGCCCTGTTGGACGCAAAAAAGCGTGGTTTTTTGCTCTCATTCGGTGTGCAAGGTAGGCATAATTACCTACCTTGTAAGGAAGCGCACAATATGCTTTTTGACTTGTTGATTTAATCAGCGTTTCCTTAACTAAAAGCTAACTATCTAATGTGGTTCATTGATTATTCGTTTTGATTTATTATAATGAGGTAGTACCCATGCATCTTTCAACTGCTGCTATTAAGCAATTAAAAAAGCAATATCCCTATGCGGCCCCATTTCTTTCTCGTTTTGTACCTATGGAAGAGTTTTGTCATAAACTTATTGAAGAAATGCCGCCGCCTGCTTTGCCAATAATTGAGGAGGGTGCTATTGGTATCCCTGCTTGCAGGGCAGAAAAAGAAAATCTTAATATTTATATTGATGAACATATTCTTGCCAGCGCAAAAAAAATCTGTCGTGAAGCAGCAAAGCATATTAAAGAACAAGCTGAAGGGTTGAAAGAACTTGCAACATTTCTTGATAAAGATGCCAAGGCTTGTAAACATCTTGCAAGCTTGGCGCTTTTTCAGAAAAAAGCTCGTTTAAGCCCGTGGGCTAAAAAACATGCTATGCAAAAAGATGCTGCTGCCATTGCGGCAACATATATTGCACGTTGTGCTGCCTTACGCATAGCTAAACATGCTGAAAAACCACAAGATTGGGGAAAAAATTATTGCTCATGTTGTGGAAGTTTGCCAAATGCAGGCTATTTACAAACCAAAGAAGGACATAGGTTTTTACACTGTTCACTTTGCAGTAATACCTGGCGATTCTCCCGAACTGTATGTCCGGCTTGCGAAGATGATAAACCATCAAACCGACTCATTTTTAATTTAGAAGGTGGCAGTATTCAGCAACGTGCAGAAGGTTGTAGCGAATGTAAGCACTATCTATTAATGCCAGATATTCGTGATATGGCAGAGGACGTTCCCCTTGCAATATTGCTTTATTGTTTAGTTCCCATGGATATTTTAATGCAAGACCAAGGTTATAAACCCTTGGAGAGCATATAACTACACTGGTATTGTGAAATAATTGGTTAAAATTAGGGGCTATGTATTTATGTGATGCATACCCCTTTTTTATTAGCTGTTTATCGATTAGTATATTGGTATCACATAATTTATTTACGCTATGCTGAATGTAAATGCTTTTGGTATACCTTATCATAAATTTTTTTTAGAGCTAACTATTTAATTTTTCAAAGGGTTTAATGATGTATGAACTTATACAACTGACAGATAACTGCTATTATATTGAATGTCCGTCAAAAATAGGGCTGATACGCTTAAATGATAAGGAAGTTTGTCTTATTGACAGTGGTAATGATAAAGAAACAGGGCGTAAGGTTCGCAAAATATTGGATACTCATGCATGGCAGTTGACTGCAATTTATAATACGCATGCCCATGCTGATCACATTGGCGGAAATAAATACTTGCAAGGGCAAACTAATTGTAAAATCTATGCACCGCCAATTAATGCAGCTTTTACCAAGCATACTCTTTTAGAATCTTCATTTTTATATGGCGGCTACCCACCAAAGGACTTGCGTAACAAGTTTTTATTGGCTGCAGAAAGTAATGCTGATGAGCTAACAGCCGAGGTTTTGCCACAAATGATAAGCTTAATCGATTTGCCTGGGCATTATTTTGACATGGTAGGCTTTAGAACTTCAGATGATATAGTGTTTTTAGCTGACTGCTTGTTAAGTAAAGAGATTTTAGATAAATATTGTGTGGCATTTATGTATGATGTGGAACAGTATATTGCAACCTTGCAAAAGGTAAAAACGATGCAGGCTAAGTTATTTGTTCCATCGCATGCCAATGTGACTGAGAACATTTCTGAATTAGCCCAATATAATATTGACAAAGTTTATGAAGTTGCAGACAAAATATGTGAAATATGTAAAAGCCCAATGAATTTTGAAGTATTATTACAAAAGGTTTTTGAAGATTATCAGCTTAAGATGAGCTTTGATCAATATGTGCTAGTGGGTACAAGTATACGCTCATTATTATCATGGCTTAAAACTTCTGAACAACTAAGCGTTTGCTTTGAAAATAACATGTTACTGTGGCACAAAAATTAAGGTTAAAGCTATATTTTTGCAAAAAAATTATAAAATGAAAAGTGAAGGATAGTGTAAATACAACACGTTGAGCTGATTTAAACTGTAGAAGTATGTGACAGAAAAGTGTTTGACATTTTTTTATTCTCCATTCATTATGCGCTTCTCAAATATGCTCGAATAGTATCTATATTGCTTGTTAGGGCAAAAAATCACTATATAGGCCTAATTTATGAAAATTAAAATTAATTTTTTAATTGTTACACTTCTTTCACTCATATTAATTTTTTTCCTTGATGCATTCAAATTGCAGTTTTTTTGTGCTGCATTAATAGCAAGTATAATTTTTATTATATTGTCGTCAATAACCAAGAACAGTGTAGTGCAATATGCTTGTATTATACTATTTTCTTTGTCATTTGCTCTATCTGGGTTAGAATTATATTACTTTTTTAACTTCTCAAATCCTGCTTCCAGTTGGGTTATGAAAGAAGGGTCTTATACAAGAGGTTTTTATAGATTAGACGAAAAATTAGGATATAGACCTCCTGCTAGCAGCGTCGTTACAGCAATAAAAACTAGGTATTTTTTGGATAATAGTACACCGCAAACAATTTATGATGTGGTGTATTCAACTGATGAATTTAGACATAGAATTACCCCGCGGCACCCAAATGCCAAGAATGCAGTCGTTTTTCTTGGCGGTTCTTTTACCTTTGGCGAAGGTGTAAACGATGATGAGAATTTCTGCTACAAGGTAGCTGAATTATTAGGAAGCAATTATCAAGTAATTAATCTTGGCATTAATGGGCAAGGCGCACACCATGTGTATAGTATTTTGCAAGGTGATATCTCGTTTTTGGATAAATATCAGAACATACACGTGTTTTATTCTGCTATTGAGGATCACTTTAGAAGAAGTGCGGGTTTTGCACTGTGGGACAAGTCTAGCCCACGATATATGCTTGAAGATGATAAACTGGTACTTAGAGGCAGCTTTGCAGATAATTTCCCAAATAATTTAAACAATACAATCTTTGGGAATATTCTAAATAAAAGCCTAACATACAATGCAAATGTGTTTAATCTTGAGCAATTACTGCTTCCATACAGCAGTTATGATAAACAAAAAGCTTTGTTTAAGGCATTAGTTAGCGAATCATCTAAGGTGATTGAAGAAAAATACCCGCAAAGTGTGTTTGCTGTTATAGCTTGGGGGCTAACAGGCCAAATAGTGATAGATAATTTGCCTGCTGGCATAGTAAGTTATAAAACTGAAGATTGGTTTCCAGATTATAAAGAAAATTTTGAGAAGTATCAGATTGCTGATGACGGCCATCCTAACCCACTAGCTCATACTGTAGTTGCAGAAGAAATTGTTAAATTGATTCACGACTTTGAGAAAAATAAAGTAAGTAAATAAGGTTTATTGTTAATATAAGCCTCATGGTAATGTTTTAATGGAGTAAGTATATGAAAGTAAAGTTTTACTTTTTAGTAGCAATTTTTTTGTCAATATTTGCTACATACTTTATGCAAGGAATGCCTTTCCAGTTTTTTTGCCTTATTTTGTTTACATCACTGTTATTTATAGTATTGTCGTCAGTAACAAAAAAGGCTATTGTTCAATATTTATGTATTAGCTTGTTTTCTATAGGGTTTGCATTATCAGC
>CAYJPT010000105.1:0-8374 GCA_964372165.1 uncultured Desulfovibrionaceae bacterium | reverse complement strand
TTGAAGTAATTTTGTAAAATTTAACAGCAAAATTATATTTGAAAATAATTGTGCAAAGTTCTCAAATTTGAAATTAGAATGCCGTGATGTAGTAAAGGTATAGTAAAAGAGTACGTTGACAAGCAAAAAGCAATGTCATATAAGGGGAAAAATTGTTTAATCAAATTCTCAAGGAACATTTATGCTTAAAAATGAGTTTATTGTTACAGGATATGCTACAGTTAGAGAAGAAAAACGAGAGCTTTTTCTTGCCGCCACGGCAACAATGCTTTCCATTGTGCGTAAAGATACTGGGTGTTTAAAATCATATGTTTTTGAAGACTGCTCAGCCCCTAATAAATTTTTCTTTTACGAAGAATGGGAAGACAGAAATTGCTGGACAAAACATTTACAGCAACCATATATAGCTACTTTTATTGAACAAACAGAGCAATTTTCTACAGATCGAGATATTCGCAAGTTTACTCGTTGCAAGATATAATAATTGTATGCTTGAGCAAAAAATTTAAAAAAGTCGAAATTATAATTTTTTGTATTAAATAAATTAAGCCCCTTACAAGTCATTGTGCAGGGGCTTAGTTTTGAATATCTTAATCGTATTTTGTATTATATGGCATTATAGTGAGATAGCAAAATCTTTTCTGCTTCTGCATTCCAAAGACCTTTATGTTCAACTACACTTTTGTGTAATTTAGCAAAAAGTGGATCTGTTTTGCCAAGTTCTTCAAAATCGTCAATGGCGGTTAATGGCATATTTATGGGGGTATAGCTTAAAATCTTTCCGGCATGAATTTGCGGTAATTTAGCGGTGGTATCGGCCACAGCATCTAAACCACAAATATGGCTAACCATAACAGCTGTATGTAGTCTACCTTCTTCTGAAAGTTTTATGGCTTCTTTTAAATCATCTGTGTTTCCACCGGTACTTCCTAAAATATGGGTAGACATATAGTGGCAGTTGTACAGGTTGATGTTGGCCGTAAAGTCAGCTTCGGAAGGGCCGGCAAAGAAGTTCATGCAACCATCAAAAGCCATTAATTTGTCGCCAAGTTCAGCTAATTCTTTGATAGGTGCATATACAAACACATCATCATAACCTTTACCTTGAGTTATATCTAATAACTCTTTGTAAATATCAGGGCTATTTAGCGGATTAACATAAAAAAGCTCCACGCCATTTTCTGCTGCAAATGATGGCGTAATCAATTCTTTAGCACGCGCAATACGTTTATCATCAACATCAGTTACAACCACACGAGCAGGCTTATTTCCAGCCACTAAAGGATATTCTATTGCACCCAATCCCATTGGCCCGCAACCACCCAAAATTAATATATTACCACCTTCTTTGACACCCATAGCATGGTTATAATTTTGCTTATTAGTGTGATACATAATATTATAACCACCAATAATGCAGCTCATGGGTTCTCCAAGGGATGCATCAAAGTAGGCTTCTCCATTGTAGTGCAATAAGCAGCCAATTTCCATAACTTCTTGTGGAATAATGCAATAAGTGGCAGCACCTCCAAAAAACTCATAAGAATAGCCAGGAGATGCTAAACTTCCCTTATAGTTTAAGGCAGGTTGTAAGGCAAATTTTTCACCAGCTTTAAATTCATGCTGCCATTTTTTGCCAACCTTTACAATGTCTCCAGCAAATTCATGACCTATTAGGATAGGGTTAGTATCTACATTTTGAGGGCAACGCTTATGCGCCTTACCTTGTCTAAGCAATTTATAAGTGGACATGCAAATGCTATCACTAATAATCTTAACTAAAATTTCATCATCTTTAATTTCTGGAAGAGTAAATTCTTCCAAACGCAAATCATCGGCTCCATACATGCGAACCGCTCTTGTCATGGTAGACATAATAGTCTCCTTATATTGTTTTCAATTTATTTATATTCAAAAGATACTTGTTCTCGTAAAGTCATTATAAACTCTAAACTTGGTGCTTTAGTGCCCTCAGTAGTTACAGCTCCTGCACTACAAGCCATGGCAAGGCGCACCGTATCTTCTAAGTTATAGCCCTGTTCAAATGCGTAAGCAACAGCTCCCACCATGCTGTCACCAGCTCCTACAGTTGAGGAAACTTTTACTTTAAGCGCAGGTGATACAAGGCATTTTGTTGCTGTTACAAAGATAGCCCCTTCATGGCCTAGGGAAAGAGCCACCATTCCAATACCCTTGGTATTTATCAATTGTTTACACAGGGCTATAAGTTCATCTGTACTTATATTTTTAGTGTTATCCTCATTAAAATAGCTTAATAGCTCTTCTTTATTTGGCTTTACAAAGTCTGGCATAGCTTCAAGAGCTTGCGCAAAAGCTTCGCCGTCAGCATCTACAAAAACACGCGCACCTTGAGCTTTAAGGTTTTGAGTAAGTTTTTTATAAAAACTTAGCTCAGCTGCTGCATGCATACTTCCGGCAAGTACAAACAGACTATTACTATTCTGTTGTGTATAGTCAGATAGCAGAGTTAAAAGCTTACTTTCTTCAGCCTTTGTAACAACTATGCCTGGATCATTAATCTCAGTTATACCATTTTGTTTATCCAGTAGTTTAAGATTAATCCTTGTACTGCCTTGTACTTTTATAAAATTATGCACTAAGGATAATTTGTCCAGCATGGATAAAAGTGCATCTCCCGTCCCCCCACCTACAAAACCTGTAGCTAGTGACTTTCCCTCAAGGGAGGCAATGAGTTTAGATACATTAATTCCTTTGCCTCCTGCATCAAGTTCACTTTGTTGGATGCGATTAAGTCCACCTGGTATTAATGGCTTAATGGAAGCTGTTTTATCCAAAGCAGGGTTAAGCGTGACAGTAATAATCATATTTATCCTGTAAAAAGTTCTAAAATCTTTTCTTTGCTGGCTGTAGCTACTAAATCTTCAACTTGGCTTTCTTCCTCTAATTTTTCAACAATATTTTGTAAAATTTCTAAATGCTCATCACCTATGGCAGCTATTCCTATAACTAATTTTACCAATTCGTCGTCCCACTCAATACCATCTGGATAAGTAACAACGCACACGCCGGTTTTTTTAATGTGGCAGGCAGCTTCCTTTTCAGCATGGGGGATAGCAATAAGATTGCCAATAGCTACTGAAAAACTCGCATCACGTGCAAGCATGCTTGGCACATATGATTCTTCTACTGAGCCAGATTTAACCAGCATAGCACCGCATCTCTTGATGGCATCTTCTTTTGATTCCTTAGCTTGACCTAAAACAATGTTTTCTAATGTTAGCATATTATTTTCCTTATGTTATATTTTATAAACAATACCATTTTCTATTTTTAGTTCTTCTATAAGAGTGTCATACTCTGGTGCATTTAAGAAATTCTTAATAAGCACTAAGTGGGCAGTAGCATTGGCTTGTGCTGCACGCTCACCTAATTGTCTATGTGTTACCACAATATCAGCATCGGCAGGGATTTCACTTACAGGTGAATGTTTAACTTCAATACCTTCAAAACCAGCAGTACTAAGTTTTTTACGCAATTTGGTAGCACCCATGGCAGAGCTACCCATACCTGCATCGCAAGCAAAAATTATCTTTTTAACAATGCGCTTAGCACTTTGCTGTGTAGTTTCATTCACTTCTTTGTTTGGTGCACTTTCAGTAGTTGTGGCTTTGGCTGTGCCTTTCATATCTTGCATCTTGGCAGTGGCTTCGGCCATGGAGTCTTCACCTTCTTCACTCTCTTTGGCAAAAGCTTTAAGCAAAATTACAGATAAAGCAAAAGTCACCACTGCTGATAAAGTAATACCAGCTATATTAGCAAAGTATGATCCTGATGGTGTCATTAGTAATTCTGCAAAAATACTTCCGGGAGCCGCAGGACCAGTGAGTCCACCACCTAAAGCACTAATAGTAAATACCCCAACAGATCCACCGGCAATCATGGCTAATATAAGAATGGGGTTCATTAGTACAAAGGGGAAATATATTTCGTGAATTCCACCAAAGAAATGTATAATAGCAGCTCCAGGAGCACTGCTCTTCGCAGTACCTTTTCCTACTAACATATAAGCTAGTAATAAACCCAAGCCTGGTCCTGGATTTGATTCAATCATAAAAAATATAGATTTACCAGATTCAGCAACTTGCTCTGCCCCTAGAGGAGTGAATACACCGTGGTTAATGGCATTATTAAGAAAAAGTACTTTTGCAGGCTCTACTAAAATGGATGTAATAGGAAGTAATCCATAATTCACAAGTAAGCTAACGCCAGCACCTAAGGCACTTGTGCCAGCTTCTACCATAGGTCCAATGGCATAAAAAGCAAGGATAGCGATAAGAGATCCTAAAATACCTGAAGAAAAATTATTTACAAGCATTTCAAAGCCGGCAGGAATTTTACCCTCAACAGCTTTATCAAAGCTTTTTATAACCCACCCACCAAGTGGGCCTACAATCATAGCCCCAAGTAGCATTGGTGTAGCTGGCGCACCCATAATTACTCCAAAAGTGGCTACGGCACCTACCACACCACCTCTGACATCATGCAATGCTTTACCGCCGGCAAAGCCAATAAGTATAGGAAGTAAATAAGTAAGCATGGGACCTACGAGGGCTGCCAATTGTTCGTTTGGCATCCAACCTACAGGGATAAAAAGTGCAGTAATAAGCCCCCAAGCAATGAAAGCACCAATGTTTGGCATCACCATGCCGCTTAAAAAACGGCCAAATAATTGAACTCTTTTTTTCATTCTTCTTACTCCCTGATAGACCTTGTTCTATGATATGAAAGAGGCAAAACTGCTCATATACCATACTTGTACAGATAAATAATTTGTCTTAAAATATTAATACAATTGATAAAAGATAAATATTGATTATATTAGTGTCTTTATTGCTACTTGAATAGATTTATCTTGCCTGTTTTCAAGAGCCTTGCTACTTTTTATAAAATAACCCTTGGTGGGGTTACTCTTAAATCTTAACAAAATCTTGGTTAAAAAAATAAAGTACCATGTTATTTATGTACAGATTTTTTTTTATACATTTTTGTTGATTTTCGTAAAAACGCATTGATATTTTACACATTTTATTAGTTATATAGAGTTTTTTCATGATAATATATGACCAACACTTGCATACCTTTCTTTCCAGCGATTCTGAAGAAAAATTTGAAAATTATCTTCAAAAAGCTCAAGAGTTAAAGCTCACCCATTTTGTTAGCACAGAGCACCTTGATTTATCCTGTATTGCTCTTGGTAAAGATGATATGCCAAATTTGTCTTTGCAAAAAAGTATTAGTGAGTCCTTGCAACAAAAATATCCTATTCAAATTTTGCGTGGCATTGAAATTGGATATAAATTTTCTCGCCTTAAAGATATTGAACATATAGTAAACACCCAAGATTTTGATGTTATCATCATGTCTGTGCATGAGGATGAGTATGCTGATTGCGTAAGTTCAGCCTTTTTGCGACATAAAAACTCTGATGAGGCCTATGCTGCGTACTTGGATCTTTATATACACATGCTCAATAATTGTTCTTGTTATGACATTGTAGGGCATATTGATTTTATTTTGCGTTATATAGAGCCTGTTAACCTTGAAAAACATAAACATAAATTGAGCGTACTTTTTAAGCTTATCATAGCCAAAAGCAAATGCCTTGAGTACAATACTCGTTTTTTATATAGGCACAACGAAAGTCATAACTTGGAATATCTTTTTTCTCTATACTATATGTGCGGTGGCAAAAAAGTTAGCCTTGGTAGTGATGCCCATAGCGCACAAGATTATTTGGCATCTTTTGATGAGGCAATACAAATGCTTAAGCACATAGGCTTTAGTCATATTAGCACTTATCAAAAACGCAAAGAAACTCCCATTGCCATTTAAAAAACTCACAATATTATGTCTCACCGATATTAAAAACTTAATTAACTTTGAGATATTTTTTCTCGTAAAGATAAAACAGCCGATGGCGTGACCGAAAGTTCATCTAGTCCTATTTCATTAAAAAAGCTTGTTAGCTTAGTGTCATATGAAAGCTCTCCACAAATCCCTGCCCAAATACCATTGGCATGAGCATTATCGCATACAATTTTAATCATTCGTAAAATTGCTTCATGGTGATTGTCGGCAAACTCGGCAATGCTATCATTTTGCCTATCGATGGCAAGGGTATATTGGGTTAAATCATTTGTGCCCATACTGAAAAAATCCACCTCTTTAGCTAATAAGTCGCTTATCATTACCGCAGCTGGAGTTTCAATCATGATTCCCACAGGAATGTCGCCTTTAAAAGCAATACCTTGGTTTGCAAGCTCAGTTTTCACTTCTTCAATAATAGCCTTAGAACGGCGCACTTCATCAAGTGAAATAATCATAGGTAACATAAGATAAATATTGCCATGACAGGCAGCACGATAAATGGCACGAAGTTGAGTTCTAAAAATATCTGGTCTGGTAAGGCATATGCGTATGGCTCGCATACCCATAGCAGGATTTTCTTCTTTTGGTAAATTAAAATAATCTGCTTGTTTATCTGCGCCAATGTCCAATGTTCGTATAATAACAGGTTTATTACCCATTTTTTTTGCTACACTACTATAGGCTATATATTGTGTTTCTTCACAAGGATAATCCTTGCTCTCTAAATAAAGAAATTCACTTCTGAAAAGTCCAATGCCCTCAGCATCATTTTCAAGCACAGCTTCCACATCAGCAACACATCCTATATTAGCATATAGTTTAATTTCACGCCCTGACTTAGTAACAGTTTTTTTG
Organism: uncultured Desulfovibrionaceae bacterium; assembly: GCA_964372165.1. Lineage (GTDB taxonomy): Bacteria > Desulfobacterota > Desulfovibrionia > Desulfovibrionales > Desulfovibrionaceae > CAYJAD01. Next base: position 1,609 of record CAYJPT010000105.1, on the reverse strand, counting down.
CCTCTAAAGGATTCTAACCTTTGCTGTTCTTCTTGCTGTGCTTTGAGTTGTTCTTTCTTTTTTGCTAATGTTTTTTCATCCGGATCAATAATAACTGTGCCTTCTTCGCCGTCAATAATAGTCAGAAAGTTATTGTACTTTTTATCTAAAGTATCTTTAAGCCCAATAACTGCAGGTAAGCTTAAGGTACGAGCAAAAATAGCTGTATGGGAATTTTTACTTCCTTCAGCGGTGACGATGCCAAGCACCTTATCTCTATCAAATTGTGCCGTCTCACTTGGCACAAAATCTATACCTGCATAAATGTATGCGCCTTCGTGACTATCTATGCTTTGTTTATTTAAGAGTATTTCCATAACACGGCGAGAAATATCTTGTACATCAAGTGCTCTTGCCTTCATGTACTCATCATCCATTTCTGCAAACATTTGCGAAAATTGTTTTGCAGCTTGGCTTACAGCATATGTTGCGTTGGCTTTGTTGCTTATAATTTCTTGAGTTATGGCTTCGCGATAATCTAAATCATCCAACATCATTTGATGGACTTCAAAAAGTGCTGCATTTTCCTCACCAAGTTTTTCTGTTGTTTTTTGTGCTATAATACCAAGTTGTTCTATAGCCTTTTCTCTAGCTCTTTCAAAAGCTTCTAATTCTTCTTCTACATTTTCTATGGCATAAAACTCTACATCCAAATCCAACTGCGAAGGAAAATAGATCTTTCCAATGGCAATACCTTTTGAAACGCCTTTGCCTTGTAATATTATCATATTTATCTCCTTCAAAGATGTTAGAATAAGTTTAATTTGCGTTAGTTTGTTTATACATGCATTTGCTTTGGTGCAAGGGCATGCAAAGCATCAGTAAGTAATTATAAATTATTTTCCAAAAAGTCTTTGGCCATGGCACACACGGCATCAGCATCATCACCTTCGGCAGTAATGATAATTTCATCACCTTTTTTGGCAGCCAAAGCCATTACAGTAAAAAGCTTCTTACCGTCAGCTTTTTTTTCACCTTTTTGTATGGATATCTGGGATGAAAATTTTTGTAATTCTTTTACAAAAAGTCCCGCAGGCCTTGCATGAATACCTTGTTCATCTTTGATAATGTATGAAAATGATGGCATAATTTATATCCTTAAATAATTAGTAAAAAGTTATTTATTCTTTGTTAAAAAAAACACAATATATTTTCGGATAACACTACTTTTTATGTATGTAAAGTATATAATTACTATTTCAATCAAGTATTAATATATGGAATGATGTATTTTTATTCAATAAGTTATATGGTTATATTTAAAACATATTAGTCGGAATCGAAAAGCTATACAGTGTGCTGAAGCTAAGTTATTGATTTGCAAAATGAACAAAAAATCTGCAAGAAAATTGACATTTTGTGTAAACTCTCTTGCAGATTGTATAAGATTTAATTATTTTGCAATATTATCTTAATGCATGATGTATTTTTGGTGCTTGTAATAATTAGTCGGCACTGAAAAACTAAGCAACTATTTGTAATTGTACACTTAATACGCAATGGTTAATCTAGAAAAGTTGCCAAAAACCAAGCATGAAATGCGATTTTTTCGGCAATTTTTCGTCACTAG
>CAYJPT010000104.1:0-8488 GCA_964372165.1 uncultured Desulfovibrionaceae bacterium | reverse complement strand
TATTTCGCTTTTTTCGCAATATTCGCTAATTTCGCTACCTCTAGTGATTAAGATGTGCTTTGCCGTCACTAAGTCTCTAAGCCAGCCTACCCGTTGTGTACACAAAGTGCTTCGCCCTTTGCGTCCCCATCAAGGCTGGTGAGGGCGTTCCGCCCTTACTCTCTGAATTGTATATATTATATTGATTTTACAAATAATTTTAATATTGTTTTATAATCATACCCATAAATATACCCACAAATAAAAAAGTTTTCAAAAAACTTTATTGAGCGGTATTGAGCTACTGAGAACTTGGAGTATATCTTGTTTATATCCCAAAAGTGTCTTTTTATTGAACGAAAAAGATGAATTCACAGGCAAGGGCATATTGTATTTTACAAAGAAAATTGCAATATGTTCATTTTGCTTTAATGTCGATATATTCGTCTGGGTAATTTTCAACATCATATAGTAGTACAACATGTTAGTTCATATTTAATATCAAGCTATATTAAAAGTTCACTTGCCGTAAAGTATTCAATCTTAAAAAATCTCCAAAATATGGAAACCTGCCACTGCCTCGTAAAATATTTCTTTGGTATTTATAAATTTAGGGCAGACAAATTGTTGTCTGTTTTATGATATATAGCAAAGAAAAAGTACAGAACTCATAATTCGGACACTGCAATATAAAATCTTTCTTTGTTATATATGCGTTTATTGCGGACTATTTACCGCTTTATTTTGTAATATGTAACATATGAGGAATTATGGACAGCACTACAACAACATTAACAACAGGCTTTTTGCGTTTACCGCAAGTTTTGGCTTTGATACCCGTAAGTAAAAGTACATGGTGGGAGGGGTGCAAAACTGGGCGTTTTCCAAAACCTGTAAAGCTTTCGCCACGCACTACCGTTTGGAGAGTACCATTGTATTAAAAGGACATTGCAGAATTTATTGAAAGTACCTCTCGGCAGGCAGGGCAATAAAAATACAGTGCTAGCCGGAAAAAATGAAAAAGTATTATAATCAATAAATTTTACAATTTATTTCACCTAATTTGTTCATTATTTAATTGGGGTAGTAACAGACTGCCTTTAGTAGCAAAATAAAAGATTTTTATCATAAATTTGATTGTACCCTTGCAACGATACCGGCAGGTATTAACTGATTTATAATTTCAATAACCTTTTCAGCGTTAACATGAGTACGGTTGCTGATATCAATAATATCATTCGTTCCGTCAGCGTAGGCAATCACATTCATCATATCTCTTACTGCTTTTCCACTTTGTTTTGTGCTGATAGTTGGATACAGCCCTCTTTTCCCGAGTTGTGGTTCGCCCAGACATTTAGCCTTATAACAATAATTTGCTTCTAATGTGTTAATGATTTTTTGGTATATCGAAAATGAACCTTGCAAACCACTTTCTGTCACTAAGGTTAAATCATCTGCGGAGGTATGGTATTCCGGATAATCGCCGTATCGTGTCCGCATAACCGAACACATGGGCAACTGTATACCCGGAGCACAATATTGGCGTTCATCTGACCCTCTTTCCAAATAAGAATACCTTATGTAGTTAGGAGCATGAAAATCAAGTATGTTTTTGGCAACCTTATCAGCTATGGTATTCCCATATGGGCTTGCTAAATAAGTATATGCTCTATCATCACCAACGCAAGTAAGAACAAAACCTGCGTACATATTTTTTGAAAGAGTGTCAAGGTTTTTGGATAAATATACTAAACTACCGATTGTCTCGGGGCCAAAATAAAATCTATAAGTAAACCTATTATGCGGTCTTTGAATTAGCCATTTTGCGAGATGAATTGCAAGAACAGGCCCGGACAATTCATTATTTGTCATTTGAGGGTGACATGTATATGTTGAAAAGAAAATTTCTTTCGCCTCAGGGTCAGGACTGGCGATAACAATTTCGCCATAAGTTAATGAACCATTGTAGTTTAAATCGCTGTCAATATAGATTTCGTATTCTCCCTCGATAAGCGATTTTTTTTGATTTTCTGACATACAAAAGCCATAGCGTTCTTTATAATACGATGTGATATATGGTATTAAATCAGGCTGTTCGGGTAATGTATAGACATGTTCTAACAGTTCGGATAAAGAACATTTTTTATGTATAGGCGTTGAATATCCCATAACATGTAAATTATGAACGTGAAAATCTATAATTTTCTTGCCTGACGGGTCTTTAATCCATGCATCTCTGATATTCCATTCAGGTGGCACAACCCAATCAAAAGCTTTTGTTCCGCTTGGAACTTCATGTATAGTCATAAGCGGTACAAATTCTTGTAAATATGTAAGTGTTTGACGTACACCGTTTCCTGTGAGTGAACGTGGAATAGTATATAAGTCTTTAATCATTGAGTGCATAAAGTAACCTACTTAAAATAAGTTCATACATATTATTTAAATTGCAGATACACGCTTAAATGTTGTAAAGCCGCAAATTTCATCATTAATGCTAATTTGTGTCCGCACCATTGTATTGTTAATACAGTTTTGAATGATTAAGTAAATTTCACTATCATTATTAATATTTGCAAAAGGAGCAGACATATCCACTTGTGCCACAAGCCATTTTTCTTTTTTTTGAGTTTTTTCAATATTGAGTAATTTGTTCAACGCAATAAGTGTTGCAAAAAAGCGTTTTCCTTGCGGGCAAAAAATTCTTGCATTGCCGACTTTACAATCTATTTGAGCATTTGAAATAAGTTCAAGCTCATCATCGTAACTACTGTTGTTTATTAATGTTCCTTCTTCGTATAAAGATACATACAAAAATTCATTATTTTCAAAATCCAATTTACAGAGAGCATTTGGAGCTTTTTCCGGTATTTGTTTGGTTATTTTATATTTAATTTGAGTTTTAATCGGGCTTAGTATTTTAAGTGAAAGATGCGTAACATTCCATGCATTTTCATTTGCAAGGCTATATAAAAAATCCAAGATTTGACTTGAGTGTACGTATGTTCGTTCACCCCAGAAGGGAATAGCTATAAGAGTAAAATCTTGCATGTGACACTACTTATTACAATATTCAATAATTTGATTTATAGAAAGTAGTTGTGATGTATCAGTGTTCTCATCCACATTAACAGAGACACCCAATTTTTCTTCAATTTGAAAATAGAGGTTCATCATATCTAAAGAATCAAGTCCGTAATCAGTTATGGGTTTATCGGGATCAATATTGCTAATATTCGCATTTGTATTCACACTTGATAAAATATCTAAAATATTTTGAACTGTAATTGCCATTTTAAACACCCCATAAAAATTTAAAATTAGGAAAGTATTCTCTTCAGCAATGCCGAAGATATGCTTAAGCCAACACCAAAGCCACAAATAGCTATATTGTTGCAATTGTCAGAATGTATACATTCTTTAAGTAATAAAGGGATACTTGAAGAAACTGTATTTCCATAATATGTTGCCATGAAAGGAACTTTTTCAGTTGGTAACTGTGCAGATTTACGCACCATATCTATCATAAAATAACTGGCTTGATGCAAAAGATATATATCTTGCTCTTCGTTTTTTTCTTGTATGGCTTGCAAATGCTTTACAACAGGACGTACAGCAAAATTAAATATAGCTCTTCCATCCATATGAATAAACCCATTATCGGCTAAAGCCAATACATTTGCTTGTTCGCCAAAAGTTTCAAAGGCAAAATCACCAACTGCAAAAAGTGGGCTATGAGAAAGATGTGTAACCGTTGCCGCATCCCCAAAAAGAAGTTGCATATTTTTATCATCATCAGCAATATGTGGAGAATATGGATCACATGTAAAAAACAATCCATTTTTTAAGCCTGTTTTCTCCATAAAAGCAATTGCTATTGCAAGTCCATAAGCATACCCTGAGCACCCGATCGAAATATCAAAGCTTGCAGAGTGTTGTGATAAACCCAAACGAGATTGTAATTTTGCAGATAAGTGTGGAAGGGTTGTTTCGGGAGTTTGCGTACATAAACAAATAAAATCAAAATCTATATCGGAAACAGCCGGATTTTGTACGCAATATTCTTCATACGCTTTTACGCACATATCAACAATATTTTCATCTTTTGCTTTTCGTGCCAATTTTAAAAAACCTGTTTTTTCAGTGATAAATTCTTTGGTTACGTTAAACTTGTCAAGAAGAGAATTTGTTTCAACATATGTGTTTGGAATATATGATCCAATACCTTGTATACCTATCATAGTTTTTACCGTAAATTTATTGATTATTTATTGTATGGTCTGATAGCCGGTTCATTTTCAAGCCAGATGTATATATCTTCCTGAAACATTTTTATACAATGTTCATAAAAGTCTTGTAATTTGTACATATAAATAAAGCCGGATCCTAATGGAACTTTTTGAAGCTCATTTCTATATTTAGCCCATATTTTTCTGTTCTTATCCCGCTTAATATCCATATTCAGATAAGTAACGTACATATAAAAGGGCTCACGAACCAAACGATTTTCTCTTATAACCGGATGAAGAAATTCTTTGACATATCTGTAAGGAACACCCGCAACAAATTCTGCATGATGAACTGTTGAACATGTGAAGTTAGGAGAAGCACCGAGACTTATAAATTTTATATTTTCTGCTATCATTCTATCTTTTGGAGAATTCGGACCAAATGCATGTCTGGAATTGTTAGTACAAAAATAATCTGCCTTTTTACCAATAGCGGTATAAGAAAAAAAAGGGTGAAAACTACGTATTGCCTCGGGCAATGTTCGTACATACTCAGAAAAAGCTCCAAGTTCACTTTTTGTATCTGTAGGATTAAAAGGTGTTTCTGTATTACAAAGACTTAAAGAACCTGTAGGCACAATAATTGTTCCTTTTTCAAGATCAATGAGTTGTGCAAGTTCGTTAAAAATGGCTGCAGGCAATTTACGTGTTCCTTCGTCAAACATCCCAAAATAACGTAAATCGCTACGCACGAGCACTGAATCTCCGGCTTTTAGCTCAAGATTACTTAAAGCAACTTTTATATCATTCTTAGTATATATCCTCATGTTAATGATCCTTGTTAACACAATCATAATTTTAGAGTTATGCTATTATCTATATGGAAAAACAATCAAAAATAAAATGAGATGCACTATACCTTATCTCATATTTATTATTTCTGATATCGACAGTCGGACTGTCAGTAACAAACTCCTTTAATATATGATATTTATAGTAAAAAATCAATGCTTTTTTAATTAAAAAATTTTTTATTAAAAAAAGATAAAAATAAATAATATAATCAATAAATTAGCAATCATTCAATTTTTAGTACAACTTACTTATTAGAACATAATATTATTTTTATATTTTTGTTTAGTAATGATTTAGTAATTTTCCAAAAATGCTATTCTTTCAATATATAATATTCTGTAATTACAAATAAAAATATTTTGTTACTGACAGTCCGACTGTCGAGAACAAAATATAGCTATTCTTGACAGTAAAAAATACTCAATAATTACAAATAATAACAGTAGTTTTTGTTTGAAGTGTTACTGACAGTCCGTGTTTTGGAACTGCCTTTTTTTATTCTGCGTTTTTATCAAAACTCTCTATACTTTTCCCAACCAGATTAGCCGCTTCCACAAGTGATGACTGTGAAAGATGAGCGTAACGCATGGTAACTCTTGGGTCGTGATGCCCTAAAATTTTTTGCACTTCATAAAGAGAACAACCCGAATTAACAAGCAAACTTGCGAATGAGTGGCGTAAATCGTGAATACGCATATCGGGCAAATCTAATTTTTGGCGTACCTTATCCCATGTGCGATAGAGTGATGATAAATGCTTTGTGGGGTCTGTGGCAGGAAAAAGCCATTCACTGTTTTTATGATGTGAAAGCTCCTCGATAATCTTCAAAGCTTCATCAGAAAGAGGTATATGTCTTGCCTTGCCAGATTTTGATAAGGGTACGGTCAAAATACGTTTTTCAAGACTTACATGTTCCCAACGTGCCGTTAAAATTTAACTTTTTCTTGCTCCTGTAAAAAGAAATAATTGCAATGCCAACGCACTGTTATTATTTTTCATGTTCTTCAACTCTGCAAGAACTTGTCCTGCTTAGGCTTGATTGAGATAGCGTGTGCTTGGTGTGATTTCGGGAAAAGGCGTTAAGTCTCGACAAGGATTATGCAAAGTGTCTAAAACGCCCCAACGCACAGCACAATTAAAAATGCTTTTGACAACAGAAAGTATACGATTACAAGAAGTTGCTTGAAGATTTTGCGTAGGCAAGGAGTTTTGCCAAGCAATCATTTCAATGCGTTTTATGGAATGGAACAAGCGTTCGCCAAATTCGGGGAAAAGATATGTTGCTAAAATACGTTCATCAACACGCCAACTCCGTTTTTTTAGCTTTATATGTGGTAAATATCGCTCTGTTACAAAATTTTCTACGGTTAAAAGGATTGGCTTTGAAACTATTTCTTGTTCGGGGTCTCCACCATTACGGATAATACTAAAAATTCGATACGCACCCTCACGAGCAAGAAGAGCGTTCATGTCTTCTGTACTCCCTACACGAAAATATCTTGTTTTTTTCTTTTCATTACAATAACGAAAATACCATGTTCCCGTACCTGTCTTGCGGTATTCCAATAAAAATCCTATCAATTCTTTGTCGGTGTAATGAATAACTTTATTTGGTTTACTTTTTAATAGTTGTTCAAAAAATTCTTGTGATAAATTACAGCTTGGCATAACGCCTCCGATATATAAAAATTTCTATGCAAATAACTTGTGTTAAGGGCATAGAATATAATTATAAAGCGGATTATATAAGGAAAGCAAAGCTTTTTCCTTAAAGGACGAAAAAACACCGTATAAGACAATACTTTTTAAGTGTGTGTTTTTTTAATGTCTGAATTATAAAATTTGAATACAAAAAATTATATTCTCCTTACATTCTAAATCGTGGTGTAGGAGCTTGGTTTTCCACTTGTTGTCCTTTCTGTTCTTGAGTTCCTCCCTCTTTAGGAAATTCACCGTGCTCAATTTTATACCAGTATTTTAAATAGCCCTCATAATCTCGTAAAGCTATATCCCCTGCAACGCCAAAGGCATAATTGGCAGTGCGTTCAGCGCATTTTTCCCAATTTCTGTTCTCTTTCCAACGCACATTGGGAGCACATTCTTGTATAGCCTCAAAGACTGCTTGTGGACTGTGTCCTGTCGCCCTCATTCTTAAAGCAACCATTGCGTCCATTCTTGAAAAATCTTGTATTTCCATGTGATTGCGGATATTGATATAATGATAATAGTAAGCTTTTGTTGGGCTACCGCTGACTAACGGCGATGATATTGGGTTATTAACCTCTAATTCTCGGGCTTTTTTTGCTTGCTCGCTTTCTTTATATTCGTGTAAAAGGTCTTTTGAAATTTTAAATGCTTTTGAACATTCCGTTTTTTCGGCTTTATGTAATTTTACTCTTGGGAAAGAGCCATCTTCATTTTGATATTTTGCCTTAAAATTACCAAAGCCCGGAGCTCTGTGTGGGTGTATGCAACCCGATAAGTTCTTATCTCCGTAGATTTCATTCAATCCTTTTGTAAGTTTATTGCCTATTTCACGGTCAAAAGAGCTATTCAATTTTGGAATTGTCAATATACACTGATAGTTATCGGAGGAGCTTTCCAAAATTACAGCAGGTTCATAACCATTTCTTTTAAATCTCCTTAAGCTTTCTGCTGTCATATCATCAATTAAGATATGGTGCTTGTCGTCTGATAAAGGCGTATAGTAGATATTCTCCATACTATTTTGAAGTCTTTGCATTTGTGGCAATCTGTGGGGCATTTCTTCTGCCGTAAAGCCTTTGCTTTCTCCATTTCTTTTGTCGAGAACAAAGACTTTTTTACTGCCGTCTTTTTCCATTTTCAGACAAGTAACTCGATAGCGACTAGCCCCTATAGCTTGGGAGTATTTCTCAAAGCTCCTTGCCTCTATAGATTGATTTTCTTCCGAAGTGTCGTCTGAAATGGTTATTGCACCTCGCCGAATTTCATCAAGTGGTCGTCTGTATCGCCATTTATTAGCTTCTTGATGTAAATTTTGTTGAGTAAGCCAAGTCTCAAAATTTGAATATGGAGTATGCACTTTCGGTTTTTTCTTATATTCTTCGTGAATGGTCTGCAATTCCTCTTTTTGCTGTTTAGCTAAAAAATATCGGGCGATATTAAGAATAGAAATTCCGTGCGATTTTAAAGTATTTATTACATGTTTACGCTCTTCCTTATGGCGTTCTTTCGCCTTAGCAATTTCTTGGTTTCGTTTTTTTATGGGGTTTGGACGTCTGAAATGGCGTTTTTCTTCTATAAACGCCTCCCATTCCGCAAGATTAACCGTGCTTACAGGTTCGACGGGCAATTTTTCTTTTTCTGTTGAATAATCTCCCGCGATAAATTCTCCAAACCGCTTGCAAAGATTGCCCATACTGTACATACGACTGACAGATGAG
>CAYJPT010000103.1:0-8542 GCA_964372165.1 uncultured Desulfovibrionaceae bacterium | reverse complement strand
ACATTAAGGCTTTATCTACCTTAATGTCCTTTATTGTACTCACATTTGGCGTCCCCAAGGGGATTTGAACCCCTGTCGTCGCCGTGAAAGGGCGATGTCCTGGGCCGGGCTAGACGATGGGGACGCTAACGGTGCATCAATGCGCCGTGAGAAATGGTTTTACGCAAAGTTGCTTTATTAGTCAAGAAATATTTTTATAATTTTTAAAAATAAATTGTTAATTTTGCGCCTTGTTTTATTCTAAAAAATATGACTCGGGGTGGCAACAACTTATAAATTGATTATATACTCCTTGCACATTTAAACCACTTAGCTAAGATAGGACAAAAATAGCATGCAAGCTATTTTCTGGCAATTTTATTATTTTTTAAATAGACTTATTTTTTTAACAATATTTTATTGTATCCTGCTTTAACATCTTTTGCTGTCAGTTTAATTACTAGATGTCTCATAATTTTTAACACTTATGTTGTCAGTATTATTGATTTGTTCCAATGTATATCCATATTGACTTTGCATACACATTACAAAATAATCATTACTACTGGCACTTGCAGGGTTAATAGTGTTATTATACATACTTTGTGCTTGTTGGAAGCAGTCCTCTTTTGCCTCTTTCACTGTCTTTTTTTCTTGTGTTACAGCTTTCTTAGGCCCACATGCACCAAGCAACATAACACAACTTAAGGCAACCATTAATACACGAACAGATAACATAACTTCTCCTCATTAAAATATAATTTTGTTGTTAATATAGTACAATGCACATTAAATGCTGCCAACAACCTTATTACGTCCGGTGGATTTAGCTTTATATAAACATTGATCTGCCACACGCAATACATGTTGAGCATCCTTGGTTTCTGTCCCAGAATAAATACCAATACTGATTGTCAAATAAACTTGCTCATTTTTTAACATAAACGGTGTTTTTTCTATATGCTTACGAATGCGCTCAGAACCTGCTACAGCTTTGTCTAGCGTGGTAGTTGGCATAACTATGGCAAACTCTTCACCCCCCCAGCGAAACAAGCAATCGGCATTACGAATTTGTGTTTCTACTTCTTTAGCAATGTGAGCAAGAACTTGATCTCCAACCGCATGCCCATAAGTATCATTCACTTTTTTAAAGTGGTCAATATCAATAATGCATAGTGAAAAAGTTGTATTATTTCGCTCCGCGCGCCCCATTGTCCATGCTAAACTACGATCAAAGTCACGCCTATTACCAAGACCTGTCAGACTATCCGTAAGCGCTGATTGCTCAATACGATATGCAACACTATGTAAAGCAAGAGTAGTCTTAAACCTTGCAAATTCAAGACACCATACAAATATAAAACTCCCAAAACACACTATTAAAAGGCGTAATTCCATAGAATCAGTCAGTTGCACTGACATAACTGACCCCATAGGTGTGAAAAAAAGACCTATTAAAAAAGCATAAAACAAAATAAAAGCAGCAGTGCCATAGCGTAATCCCATGTAAAGCACTATAGTGCTAGGAAAAATTGCTATCCAAAGCATTGAACTACCGTCTGGTGATCCCTCTGCAATAAGAACATATCCGCATAAAAGCGTTGCACTGCAGCCTAAAATCAACAAGGGCACGGCTGGGTTTCTCTTTTCATTTTGTAGCCACAAAAGTGCAAATACAGCAGGAATACACATTGATGACAATGGAACTAATATGCTGTAATTTTTTTCATGAAAATCAAGTAGTATGCTTATTGAAATAAGTACAATTACATTAATACTAAATACATAAGCTGAAACTCTATACAAGCTATTTTGATAAATTCTTTTTGCTTCGCTGTGAAAAGCACTTTCTTCTTTTTCTGCATCAAATAAAATACTATGCAACCCCTCACCATAATCAACGTGCGGTACACTCTGATCACGCTTAGGCGATTGTAATACATCATTTTGTGTATTGTTTGTGTTAGTTGCTATTTTTTCTTGAGACATACAATACCCAATTATATTTTAATTACTGCATTACACAAATTACTTAATAAAACATAAATATATCACATATGAAAAGCACACCAATGTTTAATAATGCTAAAATTATTTTAATTTATGGTTGTATAAGTAAATAGCCGTTCGTAAAAAAATATTTTTTGCACCACAAAATTGCCAAAAAATCGTATTTCATATGCTTAATTTTGGCAATTTTATTCGTCTGTTTGAGTTGTAAAAACAATTTATTTCAAAAGATTATTGTGTTTTCAGCGTCGACTACTTAATTTATAGATTAAAAATGCATCCAACTCAACTGATATTTCACGCCCAAAAGTAGTAAAAATATTATATTACGCTTAGTTTATATTATTTACAACCGAATGCTTTGAATTCATCCAATTTGTCAATTGGTATTTTGGTATTATAACCCATTATAATACCAATGGCCACTTGAGTATCATCTACATCTTTAATGCTGACATTATAAACTGCTAATGTTTTGCCACAGCGTACTTTTTTTGCTTCGCCACGCAGTGGGCCAATTCGCCCAGGCTCAAGAAAAGAGATACTAGCCTGAGTGCTTACATAAAATAGCCCGCTGGCATGAGCAGCGGCGGCAAAGGCCATATCTGCAAGAGAAAATATTGCGCCTCCATGGGCATTGCCCATCCCATTACGATGGGTATCTGTCAAAGGCATACTGGCAACAGCATAGTCTGCCCCAACCTCAATAATCTCAATTCCCAAACGCGTAGCATATGAATCACTATGATGAAAATATTCATTAAGAGTCGCTGCATCAATATTCGCTTTTTCATTAATCTTCATTACAATCTCCAATTAGACTTTACAAGTTCAACTACTATTTACGTTCATGTGTATAATATGGAATTCGTATGGCAACACCACTTTTATCCCAACTATATGGCAAATTTTCTAAAAAAGGCTTTTTTTCAACCCCATTTAATAGCATAGTTGCAACACATTTACCCATTGCTTGTGCATCCTGCACAATTGTACCATGCATAATGCCTTGAGCAATTGCTTTTTTTGCCTCAAGAATGCCATCTATACCAACCACAGGAATTACATTTTCACCATTCACAACATTAAAACCAATTTCTTGCAAGGCTTCAATGGCCCCAAGTGCCATAGAATCATTATTAGAAATAATCATATCTATTTCTTTTTTATAAATTTTTAATGCCAGAGAAGTTGCATTATGAGCGCATTCTGCATCCCAATTACAAATAATAGTATCACCTACTTGCTGCATTTTGACATTATCCTTGCGGGCTTGCACTACACTCAACTTAGTACGCAACAAAGACTCAGGATTGTCTATTTCTCCTTGTAACATCAAATAGTTACAGACACCATCATTATTTCTATCAAAGGATGGGTTTGCATGCCAAAGCTCACTAATAATTTTACCTTGTAATATAGCTGATTGTCTAGCCTTAGACCCAACAAAACGTGTTTGCCTATAGTTTTTAATGGACTTCAAATCTGGCTCTTTATTAAATAAAATTAAGGGTATTCCTTTATTATGCACTAAATTTATTATAGATTGACCAACTTTTACGTCTACAAGATTTATTGCTACAGCGTCTACCCCACTACCTAAATATTTAACGAGCTGGTCAGTTTGCAATACTTGATCCTGCTGGGCATCAAAAACAGTAAGGTCAGCCTTATATTTAAGCGATTCTTGGATAGATTTTGTAACCAATGAAATATATGCATCATCTGACCTAAAGATAAATACACCAATTTTCGGTTTTTTATCTACACTTTCACTGGCTTGTATCACAACCGAACACGTGTACAATACAGTACAAACGACTATAGCAACAATAAAGATAGAATTAATGATGCGCAAAAACATACACCCCCCCACAGGTAAACAGTCTTGCCATTATACATCAATATTATTGATGCAAAAAGTCACTTTAGCAATTTTTCCAAGATAAAGCTATACTAACTATCATAATTGAACAAGTACTAAGTAATTAACACCATATATCATTAAATAAAACAATATCATTACAAAGCATAATACATCAAATTAGTATTCAAATTATAATCAGCCAATCTTTTTTTCTGACCTTACGGCACTACCCCAAAACACTAATACATTATATAGTTCATCTATTTTCAGTGGTTTTGTAATATGGTCATTCATGCCAGCTTGCAAACTTTTTTCTCTATCACTTGCCATAGCATGTGCTGTCATTGCAACAATGGGGATACCATGGGCAAGTGGGTGAGAGCTATTGCGTATAGTTTGGGCAGCAGTTAAGCCATCCATAATTGGCATTTGTATATCCATTAAAATAAGGTCAAATTCTTCTTGTTCAAAAATGGATACAGCTTCAGCACCATTGTGAGCCAAAGTAACAATACCACCCATATTCTTTAAAATTTCAAGAGCTATTTCTTGGTTTATTTCATTATCTTCAACAAGCAATATACGTAAATTAGGTATAGATTGTTCAATGCTTGGTATAACAGACTCATTTACTTCCTCAAGGTCAGCTTCAAAGCCTTCTATCACCTTTACCGTAAATGAAAAAGTACTACCTGTATTAAAAGTACTATCCACCCATATATTTCCACCAAGCAGATGTACAAGACTTTTACTTATAGCAAGTCCCAATCCCGTTCCGCCATATTTGCGTGTTGTTGAATTATCAGCCTGTGCAAATGAATCAAAAATATGTTCTTGTTCCTCAGCCTTTATACCAATACCTGTATCTTTCACACTAATTAAAAGGACAATATTTTCTTTATCTCTTTCTGCTATGGAGATATGCATATGCACCCCCCCAACACTAGTAAATTTTATAGCATTTGAACACAAGTTAATACAAATTTGTGACAAACGTAAAGGATCACAAAAAATAATATCCGGTACATTTTCGTCTACGGAAAAATCAAGCCAAATGTCTCTCTCATCACTTTTTGGTTGCAACATATCACGCATGGAAGTAAGCATAGTTGAAATGCGAAAAGTAATGTTATTAATATCCATCTTTTCAGCTTCGATTTTAGAAAAGTCTAAAATATCATTAATAACACCAAGCAATGTTTTGGCAGCAGTATCTATGCGTTTTAAATAATTTAATTGTGTCTCACCTGGATCTGAGCGCATAGCTAAGTATGTTGTACCCAAGATGCCATTCATGGGAGTTCTGATTTCATGACTCATACAGGCCAAAAAGTCGCTCTTAGCCTTGGTAGCTGATTCAGAACGCACCACCATATCTTTCAATGTACTAACCATATGCCCAAGACTTACAGTTAAATGCCCAATTTCATCCTTGCGTGGTGAGGATAAAAGCATACCCTCCTTACCTTCAGTAATAGACTTGGCAAATAGGCTTAAATGTGAAATATCTTTTGCAACAGGCACTGTAAAATAACAAACACAAAGCATTATTATAAGAACAGTTACAGCATTAGTAATTAATGTCGAGTGTCGCAATATAGTAGATGGCAAAAGCATATAACTTTCTTTAGCCACAGCAATAGCATAAATGTCCGTCTGCGGAACATTGTAATATCCTACAGCATGTTCAGCGCCTTCTATAGAAACATTCAATATGCCGGACGTTTTACCCTTAAATGCATTCACCCAAGGACCCAAAGGTATAGTATCATGAGAACTTTCACTAATTTCCACATATGACGAATCATTAACAGCAAATACCATAGAAATCATATCAGTATTTGGTGATTCTCGTATGGCTGTGTTAATTATTTTTGAAATATGTAGAGAGCTTACCAACGCACCACCATAACCATTATAAACTACTTCCAAAAAAATTGGTACTATTACGCGCTCAACATCCGCTTTATATAAAGTTGGCCCTATGCTAAAACCATTTTTACTCATAGCCTCTTTAAATGGTATACTGTCTTCTCCTTCCATCAAATTTTGTGCCAAGGGAGCTGTGCCAACAATATATTCACCTTTTTCGTTAACAATATAGAACGCATTATAATATCCATAGGCCAGCAAAATACGCTCAAATAAGGTGGTAAGATAAGCACGAGTCTTAATGTATTTTGGTGAAGCTTGTAAAGCTGGTGGCATCTCTACTGCTTGCAATACATTTGGTAGTGATGCAGCCATGACCATATCTCGGCCAGCTTGTTTAATTTGGGTGTCAATATTTTCGCCAATAACCTCCGCTGCACTTTGCAAGTGACTATCACGCACAGAATGTACAACAGAGGTAAAATTGTTCAATGTTAAAATGGTTGATATAGTAAAGGCAATAATAACTATCATTACTATTGAAAGTGGCAATTTTATCTTAAGGCTCAGGGCAGAATTTACAAAATGTTTCATAACATAACTCATTTTCGCATTACAGGTGAACAAATTAAAACAGCATTATCGCAAAATTTAATTTTAAACAGTCAACAAAAAACACTGCTACCAAACAACACATGTAAAACTAAATATTAAGATATTCGGCTTTACAATGTATACGTCTAGCTTTTCACCAAATGGTGCCATGACCAATTATAAAATCAACTGCACATGTGAAAAAAAACAAAACAGCAGCTGTACTTATTCTGCAAAGTATAAATGAAGAACAAATTTATAGCTAATCATAACATTAAGCAAAAATCATACTTAATTGTTATTTTTTTCACAATTCTTTCAAATAGAACCCTAAAATCATCTAAAAAAATAAATGTCAAATCAAAACAATTTCACAAAAACTTTATCTTTTCAAACTTTTATCAAATAAATATATTATTATAAGGGGTAATTATATGATAAAAAGCCAGCACTAACAATGTAAAAGTTTAAACTCACTTGTACATCTTAATATGACTACCTTTTAAAAAAAGTATGTCCTGCCTCCCTTATAAAGTCAAAATAAAAAATTATCAATAAAAAAATAAAAAAATTGTTACTTTACAGAGATTTATAGCGTAAAAAGACATATTTTAAATCCAACATCAATACACGACATAACTATGTTATTGCTCTATATATGTTATTAATTAAAATAAATTGAACATTCAAGCTCAATCATTATTAAGTTATTTTAATTATAAAAACATCATGTTACAAGCAGAAATACTTTTTAAAGCGTCGACTAATTAACAAAAAGGCAATAAAAAGTGGATTATTCTCCTCTTCTTATTGCCTTTAAGAACTTTTAGTACAAAGCAGTTATACGGTTATATTCACATATATATCTTAAATCGCTGCTCTAGATGTTGACATACTATACACTTCATGCGGATCAAGGATTAAGATTACTGAACCATCTCCCATAATGGTGGCACCTGAAATACCTTTCAAATCACCAAGGTATGATCCAAGGGGCTTAATAACCACTTCTTGTCGTTCTAGCAATCTATCAACTACAACTCCTAACCGTCTGTCATTATCATGTATTACAACCACTGAAAGCACTTCTGGCTCTTCCTCAGGCCGTGGTAAATTAAGTAGTTCTGAAAGCTCTACCACACCTAATACTTCACCACGTAAAGTTACGGCTTTACGTCCCTTAATATCAGTTAAAAGCTCTGCTTCAATCTTAGTTGTTTCAGATACTGCATCAAGTGGGATTGCAAACATTTCATCTGCAACATTAACCATAAGTGCATCAATAATAGCCAAGGTTAACGGTAATAACAAGGTAAAGCGTGTACCCTTACCAATTTCAGATGTAATATTCACACTACCTTTAAGGTTTTTGATATTGGTGCGCACAACGTCCATACCAACACCTCGACCGGAAATATCGGTAATGGTTTCTGCTGAAGAAAAACCAGGTGCAAAAATCAACTCCATAGCTTCACGGTCATCAAGCTGCTTGGCATCTTCTGCACTTATGATACCTTTGCGAATTGCAACCTCACGCATTTTTTCTGGGTCAATACCCTTACCATCATCTTCAATTTCAATGGCTACGGAGTTACCTTTATGGTATGCACGCAAAACTACACGTCCCTTTACAGGCTTGCCATTTGCTATTCGATCTTCTTGTGATTCAATACCATGGTCCACGGAATTTCGAATAAGGTGTACAAGAGGATCACCTATAACTTCAACAACACTCTTATCAAGTTCTGTTTCTTCACCTTCCATAATCAAATCCACTTCTTTACCACTTTTACGTGATAAATCACGAACTAGGCGTGGAAAACGTGAAAATACTGATGCCACCGGAACCATGCGCACTTTCATTATTGTGTCTTGCAAGTCATCTGATATACGTGCCATAGCATACGTAGTTTCAGATAAACTTTGTGCCACATGCGCTATGTCAACTTCAGTTGTTTCATCTTCCAATGAACGCGCAATAAGTGTGTAACGGTTTCTATTGATTATCAATTCACCAATTAAATTCATTAAGTGGTCAAGTTTTTCATGGTCCACACGTATGGTAGAAGAAGCTGCCTTAGGTGCATCTTGAGCAGGTGCTCCAGCTGGCTTTGCGGCTGGTTTAGCTGCAGCTGCAGCTGGCTTTGCAGCTTCCGCTGGCTTTGCGGCTGCAGCTGGCTTTGCAGCTTCCGCTGGCTTTGCGGCTTCCGCTGGCTTTGC
>CAYJPT010000102.1:0-8584 GCA_964372165.1 uncultured Desulfovibrionaceae bacterium | reverse complement strand
CCATCTGCTTTGAATAAGCGTCCACCTTTGCGTGAGACCATTATGAATATGGATCGAGATATTTTAAAAATGCTTGCAAGACGCTGTAATATTATAGATAAGATGAAAGCAAAACAAGGCTATCTTGATCCTCGTGAAGAAAAGCAATTGCGAGCTTCATGGGAAAAAAATGCTACTCAAATGACTAAAGACCCTCGCATTGTCCGACAATTATTCTCATTATTTCAAGAAATTGAATTTTCTGCTAAGCAAGAATTTGGTGCAGAAAAGCGCGTGGCTTTTAATCTTGCCCCCACAAAAGAAGCTATCAATATGAATATGCATGCGCCTTTAGTGAGTCGTCGTGGGCGTTTATATTTGAGTTTAGCTGGAGCTTCTGGCTCTGCTTTGCTATTGCGACCAGGTCTTTTAAGTGATGCAAATATCGAATGTATTAAGATGTTTAATCAATGTGCCACATCTCTTGCATGGGACGAAGATGGTACTATGCGTGCCCGTGAAGGTGGTGGATTGTCATTGCCTGACAAAGTCATTTTTGTTGGAGATGATGAACTGAATTTTTATTTATTATTAGGTCATTATGTTGGTAATGTTTCTAGGGCTAAGTTTACCGGTGAAACAAAGTTAAAACTTGCAGACTTTACTTCTTTGCGACGTTTTTTGCCATTGCTTGGCGCTCGTCTTTCCAATGCTATACCAAGTACTTTAGGATTTCCTTTACGCCTCGAATGTTCAGGAGTTTTGCCAGATTTCATTGCTATTCCGGATGATATTCATGCCGATGTGGCTTTGGGTTTAATTTTGGCTGCACCATTTTGGGAAAAAGGTATGACTTTTGACTTGCAAAAACACCCTCAAGCAGATGCAATAATTGAAGAGGCATTGAGTGTGCTTGAGCCTTCATCTGCACAAGTGCAAAGAACGGATAAGCAACTTAAGGTTTACCCAAGTTCTATAACTACGCCTAAAGAACCAAATATTGGTATGGAAATGAGCCTTGCTGCATATCTTTTGGCATTACCATTTATAAATGGTGGCAGTGTAGAGCTAAACGGTCTTTGGCCAAAATGTCCTTTGGGTGATGCTGTACAGGGTCTTTTGACCCAAAGTGGTCTTGATATTAACGTGAATGAAGATTGTGTTGTATCAATGTACAAAGATGGTTTGCCTGCCCCACAAGCACCTATAGATGCAACAGAATTGGATGATCGTTTTATCCCACTGTCCTTAACTTTTGCACTTTGTACAGCTTTACAGGGTCATCAATCATATCTTCCTAATTTACCACAAGGTGTTGACATTGAAATTGTTCATGCATTTTTAAGTTATTTTGGATTTGAGGTAGATGCAGAAAATAAGCTTGTGCCTATTAGTCACCATGAAGATAGTGACGTTAGCTGGAGTGCCCCTTCAGTTTATTGGGCTATGGCCTTTGCTCTGTGTGCTTTTGTGAAGCCACATTTGAAATTAAGCAACCCCGGAGTTGTAACAATACTTTATCCGCAGTTTTGGAATTTATATAATGCTTTACCTAGTCCACACATTAAAAAACAAATTCTGGAGCAAGTAGATGAAAAACCTGTCAGACGACGCATCATTGCCGCAGACCAAGACGGAATTGGAAGCGGAGATAGCAACAATTAATGTATTACTTGAAGAAAATGACTCTGCATTACGCACCTTGCTTGCCTCAGAAGATCCAGCTGCTGGAATCTTTTACGCACAAGATATTCATAAGTTGCGTCAAGAAAAACTAATACTTTTGACCCGTTTAGAGTTGCGAAAGGTGCATATTCGACGTTTACTTGTTTCTTAAGGTCTTATTTTTATAAAGGCGATTAAAGATTATAGCTATATAGAGAAGCTTGTATTTTAGTTTCGGTGGGTAAATTTATAATTTTAAAAAGTATTTTAACTCGTTACGGATAATGCAAGACAATTTCTAAAGTTTATGACGTGTAGGTCGAAAAGACTTATAGGCTTGCATCATAAATTAATTTCGATGTTAGGCCGCGGGAGTTTTTATGCGTATCTTAACACGTTTTCTTTTGTTCGCTTTGTTATTTCAAGCTTTACTGGCAGCAGGGTGTGCCAAGAAAGCACCATCGGCATTAGATGCAGAATATGTTGATGCTCAGGAGATTAAATTAAAAATCCGAGAATTAGCTGATCAAATGCTTGCCACTACAGACAATAGCTTGTTAACAGGCCTTGTAGCCATGCCTTCGTCTTTTGTTAACCTTAATAATAAAACTCAAACTAGCTCACTTGGTAATCTTTTTGCTGAAAGTCTTATTTATGAATTTAATCAGCGAGGATTTCCGGTGCGAGAGTATAGACTTACAGACAATATTGATATTGTACTTGGGCAAGGTGATTTTGCTCTGTTAAGAAAAGGTTTTGTAAGTACTAAGGGCAAATGGTCAGCTGTCATTGTTGGAACATATCATCATGACCAAGGTGCAACCTTTGTAAATGCTCGTCTTGTACGGGCTTGGGATGGAATGGTATTGCGTACTGGGCAGCTTGTTCTTGTTAATAATGCTTTGGTTAATAGACTTTCTCAGCCTGTTATTTCCCCCATTATGCAAGCTCAAAGTATGAAACCAACACTAGGATTATCTAGTGGCACTTTGCACATAAAGCCTGCTCCTTGGAAAAGTTCTGCGCAAGTACCAAAAGGACCGGGACTTTATGGAGTGCAATATTAATACAATATCAGGGTTGCTTATGAAAAAAATATTTAATATATTCACTTATTGTGTTGTTTGCCTAATGTTTGCTAGTCCAGCCATGGCTTTGACCACTGGGGAGTTTGATGATGATACACAATACTTAGGTGGAGTAGCAGTACCTAAGGAGACTAGACGTCATTGGAAACTTGCTGATGAATATAGACATTATCATCGTTATGAATTAGCAAGAAAGCACTTATTACTTGCTCTTACAACTAGCAATAGTGCTGAGTTACGTGATGCATTACAGCGTGAATTGCAAATTGTTGATTTACAAATTAGAACCTTACGTTGAGAATAGTATGAAAAATTTATTCCTTTTGTTGTTAGTTTTTGTGGTTTTTGTTAGCCAAGGTTGTACCATGCGTCCTATGGGAAGAGCTTACGCACCTAAGGCTGCAGATAACATAGCTATACAGTTGGATGACCAAATAATGCAGCGTGGTAATGTACATATTGTTACTACAACATCAAAAGAATTGGCAGCTCGTCAAGCTCAATTACGAAATAGTATTACGGTTATGGCAACTGTACCTGTTAATATTAATAATCTCGAAGTATCATGTCCTCTTGCTCGTCAAATGAGTGAAGAGATAAGCCGCTGGATGGTAAGTATGGGCTATAGGTTTCAAGAGTTGCGCAAGGGTAAGGAAATTTTCTTCCAAAAAAGACAGGGTGAAATGCTCTTAACTCGTGATACAAAGCTACTTGCAAATCGTAATGCGACAAGCCAACTTGTACTTGCCGGCACATATTTAGTAACTTTAGAACAGGTACGCTTTAGTATGCGTTTAATTCATACGCCAAGCAATGAAGTTATTGCCATGGGTACAGCCACTGTGCCAATTACAGATGACATACGCCACCTGTTAGTTGATACTTCTGCCGGGCCAGCAAAAGTTACGCCATCTGTAAATACTCGTTTGTAGTGCAATTTAAGTGTATTGGTGTTTTTAAGTAAGCACATGTTTTTAGCATAGACTTATTAAATTAAAAAAAATCCTACGCAATTGTGTAGGATTTTTTTTAATTTTTTGCAAAGTGTTGGTTGTGAAAAAAATTGTTATGAGCTTATTTTATTTAACTGCAAAATTGTATTTTAATATGATTTTTTAACTTGATAATAATATATTTTATTTGCTTTTTTTAATTTTTTGATGCTATTTTTAGCTATGTGCATAATAAGCTATTTTTAAAATTCGTAGTTTAAAAATGATTAAGTAAATTTACTATGATTTATTCATCATATTGGCTAATATGATTTGAGAAATAGACTGTAAGTGTTATGTATAAAAATAAAAATAGAGGAAAATTATGAGAAATTTAATTGCAGTAATGTATAGTTCGGAATTAAAAGCCACTGAAGTGCGATTGCATTTTTTACAAATGCAAAAAGAATATCTTGTGGATTTAGAAGATGCCGTGGTGGCAACACGCAAAGAAAATGGAAAAATTAAATTACACCAAATGCATAACCTAACTGCTGGCGGTGCGTTAAGCGGTGGTTTTTGGGGGGTGCTAATTGGACTTATTTTTCTAAATCCTTTGCTTGGTTTTGTTGTTGGTGCTGGTACTGGTGCGGTTGCAGGTGCTTTAGCAGATGTTGGTATAGATGATAACTTTATGAAAACTTTATCAAAAAACTTAAATCCTGGTTCATCTGTTCTTTTTATATTAGTGCATAGTGACATTACTGATAAAGTTTTGGATGAATTACAAGGTACTGGCGGAGTGATTATTAAATCATCACTATCGCATGAGGACGAAGATCGCCTACAGGCTATTTTAAGCTCTACTGAAAAGGATGATATTATCAATCAAAACAATGAAATAGAACCAGTATATAAGAAAGATGAAGTCTTGGACGAAGTTCCAGCATAGTCAAGTTGAAAGCCTTTGCATACTTACTGTGCAGAGGCTTTTTTTTTTAGCTATTAATACAATACTTGCATATTTTTAAAAAAAACGTAAACTGCATAAAGATTGATACAGAAAATTTATTTTCTTAGCAAATATATAGCCACACAAAATAATCTGTACTGTTTCAATCAATTAAACTGCGCGCCCCTTAAATTCAAATAATTTGTTACTTGTTTATCTTATTATATAAAAGGTGATGCAGCGCAGAGCACATTCAGCACGTGTATAAATTGCTGAAAATTTTTACTTAAGGATTTTTATGATCAATGATAACAAAATAGACGATGTTTCTGCTCCTAAAAATGTTCGTAAACCAAAAAGCGTTGCAAAAAATACTGATGAAAATAATATAGTTGAAAATAGTAATTCATCAAAAGCAAGCACTGCTACGCGTGCCAAACCAACCCCACAAAGGAATACAAAAGCTAAAAATTCATCTGTGCCTAGGAGTGGGTCTAAAGCGAAAACAAGCGCAAAACCTAGGACTCAACCTAAGAGAAATACAGCCCCAAAAGATACAGATCTTCTTAATGCTGCTGTAAATGATGATACTCAGATTGAAGTAAGTGCTGAAATAATTAGCGAAATGTCTTCACCCCAGATACTCGAAGAAAATAGCTTAGCTAAAAAATCTACTAAATCCACTACTGCTAGAGGTAGAAAAAAGACTTCGGCTTCCACTAAACAAACGGTGATTGAAAAGCCAATTCTTTCTGAAGAAGATGGATCAAAGGCTACAAAAGCACCTAAAAAAACGCCCACAAAACCCTCCAAAACAAATTCAAATGATACACAGCTTTCTAATTCAAAAAAAGATGTAGACATTACAGCAAGTAACGATGGCAACAATGAAGTAGAACAGGCTGTAAATATTACAGAAAGCGATGAATCAGCCGAAAATACTTTATCCAAAAGCCGCAGAGGAAGGCGTGGTGGACGAGGGAAGCGCACTAAACAGCGTGCAATCAAGCCTTTGGAAGAAGCAGAAGACAGTGTTGAGACTACAGCTCGTTCAAAAGCTGTACAAAGTACATCTGTAACTGAGGGCAAACCAGGTAGAGCAAGAGTTGCTTCGGGTAAAAAATCTGTGGTAACCTCTAAACGCCGTACTATGTTTATAAGTGTTGTTTCCGGTGAGCAAGTAGAAGTTGTGTTTACTGAAGAAGGCGCAATTCACGAATATTATTTGGAAATGCAACATCAAGTTAAAACGAAGGGCAATATTTATAAAGGTGTTGTGCACAATGTAGACACCAATTTGCAAGCAGCTTTCATTAATTATGGGTCGGGCAAAAATGGTTTTTTACAAATTGATGAAATACACCCTGAGTATTATCAAAGCCACCATGAACCGCAAAAAGGTAAAAAATATCCACCCATTCAGCATGTTATAAAACCCGGGCAAGAAATACTTGTTCAAGTACTTAAAGAGCCAACTGGTAATAAGGGTGCTTTTTTAACTACTTGGCTTTCCCTAGCTGGTCGATTTTTGGTATTAACACCTGGGCAGGAGCAAATCGGTATTTCACGAAAAGTTGATAATGACGAAGAACGAACACGCTTGCGGGAAATGATGACGGGTATTGATCCTGGGGTAGGGCTTGGAGTTATTGTGCGTACTGTTAGTGCTGGCACTTCAAAGACTACCTTAAAAAATGATTTACAATATCTAAAACGCGTATGGCGTGAAATTCGTAAACGTGGCGTTAATGAGTCTGCACCCTTATTAGTTTATCAAGAACCAAAACTGGCAGAGCGGGCTATTAGAGATTATCTTGCCGATGATGTACATGAAGTATGGGTTGATAATGCAGAAATGGCAGAAAGTTTACGTGAAATTGTTGCATTATTATTTCCACGTAAGAAAGATTTGGTACGTGTCCATTCAGATGTACGTCAAACTTTATGGGAACGTTTTGCTGTACAAAGACAATTAGAGCAAATTTACTCTCGTGAGGTGGTCTTACCTTCAGGGGGACGACTTGTTTTTGATCAAACTGAAGCACTTATGGCCATAGATATTAATTCCGGTAAAATATCCGGAAAAGGTAATTTTGCATCTATGGCCTTAAAAACAAATATAGAAGCTGCTGAAGCTATAGCAAAGCATCTACGTTTACGAGACATAGGCGGACAAATTGTTATAGATTTTATTGAAATGCGTGATAAAAGTCATGTGCGTGAGGTAGAAAAAACATTACGCACAGCCATGAAAAACGATAGGGCACGGCATGATATTGGGCGCATTTCTTCCTTTGGCTTGCTTGAAGTTGTACGCCAACGCACTGCGTCATCTGCCTTAGCTATTACAATGGAGTCTTGCCCACATTGTCGTGGTACTGGTATGCGCAGAAACCTCGAATGGCAATCTTTACAAGCCTTACGCGAAATGATGCGTCAAGGTTTGGCAACTCAAAATGACAGTTTTGCATTTGAAACCTCACCGGAATTGGCTTTATATCTATTAAACCGTAAACGTCAGCGCATTTGTGATCTTGAAAAGCAGTTGAATAAAATTATTGAAGTGCGTATGCATGATGTAAAGTAGCTAATAATATTAAATTTATTTTTAGGTAATTTTTAGTAAAATTTTAGTAAATATTTACTAAAACTTTAAAAAAGCTTGAGGAAAGCTTAAATGCATATATTATTACACCTTTGTTGTGGACCTTGTGCTATTATGCCTGTGTTGCGTTTACGCCAGCAAGGACACAAGGTCACTGGATTTTTTGCTAATCCCAATATACACCCATTGAGTGAATATTTAAAGCGTCGTGAAGCTATGCTTCAATGTGCACTGAAATTAGACTTAGCAATGATTTGGTGTGACGAAGTGTGGAATATCGAAAACTGGACTAGAATTGCAAGCGAAATACATTC
Source organism: uncultured Desulfovibrionaceae bacterium (assembly GCA_964372165.1). Lineage (GTDB taxonomy): Bacteria > Desulfobacterota > Desulfovibrionia > Desulfovibrionales > Desulfovibrionaceae > CAYJAD01. The sequence goes on along the minus strand of CAYJPT010000102.1, from coordinate 1,049 downwards.
AACAGATCAAAATCGATGTGCATATTGTTATGCATCACGTTTTGACATTTGTGCAAGTTATGCAAAGGAACTTGATTGTGATGCTTTTTGCTCATCCTTGCTTTACTCTCGTTATCAAAATCATAGTTTAATACAAAGCCAAGCACATATAGCAGCAAGTAAGTATCAAGTTGAGTTTTATTATGATGATTTTCGTGATTCTTGGCAGCAAGGAATAGACTTAGCAAAGGAATTTGAATTGTACAGGCAAAATTATTGTGGGTGTATTTATAGTGAGGCTGAGCGACACATGAAAAAGCTAACGAGGTTGATAAAGAATTGAATATTTATATTTTTTTGAGTGGTAACCACTTAGTCAAAACGATCTGGATTAGTCGATCGTTTTGACCTTAGCAGAATTAAAATATATACGTTAAATATTTATATCTTTGTGCAGCAGGAAATTAATTTAATCTTTTGGTCGGCTGGTGACAAATAGTACATTCTTTTTAATTAGGCTTAAAATATCAGCACGACGAACATTAGGAAATAAAACTATAGTGCCTCTATGCACATAGTGCGGGGGAAAGCTGTTCAAGGTAAGTGCGTAAATATCTTGAATATCTTTAGGGCTGAGATTATGCTCATTGTTATTCTCAATATATTTTTTAAGTTCAGTACGTACCATAAATTCATTGCGGTTGTACACTGCATCAAAATCTGTTCCTTCAATCTGATAGCGTTGATGACTGTCTCGCATAGATACTCCTAGTAATTACAGATATTTATTGTATTCTAAAAATTGCAGATAATGCTAATTTTAGCTTAATTTTGTTTTAATGTCTATTGATAATAGTATTTTAACTTATTTTATTATACAAAATATTATGAGTTAAGGAAGTCATATTTTCCACAACCCTTGCTTCTCTATATATACGGAAAAAAAATAAAATGGAATAGGGCTTTTTAGTATAAAAAGTATTCATAATTAAGACAGGGCATAAAAATTATATTGTATTTTAAGGAAATGCTGATTTATTCTGCAAGCAGAATAAATCAGAAAGGCACAC
>CAYJPT010000101.1:0-8674 GCA_964372165.1 uncultured Desulfovibrionaceae bacterium | reverse complement strand
CAAAGTAGGCACAATTACCTACTTTGTAAGGAAACGCACAATATGTTTTTTGACTAATTGATTTAATCAGCATTTCCTTAAATAAATTTGCAAAAAAATTATTGGCTATATAAAGACACTTTTTTGCCATTCACCGGGCATGGGGGCTGTAATTTCAGCCTTGTCGCCAAGCCAAGGGTTAAAATATCCAAAGTGAAGCCACGGGCATTGCTTAAGCAATCTTTTTTTGAAGTTTGCAAATCCCATAGCTGGGCCAAAATCTATTTCATCAAATAAATCAATGTATAATTCTGGATCAATATTTAGGTTCCGTAGTTGAATAAAACTTACTCCAGTGCTGCCAACAAGTTCAATTAATGCTTCAACTTCATCTTCCGTATCTGTGACTCCGGGGAAAAATAAAAGATTTAATGAAACAAAAACTCCATTTTTTCTTGCTTGGATTATGGATTCACGTACATTATTAAATGTATATCCTTTGGGTCTATAATAAATATTATAAATTTCTTCACGTGCAGAGTTTATACTGACACGTAGAGAGGTGAGACCAGCTTTAGCAAGTTCAACTATTGCATCAGTCTTTGATGCATTTGAGTTTAAGTTAATAGTGCCCTTACCTCCACCTTGTCGAAAAGTTTTTACAGCTTCAATGAGTAAAGGACTTTGGCTTAGTGGTTCACCTTCACATCCTTGTCCAAATGAGTAGATTGGCGTTTGATCTTCTTGAGCTTCGTGATGGCGCATAATCTCAATAATTTCTTGCGCAGTAGGTGTAAAATCCATTCGACATTGAGGGGTTACTGCCACAGGTGCATTTTCTTCTTGCTGTGAAATGCAACCTATACAACGTGCATTGCAAATTTTTGAAGTGGGCAGTGGTGCTTCATAACGACCAAGAGCTAGGTTTTTTGCAGCTGGACAATCATATTTTAAAACACATTGTTGCATAATGTGCTGCATAAGCCTATTGTTGGTATATCGCTTTAGCAACTCTTTTACATTTTTTGCAAGTATATTTTGTTTAACTCGTCTAAATTCTTGCCTTGTATCTGTATCGACCTTACGAGCGCACATATAAAACCTGCCTTTTGCATAACCTACTGCACCATAAGCAAAGAGTGGTAAAGATGGCGCATCTTTTTGGCTTACATAAGCCGCATGCGCTGTTAAGGTATAGGCAGGCGCTCCAAAAGCTGAAACAGCATAGTTTTCTAAAATTTCTGTTGTGCCCGTTTTGGGATCAACACCAACGGCATTGCGCCCTGGCATTAAAAAAAGTTCACTTTCAGGTGGCAAGACTATAAGGTCATCTGGGCGTGGCAGCATCCATTCTCTTCCACGTCGACATACCATTAATAGATGCGGGTGCTCAAAAATAGTTCCATCAGCATTGGCCATTACAAGTCTAGGTTTTAAAGGAGTTTTTTTTTGCATATACTGTTTGGGCTATAATGTGTAACTCAAAAAAATTTGTTAATTATAAAATTTGAAATTAACAAATGATATCAACATTTATATTTTTAATGAATATGAATCTATTTGCAACCGCAACACTTGTAAAGCATAAAATTTAACATAATTAAGCACAAAAAAATTTAACCTTGCATTAATATAAACAATTAAGCTGTTTTGACTGATTTTTGGAGATTAATGTAATTATATCAATTCTTATTAAATTCGTATGCAATGCAAAAATATAGCATACTCCCTGGTTGTTAGTAATAAATTATAAATTAAATCTACTATGATAAGTTATTCACTATTACTGCTATGAAGGCTTGCATTTTGTAATTTTTTAAGTTATGTTGATATAGCTAATCAAATGTATCTCTAGAAGCTGCATGTTTTTGTTTTATAAGTAAAGCTATGTGGTAATTTTTTCTTTATTATTAGCGTGTTCACAGTTCTTAATAAATTCAACCTACAACAAAAGAAATCCCATGTCTATAATGATATTTAGTACACTATTTTTTTTAGGTCTTATAATAATGTTTTTCTTTATTTTACGCAATCAAGATATTTTACTAAAGACAATGCGTAATGAGCTTGCTCAGACCAGAGCTAAATTAAATCTTTTGGAAATGCGTCTTGCTAATGTGCTTGGTGAGGATGAAATTTCTCATATTGCTATGCAAGATTTGAATATGGATTTGCAAAGACAAGATGTACATGATGAGAAATTGCATTTAAATCTAGACCCATTTGAAGAAAAAAAATAATATTTAACCATTTAGTTTTTTTTACTTATTATAATCAATGTCACGGGCTGCCTTTAGGTAAGCTTGACGTACAACATCATTTTCTAAAACATTAGCAAATAACAAATATATGGGGCGTAACCAATTTTTTCGTATTTTTTTTGCGTCTTGTAAGCGTTGTTTGATTATTGTATCAGTACAAATATTAGTAAATTTTTGCGTAAAAGTATAAGCTCTGTGTTTTGCACGGTGTTTTTTGTCTATTAATTTAAAACCGTTTTCAGATATTTTTTTGCGTAATTGTTTATCTTTTAATAGTATATTAATGGCATGTGCCGCAGCTTTGGCATTGCCTGATTCATAGCTTAAGAGTTGTTCCCCATTGGTGAATAATGTTGAGAATCCATGTTCAATGTGTGGTGTTACTAGGCAGCCACCACAACCAAGGGCCTCAAAAATTCTAAAATTTAAATCATCGTTTTCACATTGATTTATTAAAGTTTTTCCCAATGGGAATAAGTCTACATATGCTCCTTGCATAATTTGTAGGGGTATGTATTTTATAAGTTCACTCATGAATTCTGCGCGTTTAGGCAATGTGATTTCATTTAAACTACCGACAAATAAACAATCATAATTAGGTATAACATTGGGGTTTGGATAGTCCGTGTCTTTAGCAAAAGGTGGATTCCATATAATGCGCTCAGTAGGTAAATATTTATTTTTAAAAAAAGTTAAATGGTCAAAGAGGCTTACAAGGCAAAAATCAAAAGCTTGTGCATAAAATGGGAACCAACTGTGTATATGACTGTCAACAGCATAAAAAATTGTAATGCAAGGGAAGTTTTCAATACCTAATACAAATGGTGGCAAGCTTTTGTCCGCAACGACTACTATATCAGGTTCAAATCCAATTTTAGTGACAATATGTTGCCAATCAAAAATCTCAAACTCCTGAAAACCCAAAAAAGAAACTTCCCAATCATATTGAGCTAAAGAGGCATGAAAGTAAGGATGACCTATCCAACAAATGCGGCGCATATTTTTACCTATTATGAATATGTTGCAGGAGTGAGCTAAAAACTATATAACATTTCTAGCATTTGATATTAACAAAAGAACAATTTGTTTATATCATAGTATAATATTAATTTGCCAATGTTGATAGAAAACCATTATTATATGAATCTTTAAAATAAATGCCTCACATATGGATAAGAGTCAAGTAACTACAAGCCCACATACTACACGAAAGAATCTATTTGGTCATGCTTGCATTCGTTGTGGGCGTGCATGTATTTATTTTATTCTATGTGTAATGGCAGTATTTTTATTGCTATTTTCTGCTTTAAGTTTTTACTTATATCAAAATCCCAAAGATTTATCTAAACACATTGCCGAAGAAGTTAAAACGCGAACTAATGTTGATATGAGCTTTGACTCTGTTGATGTGACATTATTTCCATTACCGGCACTTGCTTTAAGCAATGTTGTTTTACAATATGAAAATATTAAGCTTAATGTTGCATATGCTACAGCTACTCCCTCATTGCTTGGTTTAATAAAGGGTGAATTGGCTTTTGGTAAAATTTCTTTTTTGCGCCCACATGTTACTGGTACAATAACCAGTGAAAATCAAGAAGCAGAAAAAAGAAATGAGGGTGAATCTGAAAATATTATACTAGACTATTTCCAAAGTCATACCCCCATCATAGCAATTCCATCGTTTCTATATGGTTGCGATCTTAATATTATGCATGCCAGCGTAAAAATAGAATTTGACGGCATGCAATTGATGGTTGAAAATCTTGATGCTGATGTAGATATCAATTTTTTTGGTGGAGTTAGCACAGATCTTAACCTTGGCTCATCACGGCTTTTAGAAAAAGAAAATATAGTTGCACAACTTGATGCTTTGCAATTTAATGTGGAAGGATTGCATAATGATATATTTGATGACTTTGCTTTAAGTGTTAAGACTCGTCTGCATATTACTGATGTGTTAGAAAATGCTGACATTTCATTTTATACACTTACAAAGCCATTTCAGGAGCGTGATGGAGACGAATCACATATTTTGAGTTTAATAAAAGGAATTTTTGCAATTCGTGGTAATTTGTTATGGTATAATAACCCTATACCCATATCAGTAGGGGGAGGGTTAGTTGGTAAGAAAAATTCCATTGATTTTGAAGATGTCTCAGTGCAACTTGATCAAGATAGTCTTGTTTTAAATGCCACTTTAGATCAATTGTTTTCTAACTCTCCATTTTTAGCAGGTCGTCTAAATTTAGGCCATTTGAGCCTTACGCAATGGTTTGGCTTTGCAAGAAATTTACCGCCAGGCTTACAGCATACTTTGTCAGATATAGTAGGTGGTGAGCTTGAATTTAAGATTACTGAACAAGGCCTTGAAGTACCAATGGTTACAGCAAGCACCCCTGAGTCAGTCTTTACAGGTAAGGGCGGAGTTGCTAGTTGGAAGAAAGTTGTTATTTTTCTTGATTTAACCGGGCAGAAAGTGTCTTTGCTTAATGCCTTCCCTGAAAGCGAAGGTGTCGATGTTGCTGCGCCTGTCTTTTCACATCCCCCATTGACACCAATTCCCGGAACTATAGAAGCTGAAAATATGAAGGGACCAACCATTGATTATGATATTAACATACGAGTTAAGCAATTAACAACATGGGATTTAGTAGTAGAAAATGCTTCTTTTAGGTGTATACCAGCAGAACAAGGAACAAAGATAAATCCCAAAAATCATCCCAAAGCTGTCTTATTAGATTTTAATATAGGCAAATTTTATGGTGGTAAGGGATCTGCAAAATTAATATTATTTCGTAATGAAGATAATCGTATAGGTTATGATATTACAGCAATATTGCGTAATGTTCGTGCAGAGGGTCCTCTAACTATTCTTGCTGGTCGAGAAATTCTTGGTGGGGCACTTTCGCTTGATGTTACAGCTCTATCTTATGGTAAAACCATGGGAGAGTTTTTGTTCAATAAAAAAGGTGAAATGTCCATGCGAGTTGATAATGGATTTTTTACCAGCCAAGATAAAACAAGAACTACTTTTACTAAGTTTACTACAGCAGGAAAATTTACATCTAAGCCATTAACGAGAAAAATGACTAAAAGAAGGATGCCGGAGACTTTGCGTTATAATGGGCAATGGAATGCACAATTACAAAGACCGGACCTAGATATTAAAACAAACTTAAATGGAATTTTAACCTTAGTCGGAAGAAACTACACTGACGTTGAATTGTTTGATATACCAAGTGTTTGGGACATAAATTTTAAGCAAGGTTTTATGACACTTAAGCAACCAATGTTGTCTGAAATAGAGGGTAAACTTTCCTTAAATACCAGCAAAAGTAAAGTAAGTATTAAAGACTTGCAGGGCAGCGTTATAGACCTTGGTAACTTAAATTTTAGTGGTTCTGCAAACTTAGACTATGCAAAAGATTTTATATGGCAAACTAAGATAAAAGCTACAAGTGAAAAAGTATCAACCTTACTATCTAAATTAAGTGCTGATAATAAGAGTTTCATTACAGAGACTGCACCTCAATTATTGAAAGTACAAGCAGAAATATCCAGTAATAAAACAAATTTGAATTTTAATGATTTACATGTTCAACTTGATGATATGATTGCAAAAGGAACGATTAAAAAATTGGTGACAAGTTTAAGGCCAATTTGGGATGTTGATTTGAAATTTGGTCTGCTCGATTTAGACAGAATTTTAGGCACTGATGATGATAAAACAAAAACTAAGTCAACACAGTCAAAAACGGCTATTAATACAGAACTTTCAAAACAATGGTCACTTGCATGGCTTAGAGAAAATGACATTAAAGGTAAAATACATGTGGAGGTCTTGCGCCTATATAAAACCCATTCCATTGATGTGAATATTCCTGTTAGTCTGGAAAATGGTGTGCTTAAAAATAATCCAATTTCAGGAATTTTTTATGGTGGTAAGACGCAAATAATTTTTTCTGGGCGTGCATTAGGTGATTCTTTACATGTTCAAGGTGGACTGCAAATTGAAAATGCAAATATGTCTGAATTAAGCCAAGATCTTAAGTTAGATACTGTGATAGGTGGTAAGGGATCAATATGGATTTCTGCTCAAGGTGCATTAAATAATGCTGATACTATCTTGCCATTACTTGATGGCACGTGGAGATTAAAAATTACTGAAGGATTTTTGCAAAATCGTAATAAAGATGGATCGTTTAGTGGCCCTTCTACTCATTTTAACGAGCTCCAAGATGCAGGTCCTTTATCCAATGGTAGATTATATAGTAAAAACCTCATTATTAAAGGTCCTAATTTAGATGTAAAAGGCAAAGGATACTTGGATTTAGTACAAAATTCACTTGATATGCATTTAGTTGCAAGTACGTCAGGGCTTAAAGATATTCCGGTTAGATATCATGGAAATTTAGAAAATCCAGAACGGACAATAGATACCGGAGCAGTAATAATTGGAGCTATTGGAAGCTTGAGCTTGGGCATATTTGATATTATTGGCGGTGTATTTGGTGCTTTATTCAATTTATTTAAGTGATAAAACAATAATTTTTAGTGAATAAGTTGTGCAATATAATAATGTTATTTGAATCTTGCTAGTGACTGTTTAAGCTTTAGCTTGGCACTATATTTCTTGCAGCATTTTTCATATAACAATTTTTCTTCTTGTCCCATATGGCTTACTTCTTTAGAAGATAAACTTCCAAGGTGATATAGTTCTTGCCCGCATATGGCATAATTTTGCTTACCATTTTCACGATTTGTATAAAGAAGATAATTGTCACCAAAAAACACTTTAAGTTCTTCAGGAATATTAATGTAAGCATCTTTATGCCCAAACATGGCAATTCCAAACCAATAGCATAGATGATACATTTTTCTTAAATACATCTCATTTGAACATTTTATAATGTTATTAAAAGAATGAGTGTCAACGCATTTGACAAAATCGCCCATAATACCAACAACACCCATGTGCGGTGTAAGCAAATCAAGAACTTTTGAGCAAAAGTTTTCACAAAGCATAATATCGTCATTCATTAAACACCAATAATCAGTCCCGCAATGCTTTATACCTAAATTCCAGGCTGGATTTACAAAAATATTTTTTTCAACGTCTATAACTTGTAACTTAGATGAAGAAAAATTTAATGTAGTCTGGCTATTATTAATAATTATGATTTTGCTTACACATGGGTCATCATTTAAATTTGCAAGTAACAAATGAAATAGAGGATTTTTTTGTAAGGTTGGAATAATAATACTAAGTTCTTTTTGCATGTTACAAACTCAAGGGTCCTTTACAATTATTTTTTAGTTCTATTTTCGTGCTTTTGAAGTAAATTTGCATTTATTTGAAAATCTACTTGTGCAGGATAAATGGCACAAAAAAAAGCGGCAAAAAACATGCCGCTTTCAATGTATTTAATAAGTAAAAAAATTACTTAATTTCAACAACTGCACCGGCTTCAACAAGCTGCTTTTGTGCATCTTCTGCTTCTTCCTTGGATACAGCTTCTTTAATTGCAGTTGGTGTTCCGTCAACTTTGTCCTTAGCTTCTTTGAGGCCAAGGCTTGTAAGTGCGCGAACAACTTTGATAACAGCAATTTTGTTAGCACCTGGTTCTTTAAGAATTACGTCGAATTCAGTTTTTTCTTCTGCAGCTTCAGCTCCACCAGCGGCAGGAGCAGCAACTACCATAGCGGCAGCAGGGGCAGCAGCAGATACACCAAACTTTTCTTCTAATTCTTTGATGAATTCAGAAAGTTCCAACACAGTCATGTTGGAAATAAATTCAACAACTTGTTCTTTGGTTACTGACATGGTATTCTCCTAAAAATCTTTAGCTTTTTTTATAAAAGGTTAAACTTTTTGCCTGATTAGGCGGCTTTCTTTTCTTCAATTGCTTTAAGCGCATAAAGCATGCCGCGAATCATATTGGCAAAAAGTGAAACAAAATTGGTGGGCACAGCATTCATAGTACCAAGTGTGTGGGCAAGGAGTTGTTCCTTGCTTGGCATCTTGGCAAGACTGTCAACTTGTTCTGCAGAGAGAACTTTACCTTCAAGGCTGCCGTGGCGAATCTTAAAGATTTTGCTTCCCTTTGCAAAGTCGCTTAATGCTTTAGCCACCGCCACAGGGTCATCGTACCCAAAGGCAATGGCGCAGTTTTCCTTAAAGTCATCTTTAATGGAGTCGTGCGTTGTGTCGGTGAATGCTATGCGAGCTAGAGTGTTTTTGACTACAAGATAGTCACAACCTGCATTGTGCAAGGCCACTCTTAAGCTAGTCAGCTCTTCCACCGGCATGCCCTTGAAGTCAGTCACCACTGTAATAGAAGCTTTTTCAGCTTTAGCTTTAATAGCCTCAATGAGAGCGGTTTTTTCGGACCTGTTCACGTGATTCTCCTCACGTTGGGGGTTGCCAAATG
>CAYJPT010000100.1:0-8727 GCA_964372165.1 uncultured Desulfovibrionaceae bacterium | reverse complement strand
GGCGTGCAAAGTATGCACAATTGCCAACTTTGTAAGGAAACGCACAATATGTTTTTTTGCTTGTTGCGTAATTAGAGCTTTATTTTCTAATTTACAAATTATCTTAAAAAGTTGTTTAGGTAGGATATAATATGAGCGAGCAAGTTAACGATCAAAATCTCAATGTTCAACTAGAACACCAGGCCTTTATTGAACCTTTAGGAAATTGGAAACGCAGCCATGATTGCTGTAGTTTAACGATTGATAATGTCGGTGAAGAAGTGTGTTTAATGGGTTGGGCTCAATATAGACGTGACCATGGCGGTCTCATCTTTGTAGATATGCGTGATCGTTTTGGTTTAACACAAGTAGTCTTTAGTCCAGAAATTGCACCCAATGCCCATGAAAATGCTCATATTTTACGTTCTGAATATGTATTTGCTATAAAAGGTGTTGTTAGGCCACGCCCAGATGGCATGACCAATAAACAAATGAAAACCGGTGAGATTGAAGTTGTAGTTAATGAGTGGAAGCTTTTAAATACTTCAAAAACTCCAGCTTTCCCCATTGAGGATCGTTGTGAAGCAGGTGAAAATTTGCGCTTGCAATGGCGTTATTTAGACTTGCGTCGTCCTCGTATGGCTGAAAATTTGCGTGTTCGTCATCAAGTTTCTAGTGTTATTCGTCAATTTTTAAATGAAGAAAGTTTTTTAGAAATTGAAACACCAATCTTAACTCGCTCAACTCCTGAGGGAGCAAGAGATTTTCTTGTACCAAGTCGTGTGAATTCTGGTTCTTTTTTTGCTTTACCGCAATCACCGCAAATTTTTAAGCAATTGCTTATGGTTTCAGGCTTAGACAGATATTTTCAAATTGTTCGTTGCTTTAGAGATGAAGATTTACGGGCAGATCGTCAACCTGAATTTACGCAAGTTGATATTGAAATGAGCTTTATTGATGAAAACCAAATAATGGATCTTAGCGAAAAGTTAATGGCAAGTGTTTTCAAAAAAGTTAAAAATATTGATATTTCCCTTCCTTTTGCTCGCATGACTTATGATGATGCTATGATGCGCTATGGTGTTGACAAGCCAGATACTAGGTTTGATTTAGAGCTTGTTGACATTACAGAGATAGTACATAATTCTGGCTTTAAACTTTTTTCAGGAGCACAGCTTGTAAAAGGCATGAAAGTTCCTGGAGGCGAGAGTTTAAGTCGAAAAGAAATTGATGATTTTACTGAATTTGTTAAGATTTACGGCGCACAAGGTTTAGCTTGGATTAAAATTCGTGAAAATGAATGGCAATCACCAATTGCTAAATTTTTATCAGATGAAGAAAGAAGCGGCATTGCTAAAGCCTTGGATGCTCAAGTGGGCGATATTTTATTTTTCCAAGCCGGTGAAGCCAATATGGTTAATGCTGCTCTTGGTAATTTAAGAGTGCATCTAGCTGATTATTTAAATTTAATTGATGAAAATACCTACAACTTTTTGTGGGTAACTGATTTTCCTCTTTATGAATATGATGCTGATGAAAAACGATATATAGCTTGCCACCATCCATTTACTGCACCAGTTAGTGAACATTTTGAGCTTATGTCTTCAAATCCTGCTAAGGTAAAGGCTAGAGCTTACGATATGGTACTAAATGGTAGTGAAGTTGGTGGAGGCTCTATAAGAATTCATTCTGCAGAAATTCAAAAGCAAATGTTTGAAGCTCTTGGATTTAGTGCTGATGATGCTAATGAACAATTTGGTTTTTTGATGAGTGCTTTAGAGCATGGCGCACCACCACATGGTGGTATTGCGTTTGGCCTAGATAGATTGGTAATGATACTGTGTAATGTTTCAAGTATTCGAGATGTTATTGCATTTCCTAAAACGCAAAAAGCAACTTGTTTGTTAACTAGTGCACCAGGCAATGTAAGTTCGCAACAATTACGTGAACTAGGGTTGCGTTTACGTGAAAAACAACCAAGCTAGTTAATGGTTATTAATTTATGGCAGTTCTTGAAATTCTTAAATATCCAGATCCACGTTTGTCTCAGGTATCATCACCCGTTACAGATATAAATTCTGATATTAGAACGCTTGTTGATGATATGATTGAAACTATGTATGTTTCTCGTGGAGTAGGTTTAGCAGCTCCTCAAGTTGGTCACTTCATACGTTTGCTTGTTGTAGATCCAAGTGGCCCAGAAGAGAAAACCAGTCTAAAAGTTTTAATAAATCCTCAATTAACTTTTTTGGGTGATACTGTTGTAAGTCCTATGGAGGGCTGCTTGTCAGTTCCTTATGATTATAGAGCAGATGTTAAACGATTTGAGAAAGTTACTTTTAAAGCACAAGATCTCGATGGTAATTTTTTTGAAGAAGAATTAGAAGGCTTTGAAGCTATTGTTTTACAGCATGAGTTTGATCATTTAGAAGGAAAATTATTTATCGATCACATTGGTCGCTTAAGGCGTACTTTATTTGATACTCGTGTTAAAAAACTTGCCAAAAAAAGTTAAAATTTTACTTATGCCATCAAAACTTAGAATTGTATTTATGGGTACGCCAGAATTTGCGGCCCACATTTTAAAAAAGCTTTCTTCTGATGACTCTTGCGATGTTGTTGCTGCTTATTGCCAACCGGATAGACCTTCTGGTCGTGGTAAAAAATTTGTTTTCCCTCCGGTAAAAGTTGCAGCAACTGAACTTAATATTCCTATTTATCAGCCTATTAACTTTAAAAATGCTGAAGATGTTTTAACTTTAAAGTCTTTTAATCCCGATTTGCTTATTGTCGCAGCTTATGGTTTGATTTTACCGCAATGCGTTTTAGATATCCCTAAATTAGCACCTCTTAATGTGCATGCTTCTCTTTTACCGGATTATCGTGGTGCTGCACCTATTCAACGTGCTATAATTGATAATATTCCATACACTGGTGTTAGCATTATGCATATGCAAGCTGGGTTAGACACAGGTCCGGTTTATCTTATGGCCAAACAGGATATACTTTCTTATACTACTGCATCTTTACATGATGAGCTGTCAGAATTAGGCGCAGATATCTTAACTAAACTTTTACCAACCTTTGCTTCATGTCGTCCTTTATCAACTGAACAGGACGAAGCTTTAGCTACTTATGCTCCAAAACTTTGCAAACATGACGGAGTTATTTTTTGGAACACAAGTGCAGATTTTGTTGATGCGCAAATTCGCGGGGTAACACCTTGGCCTGGAGCACAAGTTTCTGTTTTAAGGGGTGAAAAAAATAAACTTGACCTTTTGCTTGCGCCAGGCATGATTGGGCATGAAAAGCAGCATTATGCTTCAATTTTAGGTTGTGACGCAAACACCATGCAACCAGGCCAAATATGGCGTTTAGATAAGAATCTTATTGGAATATGCGCACAAGATAAATTTTATATTTTATCTCAGGTAAAGCCGCAAAATAAGTCTTATATTGATGCTGGTGATTTTTCCAGAGGTTATTTTGGAAAAGGTCTTGGCTTGATTAGTTCAGTAGTTTTTTAATCTAAATTTTGTTAGTTTAAATTAATTTTTTTTTAAACTTCATGAATTTTTCTTTGATTCTCTTTTTTCTTTCAATTTGTTAATATTGTTTTCAGTGTCGAGTATTTGTCATTTTTTGTCTTTATATTTTACCTTTTTTAATTTATATTTACTTATGTTTAAGTGGAAAAAGAACCCAATCTCTCTTCCGCGCTCTAATTATGGTGGCGTAGGCAAACGATTTTTCATCGGCCTAATGTGCAGTAGTTGCATATTTGTGGCTTTTTTTATTCTTTTGGCCTTTTTTATTCCTTTTGTAGGTTTTGGTGGCATTCATCCTATTTTGCCATATGCTTTGGGTTTTCTTGTTTTTTTGCTTATTTTTGTTATTTTTTGGATTTGTGTAGCTCTTTCTTACCATGTATATACAGGAAAGTCAGTTTGGGGTTTAAGAAGATTACGTAGCTTAATTGTTAAGTTAATTTTTCCCCTTATGGAATTATTAGGACGAGCACTTGGCTTATCAAAGCAAGCTATAAAACTTTCTTTTGTCAAAGTTAATAACGAAATGGTGCTTGGGTCAAACCTTAAGGTCAAAGGAGCTGATTTACTTGTTTTACTGCCACATTGTATTCAAAACTCTAGCTGCAAACATCGGCTAACTTATTCCATTGATAATTGCCAACGTTGCGGTAAGTGTACCTTGGGTGAACTACTTGATTTACGAGATTTTTATGGGTTTACACTTGTTATTGCCACTGGTGGGACTATTGCTAGGCGCATTGTTGTTGAAACCAAACCTAAACTAATTTTAGCTGTAGCGTGTGAGCGTGACCTATCCTCTGGAATTCAAGATACTTTTCCTTTACCTGTTTATGGTATTATTAATGAAAGACCGTTTGGACCTTGTATTAACACTACATTAAATGTTTCGCTCCTTGAAGAAGCCATACATATTTTTATTTCTAAAGATGTTTAATCGTGTCAAAAAATACTAATTTCGTACCATATGATGCTAGAAGCTTAGCAATATATACCATCAATTGTGTTCAGAATGGTGATGCTATTCAAGCAGCACTTAATAAATCTATTGTTAAATATAATTTAAATTCATTAGAAAATTCTCTCTGTACAGAAATATGTTATGGCTATTTGCGTTATTGCTTACGTATAGATGCAATTTTGCGACGTTTTTTGAGTAAGCCACACAAATTACCTAGTATATTAAAAATTAATCTCGGCATTGCAATTTATTCAATAATATTTTTAAATAAAATTCCGCATCATGCTAGTGTAAATTGGTCAGTTGAGTTTGCAAAAAAAGTCTTTGGTATTTCTCTTTCAAAAGTTTGTAATGGTGTATTACGTAATGTGTTACGTAATATAAATGATTTTAATTCCCCTGAGTTTTATGAGATTAGTGATTATTATTCTGTACCTAAATGGCTGTACACCTTGCTAGTAACTTCGTATGGCAAACAAAATGCTCATGATATTTTTGAACGATCTTTACAAAGACCACAATTATCTATCCGTTTAAATAAGTCACATGAGTTATATTCTAATTTAGATAATTTTTTTAGTGAAATTCCTGGAATTCAAAAGAATGGTTTTTCTGGATATGCTTTTGTTCATGAAGATTTGCCTAAAGCTTATGAAAATTTATCTATTTCGCAGCTTCACTGTATGGGAGCTTTTACTTGGCAAAGTCTTGCTTCGCAAGTTGCAATGTATCATTGTTTTGCCGCAATACCAGAATTATCTAGTGAAATATGGTGGGATGCTTGTGCAGGTCAAGGTGGAAAATCATTAATGCTTTTGGAACAAGGTGTTAAAATTAAATTTGCAAGTGATATTTCTTTACAAAGATTAAATCAACTTTCAATTAATGCGCAGCGATTGAATGTGCTTTGCCCTATACGAATTATAATGTCTGCAGCAAATCCCTCTTTTCGGTCTTTTAATGGTAGTTTTATTCTTGATGTTCCTTGTTCTGGGGTTGGAACTTTAGGAAAAAGGCCTGATATTCGTCTCCATCGTACTATTTCTGATGTACATCATCTAGTCTCTTTACAAAGACAAATTTTAAATTCAATTTGGAATGTTTTGCCAACAAAAAAATTTATAATTTATCAGACGTGCACCTTAAATCCTGACGAAAATGAAAACCAAATATTTTCTTTTTTAAATGCGCATAGCGACTCAGAGTTATTATACACCTGGCAAACTCCACACGATAATACCTACCTTGAAGGCATGTATATTTGTGTTTTGAAAAAAAAATAATTTACAGTTTTCAATTGTTTCACGCGAAACATTTTACTCTTTTTATAGATTCATATTTTTAAGTGACAATTCTGAATGAAATAGAAAAATACATAATCAAGACTCCTGCACAGTTTTTTGTGCAGGAGTCTTAGTTTATTAATATGTAATGCTCTGTTATAAAAAAACATTGAGTTTATATTTACTCTATGTTTTCAGTATAATTTTCACTTATGTAGTGTTTGCTATTTGTTTTAAAGCATTGATGATAATGAATAAACAAAATTTTCTTTTCAACTAATGCATAAGTAGTCTCAAAGTTAATTTTTTATATAAAGATCATTAAATTTTACAATCAACATGCATTAAAAAAAACTTTTTGCTATTGTTATAAGTAGGCTCATACAACCTTAGTTTAAAAACAAAGCAAAACTTATTTATTAAGCCCTATAATATTAAGCAAATGTTCTAATTCATTTTTGTTTGTAAATGTAATTGTGACTCGGCCACGGTCTTCATTGCCGCTTACCTGTGTTTTTAAATCTATATGTTGCTTTATTTTTCCTTGCAGTTCTTGAATGTATGGTGATTTTAATCTATTGCTTTGACTAGATTTCTTCTTATTGGGAATATTATTTTCGTCAGCTGTTAGCTCATCCCATGGAAAAATAGATTTATCCTTGAAGCATTGAACTGCCGCTTCGGCATCTCGTACTGACAGTGCTTTTGAAATTATAACTTGCCTTAAATTTTCTTGCGCCTCATTATTAGGTGATAAGCTTAGTATTGCTCTAGCATGACCGGCACTAATATTTCCATTTAGCAAATCATCTTGTGTTTGGGATGAAAGTTGCAGTAGCCTCAAGGAATTTGCAATTGCTGACCGACTTTTTCCAAGTTTTGATGCAAGTTCATCTTGCGTAATGCCACATTTTTCACGCAAATTAAACAGAGCTTGTGCCTCTTCAATTGGCGTTAAGTCTTCTCTTTGTATATTTTCAATTAAAGCTGCTGCCATAACATCAATGTCATCAAGCTCCCGAATAAACACGGGAACTTCATTTAAACCTGCCAGTTTTGCAGCTCTATATCGACGTTCACCAGCAACTAATTCGAAGCCTGGTCCATTAGTCTTTGGTCTAACAAGTAGTGGCTGAATTATTCCTTGTTCTGCAATTGAATGTGCTAACTCTTCCAAGCTCTCAGCTGTGAAAATTTTTCTTGGTTGCTTTGGATTAGGAAAAATTATATCTATTTGTACTGTATCTGAGCTTAAATTTGGGGTATTGGTAGTTTGGTTAACTTCACCCCATAATGCGTCTAAACCTTTACCCATTCTTTGAGAGTTACTCATATGGCCTCACTTTGAAATATTAGGAGATAATATGCAAAAAAATCATGAGCACGTTTTATATTTGGTTAATGAAAAAGGACATTGTCATTCTGTCCAGATATCTTTACCTTTATGGGAAATAGTGCAAAATTATGTGCTAAAAGAGTCAAAAAATCTTGTTCAACAACCTGATCCATTTGATGCACCGCAGCCACTCAAAGCATTATCTGAACTTAAGGAGTATTGGGATTTCACCTATCCATATGAGCCTCATGTTCATTGTGAAGCATGCAAAGCATCAACAGATGATTGGGAAAATGATCCTGCACACCCTTTTCATCTCACCAATGCCAATTTTGGTGGCCTAATGGTTTTTCTATGCCGCTGTGGTGCAACAATTCGCAAAAAACACTTTCATCGTAAAGTTGTTTTTGAGTGTACACCTAAAAATTAAAATATTAAACCGCATTACGGCGTAAAACAACTTCTTTTGCTAAACCTAGGTAAGCATCAGCTCCCATAGATTTAATATCGTAATGTATTATGGACTTTCCGTGGCTTGGAGCTTCTGAAAGTCTTACATTACGTGGGATTACAGTTTCAAACAATTGATGAGGGAAGCAACGTCTTACCTCATTTTTGACTTCTCTTGCTAATCTATTTCTTTTGTCGTGCATCGTTAAAACTACACCTAAAAGACTTAGGCTAGGATTTAATCTCTTTTTTACTTCTTCATAGGTTTGAAGCAATTTAACTATTCCCTCAAGGGCAAAAAATTCGCACTGTAAAGGAATTAAAATTTCCTTGGCAGCGCAAAGTGCATTAAGTGTAATAAGTCCTAAAGAAGGAGGGCAATCAATAATTATGTACTCAAAGTGAGGATCCAAAGTTGCTAAACAATCACTTAAGTACTTTTCGCGACTCATTTCATTAACAAGCTCTAATTCCATTCCTACTAGGTCGGTAGTAGCTGGTAAGATGTGCAAATAGTTTGATACGGTAGGCAGGACATAGTCCATGGCATTAGTAGGATCGTAAATTGCTGTATATACAGTTCCTTTTATGTCGTTTTGGGTGATTCCTAGACCGCTTGTACAATTTGCTTGCGGGTCACAATCAAGAACCAAAACTTTTTTTTCCATTACTGCCAAGGATGCTGCTAAATTAATTGCTGTGGTTGTTTTACCAACGCCACCTTTTTGATTTGCAATAGCTATAATTCTTGCCACAAAAAACTCCTTTGTATTCTTGCAAGATGTTTCACATGAAACATAGATGCAAGAAGCACGTTATGAAATAGATATATGTTACTCATGAAAAATGGTCAACAATCAAAAATAAAATAATGAAAAAATTAATCACTAAAATCTGAATAAATGAAAAAATAATTAAATAAATTGGAAGTTACGCAAGCAAGAGAAAAATAATATAAATTTGAAAATATATTACGTAACCAATTTTTAATGGTGAAGGCATGATTGCAATAAAAAAAAAATTATCTTATAATCTTAAATGTTGATAAAAAATAGTTAAATTTGCTAAGAATAAATCAACTTTAGGAAGCGCTGATTAAATCAAAACGACAAAACACATATTGTGCGTTTCCTTACAAAGTAGGCAATTGTGCCTACTTTGCACGCTGAA
>CAYJPT010000099.1:0-8748 GCA_964372165.1 uncultured Desulfovibrionaceae bacterium | reverse complement strand
GCGAATGAAGGCAGTGTGCCTTTCTGATTTATTCTGCTTGCAGAATAAATCAGTATTTCCTTTAGATAATTAGGAGAAGATAGTGCGAAAAAAAATTATAACAGCAATTATGCTTTTTGCCATGTTTGGTGGAGTTGATTCTACCATGGCAAAAGATGATAAAGAACTCATTAAGGCTTTAGAGCGGATCTTGCAAGAAAGACCAGATTTAATAATAAATGTTTTGCGTGAAAATAGCGAAATAGTACTTGATATAGCACAAGAGGGTTCTTCTAAAAGACGTAAGCGTAATTTAGAGTCACAATGGCGAAAAGACATGGAAATTCCCAAAAACATAAATATTGATGGTAGACCAGTACTTGGTCCAAAAAATGCGCCGATCACAGTAGTTGAATTTTCTGACTTTACATGCCCTTACTGTGCACAAGCAGCAGCAAATTTAAAAAAACTAATGGAAGTTTATAAGGGTAAAATTAAATTAATATTTAAGCATACACCTCTTAGTAGTGGGCCAATTTCTGTTTTAGCTTCTGAATTTGTAATTGCAGCAGGTTTTCAATCTGAAGAAAAGGCTTGGAAGCTATATTATGCTTGTTTTGAAAAACGAGAACAATTATTGGAAAAAGGTGAAGTTTTTTTGAAGGAGGAAGCTGCAAGTATTGGACTTGATGTTGTAAAGTTAATGCGAGATGCAAAAGCCAAAAAAACAAAAGAGATTTTAGAACAAGACTTAGCTGATGCAAAAAAATTGAATGTTGAAGGTACACCATATTTCGTTGTGAATGACGCTATTGTGCGAGGGGCTTTGCCGCTTGAGTTGTTTAAATCTGTTTTTGATTTGGCATTAACAAAGAAATAGTAACTGCTGTATGTTGAAATAAAAAAGCACAGTTGCTTATTGAAACAGTGCTTTTTTTGTAAAAAAAATAAATTGCGTAGCTGTTGTTGCTATTGCTTTTTTATCGTAAGCTTTATTTTTGATGGTTCTTTTTTTTCTTGCGGTATTGTTGTATCCATGCCCTCTTTAGCATTATAGCTTCTTGCCAATCTACTCATCCATGTTCGCACCTGGTCAAGATCATCCTGATGTACAGCTTCAGCGGATTGAATTACCGTTTTTAAAGCTGCAACTTCTGCCTTAAGTTTAATATTTTCACTTGTGGCTTCGCTTGCTGCAAAGGTTAAGTCTTCAATGCGCTGTTGTTGTGTAGTTAAAATGTTAAGAGATTGAGCGATACTATGCAACGCACTGGTTTGTTGTTCTAACAGCTTAAAAGCCAAAGTTGCATCAAAGCTATCGCTTTGTATAATTTGTGATTCAGAAGATTCATGTAATGCAGGAACAGAAAAGTCCATTGTTCTTGCATAGGTTTGAGAAAGTGCTTTCTCTACTGCATTAGCATTTTTTCCAGATTTCATATGTTCAAGTATAGCAGCAACAACTTCCAATGTTCCTTGCCCATATCTTTTTCTGCGCCCTTCACCATGAATTGGCAAAAACATGGCAAAGCGTTTGCAATAGTATCTTGCTGTTGATTCAGGCAAGTTAAAATGTCTTGCAATATCAACTAAACTTAAAAATTTATCTTTATCAAGAGACTTGTGTTGCATAAATACTCCATATTCAGTAATTACGTAACACATTAACGCAATGGAAAAAGAAGTCAAGCAAAAGCAAATAGAAGTAGAAATGAATAAGTGTAATGATAATTGAAGTAATCAAGGTACAAGGCATTAATAAGAAGTCAATGCAAGATAGAGTTCTATAATAAACATTACCCTTGCGGAAAAAAATTTAAAATGAATTAAAACAAAAAATATAAAAAAGAAAACTAATTTATAACACGCCTAACGCTACGCAATTTGGGTTTCCAATATGAATTGTCAATGCTTTCGATACGTATTTCAGCTCCTGTTCTTGGGCTGTGTATAAATTTATTATTACCAAGATAAAGACCGGTATGCAAAGCTGAAGAGCTATGAGAAGGCTTAAAAACAACAATATCTCCTGGCTTAGCCCTTTTGGAAGAAACAGATTTACCAGCATCAGCTTGGTCAGAAGTAACTCTAGGAACTTTTATGCCATGCTCACTATATGCCCACCAAATTAAACCAGAACAATCAAATCCAGTTTTTGGTGATTCACCGCCATAGCGGTATTTTTTTCCTATCTGGCTATGCGCAGTTTTTGCAACCTTTTGTCCCGTTGTGAACTTACCACTGCTAGTGGACTTGCTGCCGCAAGCGTTTAATAATAAAGCACAAACGAAAAGAATAATCAAAAGAAATTGATGATACTTAATATTTAATTTAAATTTTTGCATAAAAAATCTCCAATTTATTATTTAAAATAACATCATTAAAAATAAATCATGCAAAACTAATGCCCTGAAAAAATAGATTTTTTATATAAAAAATCTAGAAAAAATATAAAGCTTGTTAAGTTTGAAAAGTTGAACAAAAAATTATTCAAATAATCTAGTATTGAAAAAGCGCAACATAGGTAAGCAAGCTTACATTGCTTAAAAGAAAGATAGTGTCATTAAGTGGTGAGGTTAAGTATAAAGCAGAGCCGAATAAAGCAAAATCATATAAACATTATCTATAAAAAATCACAGTAAGAAAAAATAAATAAATTAAACAAATTTATGGCATGGTAGGGTTTAACCAAGTAATTGGCTCTTTTTTATGCGCAACTAACCAATTGTTTGTTGTTGAAAAGTGTCTACAACCAAAAAAACCACGTCTAGCAGATAATGGAGAAGGGTGCGCAGCACTTAATATTAAATGTTTAGTATTGTCGAAAATGTGCGCATAGTTTTTTGCAAAATTACCCCATAATAAAACTGAAAGAGGATTTTCACTATGTGCTAAACTTTGAAGAATGCTATGAGTAATTACTTGCCAACCAATATTAGCATGCGATAAAGGCTTTGACTCTTCTACAGTGAGTATAACATTAAGAAGTAGTACACCTTGTTGTGCAAGGTACTCTAAATTATTATGAGGCAATAAAAAGTCATTTGTTTTACCGTATATGTCAGTAGCAATTTCTTTAAAAATATTTCTTAAAGAGCGTGGAGTGGTTGCTGAATTATTAGCAGAAAAACATAAACCGTGAGCCTGACCTAATTGGTGGTAAGGATCTTGTCCAAGAATAATGACTGAAACATCTTGGGGATAACAATAATTTAAAGCATTAAAAATCAAAGGTTGATCGGGGAATATGTTTTTACCTGCAATGCGCAATTGTTCTATTTTATGTAAAATTGGAATATGTTGTTTTTGGCGCAATGCTGGTACAAAATCTTCCCAAACACAGAAGTATGCGGACTTAGCAGCCAACTATTTGGCTCCAAACCCAGGTATTTTAAACTTTTTCTCTAATTTATGTAGAGTAAAAGTTGCCATAGTGACCATGGCCAAGTAGTAAATACCAACTACAATAAAAACTTCTGTAAATCTAAATGTATTAGAAGCTACAACCTTACCTTCACCCATAAGTTCCATGCAAGTAACTAAATATGCGAGCGAAGAGTATTTTATAAGGTAAATAAACTCATTTCCGCAACCAGGCAATGCCCGTCTTGCTGCTTGAGGTATAATTATAAATAAAATAGTTTGGGTTGTTGTCATGCCAAGAGCATGGGCAGCTTTAATTTGCCCTTGGCCAATAGAAAAAAGTGCACCTCTAATATATTCTGAATGGTAAGCGGTACTGCAAAGAGTGAAAGAAATAAGAGCAGCAACATAGGGCTCAAAAACTAAGCCTAATTTTGGCAAAGCAAAATATATGAGCATTAATTGAACAGCTAAAGGAACACCTCTAAATATTGCAACAAACCAATCGCCAAGCTTGCGAAGCAAAGGAGATCCATAGACTCTTTGTACACCTACTAAAATTCCACCAATAAAACCAAGAATGGCTGAGGGAACAATAAGGGCTATGGAAATTAATAAGCCACGATTTAAAGCAGGCAATACATCATCAATTAAAAAGGTTACGTCAAACACTATAAAGCGTCCTCAAGATTAAAAAGTTTAGTACAAAAATCTTGGGTGCGTGTATTTGCATTTGGTGCAAGAAGACTTTGAGGTGAGCCTCTTTCAATAATAACACCTTTTTCCATAAACAAAATTTCATTGGCTAAAGCTCTTGCAAAGTCCATTTGATGTGTTGCCATAAGCATAGTCATACCGCCTTTTGCAAGATCTCTAATGACAGCCAAAACTTCGCCAACAAGTTCTGGATCTAAGGCAGAAGTTGGCTCATCAAGTAAAATTGCTTTAGGGTCCATAGCCAAAGCACGAGCTATGGCAACTCTTTGTTTTTGACCACCTGATAATTGAGCAGGATAAAGCTTTGTTTTAGAAGATAGGCCAACTCTATCAAGTTCATCTAAAGCTCTTTGCTTAGCGCTTTTTTTATCAAAATTACGAACTTTTAATAATGCGATAGAAACATTTTCTTCTGCTGTTAGATGATCAAATAAGTTAAAATCTTGAAAAATCATCCCGACCTGTGCACGAAAAGCACAAAGCTTATTTTTATTATTTATATCAAGCTCTGAGCCTTCAAGCCAAATACTGCCTTTTGTGGGAGTTATAAGGCAGTTAATACATTGTAAAAGCGTGCTTTTACCAGCACCTGAAGGTCCAATTAAAACTTTGAGCTCTCCACGGTTAATATCTAGAGAGCAATTTTGTAAAATAGTTTTACTTCCAAAGCTTACAGATATATTTTTTATACTTAGCACATTAGTGTTCATATTATAAATTTACTTATTAAAGGTAAATGAGTGAGTGCAATCAATTTAATTAGTTGCATAGCCTGGTATATAAACTTTTTTTTCTAACTTTTGTAATAAGCGTACACCAATAAGTGTAATCACAAAATACAAAACACCAGCAGTTGTAAACAATGCCAGATGTTCATGTGTACGTGAAGCTACAAAATTTGCGCGTGCCATAATTTCTTGCGTGCCTAGCACATAGCATATGGCTGAATCTTTAAGTAAAATTGAAAATTCGTTAGCAAAGCCTGGTATAGACATGCGTACAGCCTGAGGCAATATAATAGACTTAATTCCTTGAAAGTCCGACATGCCAAGTGCTCTTGCAGCTTTC
The DNA here is from genome assembly GCA_964372165.1 of uncultured Desulfovibrionaceae bacterium. Taxonomy (GTDB): domain Bacteria; phylum Desulfobacterota; class Desulfovibrionia; order Desulfovibrionales; family Desulfovibrionaceae; genus CAYJAD01. The sequence goes on along the minus strand of CAYJPT010000099.1, from coordinate 3,621 downwards.
ATTTGCCCTTGTGGAATGGCTTGAATTGCACCACGAAAAATTTGTGATTGATATGCGGTGCTTGTGCAACCCAATACTAAGCAGGCAATAACAAAAGGCTCAACTGAAAGACCTAGGCTTACAAAAAAACCAAAAAATAAAAATAAAAGTACTAAAATTGGGATTCCGCGAAAGAGCCAAACATAAAGAGAGACGAACATTTTTGAATATTTATTGCCATAAACTTGCAAAACGGCAAGAGGAATACCTAGCAATAATCCCATTGCCAAGGCTATAACCACATTGGCAATAGTAACTAAACTTCCACTTAATATATAAGGTAAGGCATGAAAAACGGCTTGTAATGAGTCCATAAATTTAAATTCCCCTTACTAAAAAAATTAGTAAGGGGAATGTGTTTTTATTTGTTGAGGTATTTTTTCTTAAGTTCGTCCCAGTATGGGTCGGCCATGAGTAATTTATAACCTTCATCAATTAGACGACGTAATTCTTTATCGTCCTTGCGTATTGCAACACCAAATTGATCTTGTTCACCGTGTTCACCAACTATCATGACAGCCTTTCCTTTAGAAATGGAGTCTTCAGCAGGTAATGCATCCATTAAGCCAGCATCAATACGTCCATTAAGTAGGTCTTCTACAATTAAAGGAGCGGACTCACTAAAGCGTAATTCAAATGGATAACCTTTTTCTTTTTGTTCAGCTTGCATAGCAGAAGCTTCAGAAGTACCACGTTGTACGCCTAACTTAATAGGGGTAGAAAGAATTTCCTTGGGTGTGAGGTTAGATTTTTTTGAAACAATAAATACACGGGATACTGTCCAGTATGGGTTGGAAAATTCTACAACTTGACTGCGTTCTTTAGTAATGCTCATGCCAGAGCAAATCATATCAATTTGTCTAGCAAGCAAAGCTGGAATGATGCCATCCCAAGCAATTGGCTTGTGTTCTACTGTAAATCCCATTTTTTTTGCAATCCAATTCATAGATTCAACATCAAAGCCAGATGGGTTACCTTTTTCATCAACAAAACCGAAAGGCGGATAGTTGGCATCAATGCCATTTACATAGGTTTTTGCAAAAGCTTGACCTGTAAAAGCTGAAATTAATAGCGCCATAAAACTACATAATAAAAATTTTTTCATGCAATTTAATCTCCTTAAGCTGTTATATATGCATAATTCATGCACCGAGCAACGTATCAAAAAGTGGTAACTGACGCAAGTGGAGGTAGAAGGAAAAGCAAAATTAAAAAAAAGAAGCACGCCGAATGAGAGCAAAAAACAACGTTTTTTGCGTCCCATAGGGCGAATGAAGGCAGTGTGCCTTTCTGATTTACTCTGCTTGCAGAATAAATCAGCATTTCCTTAATACAAAAATATAAAACGTGTTGTAAAAAAAATATAAAAGCCAAAAAAATAAATTAGCAATTAAACAGATAGGTTAACGCAAAGTAAAAAATATTGTTATATGAAATTTACTTGCATTAATAAGCATAAAGAGTGTAGCCTATATATCGAAAAAAAATGAATCATAACATATCAATAAATAATATAAGTTTTTAATTTTAGTTTGCTGGGGTTTTTATGTGGGATATTAAAATGGTTAAGTATTTTGGGATACGCCCATCGCAACTTATTATGCTCTTAGGTGATGCGTTAGTAATGCAGCTTGCTTTACTTATAGTGGTTGCAGGTCGATTAGTCTTTGGACCAGTGCCTTTACACCTTTACGCTACCATGAGTAGTATTTTGCTGTGTGCGCCTATTTTCAGTGTGTTCTTTGGGGCATGCCAAGTTCCTATGCCACCACCTCATCGTGAAGTGAAACATATATTTCTCATGGTTTCAATGACGTACTTGATTGTTTTGTTTGTGCTATTTATGACCCAAAGTAGTGTTGCATATTCACGCGCTATAATTATATGCGCATGGTTTATTAGCGTTTTTGCTGTTCCTATGGTGCGTGGAACTGTGCGTAGGCGATTATGCCGTAGGGCGTGGTGGGGTTGTCCTACTGTGTTTTTACAAAGTGAAGATAGGTGCCAGGAACTATGGTTTGAAATGCAAGAGTTTCCGGAAAGAGGGTTAAGACCTGTAAGCTATCTGGATATTAATTTAGATGATAATAGTTGGCGCACAAAAGTAAGGAATATGCAAAGCACATATGTACGCCCAATGTTTATTTGGTGCGGAAGTGAAGGAGAAGCGTCGGAGCGTTCAGAGGTTTTTGAAGAAATAACACGATTTTGTAAGGATGTGATATTTATACCATGTGGTACGATTAAGCAAAAAAAATTCTGGCTTGCACCACGTATTCTTGGTACGTCAATGGGGTTTATGGTTAGGCAAAACCTGACTGATGTGCGACGCCTATTCTTAAAACGCTGCATTGATATCCTTTTTTCAATATTGTCCCTAGTTGTAGTATTGCCCTTAGGTGCTGTAATTGCCCTTTGCATTTATGCAAGCACAAGATCAAATCCAATTTTTGTGCAAAGCCGTTGGGGCCAAGGCGGCCAAAAAATACTTATTTATAAATTTCGTACTATGGTTACCAATGCTGAGGAAGTTCTTGAGCAATACTTTGCTGAAAATCCAGAAATGAAAATACAATGGGACAAGGATCAAAAAATACCAAAAGATCCAAGAATCACAAATGTAGGCCATTTTTTACGTAAAACAAGCCTTGATGAACTTCCACAAATTATAAATGTGATATTGGGAACTATGAGTCTTGTTGGGCCAAGACCTATACTTGAGGGTGAAGTTGAGCGTTATGGCGATGTTTATTTAAACTATAGCGCAGTAAAACCTGGTATTACTGGATTATGGCAAGTATCTGGGCGTAACCTTACAACCTATGAACAGCGACTTTGGTATGCTAATTACTATGTTACAAACTGGTCGCTATGGATGGATTTGTGGATTTTAGCGCGCACAATACCTGTTGTAATACGTGGTCATGGTGCATTTTAACTGCAAATATGGCAATATATAGCTATTGTTAATAGATAGAGTTGCCCTATATTCAAATTGAATTGCAATTAGGGCTTCTATTTAAATTATAGGCAGATTAAACTGCAAGTATAAATCTTAGTCGGTCAATCTATATTTGCTTGGTAAAATATGCCAATACCACAAGTGCATTAGTGTTCCGTCGTCTAAATCCCATAAATTACTTGTTTCGTAAAAATTTAAGATTTTTTGCTCTGACTTTGAAAGTTGCTGGTTTTCAGATAAACTTAATTGCTTTTCTCGGAAAAAAATTATTAAACATTCTAAGAGTGAAAAACAGGTATCAACATTAGTACTATGCCCTATAATTGTATTGGAAAATTCTTGATAAAAAGGTGCATCGATGCATGCAAAGATTTTGAAGCTTTCTGGTTGTTTATGTATCACCTCCAAAGCTTCTAAAGCATAGTGTTGAATTAAGGTTTTGGACTCAACATGTTTTAGGCGTTGAGAAAACTGAGCTATAGCATGAGTGTGTTGTATAAGTGACATAAGCACTCCTTGTAAGTTTGTGTATACATGAAAATCTATAAACTATTTTTATATATAGAATCATAATTGTCAAGAAGACTAAAACTTTTATTAAGGAAACGCTGATTAAATCA
>CAYJPT010000098.1:0-8833 GCA_964372165.1 uncultured Desulfovibrionaceae bacterium | reverse complement strand
CCGGTGACCTCATCCTTACCAAGGATGCACTCTACCGACTGAGCTACAAGAGCAATGAGCGAAAAATTTTTTAATAGAAATCTATCATCTAGTCAAGTAAAAAATTATCATTTTATGCATTGCTTGTATTTATCATATGCTATACAGTGTTTTCAAGAGTTAATATGTGTAAGCATTATGTTGTTATGGCACTGTATAGTTTTTTTTATTAGTCCATAGCTAGGAAATTATATATTATTACCGTCATGAAGCATCATTTTTTTTATTTAATTTATTTATTAATCCTTAGCTGTTTGCTTATGGGGTGCGGTGGTCCTAAGATGGTTGGTGAGGATTCACCACAAGCAAAATTTTCTGGTACTAGCTATGCATCTGATGACCCTTCACACCTACGTTACCCATATAGTAACCGTGCTATTGATCATAAGTTATACATACTTAATCATCCTGAGCATATGCAACTACGTCAACAGTATCATAACGACTATATAAAAAGACTAACTTCTAAGGATGTACCGATAAATGATTACACAAACCTACAACCACGAGAAGTAAGCCCTTTCAGGCAGTAACTTATTATAAGTAGCATTATTTCTGTAAAAGATATTAATATGGATCCGATTAGTCATGCAACAAGTGGTGCTTTATTAGCACTATCCTTACCTCAAAGGCCTTCTGCAAAATATTTTGTGCCTTTATCTGCCTTGATAGCAGCTTCACCTGATATTGATGTCTTCTTTTCCCCTAATCCTATTGATTTTTTACTATTACACCGTGGAATTACTCACTCTATTTTTGCCATACCAGTTATGGCTCCACTATTTGCTTTATTGCTTTTTGTATGTTTGAAGAAAACTTATGCACAGTCCTGGTCTTATCTTAAAGCTTGTGTTTTTGCGTCTCTATTACTTTTGCTGCACATTTGGCTTGATATTATAACGACTTATGGGACAATGATTTTTTTACCATTTTCTGATTATCGAGTACGATTAAATGGCATATTTATTATTGACTTGTTGTTACTGATTCCCATGTTACTATCTTTATTCTATGGATTTAAAAGAAGAAAAATTGCAGTATATTGCCTCATATGGATGTTTATATATCCCTCTGCTTGCGTAGCTTTACGAATGTGGCATGAAACGCAAGCCACTGAAAGGCTTTCAGAAGCTAAACTTACTAATATTGCAGTTTTTCCTGACGCTTTTGCACCGTTTTATTGGCGCATAGTGTATGAAACAAACACGCCCTTTATTCCAGAACAAAAAGACATAGCTTCATTAATGTATATACCTGAAAATGATAAAAACTTTTTATTTCCGTCTACGCCTAAAAGTGTACATCATCAAGGCATAAACATATTTGGTACGCCACATTCTACAATATTAAATTATCCGGCGTTAGAAGAGCATTTTGCAATAAGCCTTGCAGAAAATAGTCGTAGAGCAAAAGCATATTTAGATTTTTCTCTTATGCCCATAGCCGCAATAAGTAAAACTGATTATAGTGAAGAGTTCATAATTTCTGACCTGCGCTTTAGTACTATGTTACCTTTTGTGCAATCTATTATGATGTTAAGAAATAATGGTGCACCACCATTTTTATTTATGGCTAAACTAGAACACGATAAGTGGTCAAGTGTGCGTTTATTTTTTAGTGGATCCGGTAAGGATTCAAGTTGGCAAAAACCCACACCACCAAGCCCTCCCACATGGTGGCAATTTTTAGTTGGAACTTATTAATCGCATAGTAAAGGTTTTATATGATGAAACAATTTTCACACATGAATCAAGATGGCTCCATCACAATGGTAGATGTCAGCCGCAAAGATAACTCACAACGTGTAGCCATTGTACGAGCTTGTATTGACTTATCCGCAGACACCATAACCCTTTTGCACCAAGCGGCTTTACCAAAGGGTGATGTACTTACAACTGCAAAGTTGGCAGGAATATTGGCTGCCAAACGTACTGCTGATTTAATTCCATTATGCCACCCTCTTTCCCTAGCTTATGTTGATATACGTTTTGCTATACGTGATTATGGTCTTGAGCTTGAAGCTGAAGCGCGCACCACCGGTCCTACAGGTGTTGAGATGGAGGCATTAGTTGCAGCACAAATGGCTGCAGCCACAGTTTATGATATGTGTAAAGCTGTGCAAAAAGATATTGTGGTACGTGATGTACGCTTGGTCTATAAAAGTGGTGGAAAAAGCGGAACATTTTGTGCGCCAGATTACACTAAAGGTCAAGAGCTAAAATGATTTCATTTCCAAGCATAGATCCCATTGCTTTGCGCCTTGGACCATTAGAATTACGTTGGTATGGTCTTATGTACATCTTAGCTTTTGCTTCTGCTTGGATTTTAGGTAGATATCGTATTAGCAAGTATGCGAATAAAAATAAAATTTTTAAGCCTTGGTCCAATACAAATTTTGATGACTTGTTAACACTTGGAATGCTTGGCGTAATTATTGGTGGTCGCCTTGGTTTTGTACTTTTTTATGATTTAGCAAGTTACATACGTAATCCACTTGAAATATTAAGCATTTGGAATGGCGGAATGTCATTTCATGGTGGCTTACTAGGCGTTTTAATAGCTATGTGGTTTTATGCAAGGCGTAATGGTAGGCATTTTTTAGAAATTACTGATTTCATTTCGCCACTAATACCACTGGGTCTCTTTTTTGGCCGTATAGGCAATTTTATCAATGGTGAACTTTGGGGAAATGTATCCAATGTGCCATGGGCTATGGTTTTTCCATATGCAGGCCCACTGCCAAGGCATCCTTCACAGCTTTACGAGGCTTTACTTGAAGGATTAGTTTTATTTATAGTTATTTGGGCATATGCAGCAAAACCACGAGCACTTGGTAAAATTTCTGGAATTTTTGCCATAGGTTATGGACTTGCACGGTTTATGGTAGAATTTGTGCGCACTCCTGACGCTCACCTCGGATATGTTGCATTTAACTGGATGACTATGGGGCAAATATTATCGTTACCGCTTATGTTAGTTGGTTTATGGCTCTTTTTACGTAAAATACCCATTACAAAACCTTTAAAAAAACGCTGATCATCCCCAAAAATCATATAGGCATTTCAAAAAGAACTTCCGCATAATGAATTGTGTACAGGCTACTGTTGACAATATATATTTTTTTTGTGATTATGGGCGACTTTGCAAGAACACAGTATTATAATTTTCTGCACTGTTATTTTTTTCACGCTAATTTTTATGCTTTGTAATAGTAGTTGCTATATTAATAATTATTATAAAATAGTGAAAAAATATGAAAAATTAATTAACAGCAGAAATTATTATGCATGTTCTTTATTGTTAGCTATACAATGATATTTAACATTTTGTAATAATTAGATGTTCAAGTAAATTATATTAGGAGATTTTATGGCAAAAGAAGGTGCTATTGAAGTAGACGGCGTGGTACAAGAAGCTCTACCTAACGCAATGTTTCGGGTAGAATTAGAAAATGGCCATCAAGTTTTAGCTCATATTTCCGGCAAAATGCGTAAATTTTATATTAGAATTTTACCGGGTGATAAAGTGAAAGTTGAGCTTTCACCATATGATTTAACCCGTGGGCGTATTACATACCGCATGAAATAGAAAAAAATCAAAACAACCAACACAGTATGCTAAGGCAAAGCATAGCCATGATACCGGCCACAACATCATCAATCATGATGCCATAGCCATCACGCATGCAATGCTCTGCTGTGCATATGGGCCACGGTTTCAAAATATCAAAAATACGGAAAAGCAAAAATCCAGCTATAAGCATGGTTAAACTTACCTTATAGAAGGGTAAAAATACAAGCCACACTCCGACAACTTCATCAATAACAATTTGTGATGCATCTTTACAGCCAAGCAGCTTTTCAGCATGCCCAGCTGCGATTGCTCCCAAAAAGAATAATGCACACAAAACTAATATTCGCCCAGTGATTGGCAGTGGAATAAACCACATAGGCGCAAAGCAAGTTGCTAAAAGTGTGCCCCAAGTTCCAGGGGCAAAAGGGGCTAGGCCTGTAACACCAGCACGACAGAAAAATAGACACAAGGCATCAAGCCTATTATATCCCCAGAACAATTTATTATGCATAGCTTAAACCAAATAGCTTATTTTAACAATAATATAGACTTCGATTTATACTAATCTTGCTCAAAAATATATCTACCCTGCCCCAATACAAGGCCATCTTCATCAAGAGCTTTTACTACAAATTGATAAGAGCGTTCAGAATCGTCATCAGGAGGACAAGCACCAATATAATGTCTTGTTAAGGCACCTTGTGGAATGATGCCAGTATCGTCATTTTTCCACATACCACCACCATGAATACGGCTTAAATCTGCTCTATCTTGCAAACTCACATCAAAGGTAACTGTATCTGATGGATAATTATCAATTTCAATTTCTGGTGAAATACGCGAGCAGCGATGCCTTTCACCAATATCAGCAGTCACATCTAAGGTATCAGCTGAATTTTGTTTAGTTCCACACCCACCCAAAAAACATACACCCAATAAACAAATTAATAAAAAGCGCATGGTATCCTCCACAGAAAGTTTATTAAAGAACAGATAAAATAAACTATATTATTGTTAATAGCAACAGCATTTGTAGCGCATATAATTAAGGCACACTGCCTTCATTTGCCCTGCGGGACGCAAAAAAGCGTGTTTTTTTTTGCTCTTATTGCGGCTTTAGCCGGTTGAGCAGCAGGCGAAACACACAATATGTTTTTTGACTTGCTGATTTAATCAGCGTTTCCCTAATATTATTTTCATACCAGCTTAGTAAAATAAAAATGTGAAATCATGACGCGATGCATAGCTATTGTATTTTTGCAATTATTGCAAAATTACATCTCATAGTTGACTTTATATTGTAAAAGACGCATTATACTGCGCTAGATATTTACACAAGAATTGCACATTTAAGGAGTTCACAATGGCTTTACTTTCAAAGCGTGTCGCTGGATATATGGAGAATGCTTCATGGATACGACGTATGTTTGAAGCAGGTGCACAGTTAAAAGCTCAATACGGAGCTGAAAATGTTTATGATTTCAGCCTTGGAAATCCTGATTTGCCTCCACCTGCAGCAGTGATTTCTGGTCTACGCGATCTTAGTGAGCATGCACATGAGCCTTTCTCCTTTGGGTATATGTCAAATGGTGGCTACCCATGGGCTAGAGAGAAATTGGCTGTACATCTTAGCAATGAGCAAAATATAAAATTAAGTGCCGATCACGTTGTATTAAGTTGCGGAGCTGCAGGTGCAATCAATGCTTTCTTCCGTGCTGTTTTAGACATGGGAGAGGAAGTGCTTGCCTTTGCCCCGTACTTTGTTGAATATGGCTTTTATGCTGAAAACCACAATGCTACATTTGGCACTGTTCCAACTAATGCCGGTACATTTACCCCAAACCTTGAAGCGCTTGAGGCAGCAATTACCGAAAAAACACGTGTTTTAATAATAAACTCTCCCAATAATCCAACTGGCGTAGTTTATACTGAGGCAGAAATTAAAGGCATTATTGATGTGCTTGAACGCTGCTCAAAAAAATATTCCAAGCCTATATGGCTAGTTTCGGATGAACCCTACCGTTTTTTAGCTTTTGATAATGTAGAAATTCCATCTGTATTACCTCTTTATAAATATGCTGTTGTAGTAAGTTCTTTTTCCAAAAATCTTTCTTTACCAGGCGAACGATTAGGCTATGTTATTGTTTCACCCTTACTAGATGATGTAACAACACTTGTGGGTGCACTTTTACTAACTAATAGAATATTAGGTTACGTAAACCCACCGGTAGTGGGACAGCACCTTATGAATGCAGCACTTGGTTCTCAAGTTGATGTAACTATTTATGCCAAAAGGCGAGATGCTATGGCAAAAGTGCTAACAGATGCCGGGTATGAATTTCAACTACCAAGAGGCGCATTTTACTTCTTCCCCAAAGCACCGGGTGGCAATGATGTCAGCTTTGTAGATACTTTACTAACACACAAGGTTTTAGCTGTGCCAGGTACAGGCTTTGGCTGCCCAGGGCACTTCCGTTTAGCTTTTTGTGTAGATGAGCAAGTTATTTTAAATTCCAGTAAAGCTTTTAGCAAAGCTATAACGCAATAATATAGTTTACTTAACAAAATCATACTTGGATAATACAAAGAAGATAAATTTAGCCGTAAATAGTACATAAAAAACTTGACTTTTTACACAGATAAACTAAAAAATGGTCGACTAAACAATAATAATTTGTCGTTGCCCTTGGTGCAGCATTAATTGTGATTTTTTAAAGACACATTATGTGTACTTTTTAAAACTTTCATATTGAATGAGCACATCAAATATGTAAATAAAGTGCTCATTTTTGTATAACTATCTAAAGGAGAAGACATGCATCTACACAAACGCATTCTTGTGACTGGAGGAGCAGGTTTTGTTGGGTCACATCTTTGCGAGCGTTTATTAAAAGAAGGACATGAAGTCATAAGTGTTGATAACTTCTTTACAAGCGCACGCCAAAATGTAGAACATTTAATTGACAACAAAAACTTTGAGCTCATACGACATGACATAACTTTCCCACTATATGTTGAAGTTGACGAAATATACAATCTTGCTTGCCCAGCTTCTCCCATACACTATCAACATGATCCAGTTCAAACTATAAAAACTTGTGTGCATGGTGCGATTAATACTTTAGGCCTAGCTAAACGCTTACAAGCTCGTATTTTTCAAGCCTCCACCTCAGAAGTGTATGGCGATCCTAATGTGCACCCACAAACTGAAGAATACTGGGGCAATGTAAACCCAATAGGAACACGCTCTTGCTACGATGAAGGTAAGCGCTGTGCAGAATCATTATTCTTTGCATACTATCGCCAACATAATTTACCGATAAAAGTAGGTAGACTATTTAATACCTACGGACCACGTATGCACCCAAATGACGGACGTGTTGTATCAAACTTTATTATGCAAGCATTACAGGGTAATGACATTACTATCTACGGCGATGGTAGCCAAACACGCTCTTTCTGCTATATTGATGACTTGATAGAACTCATGGTACGCTTTATGGCCTCACCAGCGGACTTTGTCGGTCCTATGAATATGGGTAATCCAGGCGAATTTACCATAGGTGAATTGGCAACCCAAGTAGTTGAAATGACCAATAGCAAATCAAAAATCATTAATGTACCATTACCTGCTGACGATCCAAAGCAACGCCGTCCAGATATTAGTATAGCTAAAGAAAAACTTGATTGGGAACCAAAAGTTCCTCTGCAAGAAGGATTAAAGCACACTATTGCTTATTTTGAAAAATTTCTTGTAAAAAGTTAAAATAAAATTTTCAATCTCAAAACATTGGTAGTTTTGAGTATAAAATAATTAAAATTTAAGTTTTTGTGGTATAGCCAAAGTGCATACCACAAAAACTTAATACGTTTAAATCAAATTCAAACTAATATGTATAATTGATCGATTTGCGCTCAAGTTGAAAACACGGGTAGATAATTTGTCGATGCTAAAAAACGCATTTTCATGCGCTTTTCATAAAGGCACCACGCATTGCCTTGCGGCTTGCTTTGGCATAAATATTACCTCCAAATAACCCTTCGGAGACGCCAGAAGCAAGTTCTGGCTTATTTTACTTGTATATTTCCACTTAAACCCCATTTTATTTTAAAATATTAATATGTTTTTCAGTGTCCACCGATTAGAAAAAATCCGTAACAGTTATTTTCTAAAAATAGCCACACAAAAAATCGTAAGTAGATTCACTCTATTTCCTTCACAAAAAACTTCATTAAAGTCAAGGCATTGACTGTCATTACAAAAAAGACACTTGACGCTATCCATGAAGATAATTATAGTTTCGTTGAAGTTGTTTTACTAATTGAGTGATTATGCTATTTGCATTTTGCTGGTGGGTTTTAGGAGTTCACACATGGATAAAAAGTTTCTTGGAGTATATTCACGCTCTACCCCCAGTGGATTTAAGACATATTACTTTGTTTGGACAAAAAACAATCTATTTAGCGTGCAAAAGCTTGATCGTTCCTTTAATCCCGTTGATTTATTAAGAACTATTGATGCTATAAGCTTCAGGTCTATGTTCACTTTTGAACCTAACATGAAGCAGATCCCCTCTGCCCGAAAAGGCGTTGCTGCAAAAACGACATTTGAAGATATTCTTAAACCAGAAAATGTCGAAAATACCATGCGTGAGCAATTTAGAAAAGCCATGCTGCGTATGCGCCGAAAAAATGCTCAAGAGGGAGCAATGCTAAGCTTAAAAAACCTAGCAGAAGTTGAAGAAGGTATAGCACAAGAACATAAACATATGTTTGCTGATTTTGGTATGCAATTGCGCCGCAATAATCATTTAGAGGAAGCATTGGCATTTTGTAAACGCACCTTATCCCTTTCCCCAACTGACGACCATGCGCACTTTAATGCAGCACGTGTACTAATGGAAATGGGTAATTATGATGATGCAGAGCAACACTTACTCACAGCCCAAATTATTGCTCCTGAAAACAATATTCACGCAAAAGCATTAAAACATGTTGAATTTCTACGTATTTTAAGTAATGAAACACCACAAGAGCGTGAAGACAGAATAGAACAAGAAAGGTTACAACAAAAAAAAGAGCAACTTGATAGTCAAATAACAATTAATTTAAAACTTTAGTATGCAATGCTATTAACTTGCAAAGTAACATTTTCATAAGATATTAGTTCATGCGTTCGTAGCTCAGTTGGATAGAGCGACAGCCTCCTAAGCTGTAGGCC
>CAYJPT010000097.1:0-8846 GCA_964372165.1 uncultured Desulfovibrionaceae bacterium | reverse complement strand
CAGACGGATAAATTTCTATGGAACCGGCACAGTCACCGCCAAGCTCTTCAAGTAAAGCATAAGTATTTTTGCTACTTACTTTATGAGCTTTAGCAATAACACTTTTGGCATGGCCTTCTGGTAGCAAACCTTGAAAAAATGCCTCAGAAAGAGTGCTTGAAAAAATATTTTCTTGCAAGGGCAAGGAATTAGATAGCGCACGAGCCTTTGCACTTGCAAGATAATCAACATCATATTGAAATGATATCTTACCTCGTGCTGTAACAATGTACCCTGCAAGGATTTTTTCAAAATATACAAACAATTTTTTTGACATTATTCATCATCCCATTTGCCTTTTATAAATAGTGACAAACCTAATGCATTGAGAACTAACAATGTTTTCTCTAATTGTATTGTGGCCTTACCGCTTTCAAGCTCACTGATAAAACGCCGTCCAGTACCTGACAGCCCAGCTAAATCATCTTGGGTTAATCCTTGCGCCTTACGTTCATCTCTAATGACTTGCCCAATGTCTTCAGTTTTTTTCAAAGCTTGCATAAGACCTCCTTGCTACCGTTCGGGAATAACATATGCGTTTTTTAATGGAAGGTCAACAAATGTTACCGAGCGGTATAAAATGGCAAATATGCAACGTCAAAGAAACCTAAAGATACCGTTCGGTAACAATGCAAAAAAGATATAATATACCATAATATTAAAGAGTTCACTCAAAAACAGTAAGATACAAGGAAGCGAAAAAAGCCAAGGTGCGCAGTCCTGCCCGAAGGGTGCGAAGCATAACCGTTAGGTGAGTTTGCGAACCTTACGGATACAGAGAGCAAAGCGTATTGGGCATACATAAGCAGTTTGGCTTTTTATCGCTGACGCAGTAGATTGCTGTTTGTAACTGATTGTGCCGCGTTGTTTTCTGGTAAGTCATCTTCTTTGCGGTCTTCTGGCATAACTTCAATGGTTTTACGAGGACGACGGGCAGATTCGACAACTGTTGCATCAACTATAGCACCTTCGCGAACTAAAACGCCAGACTTTTCAAGTTGCAGTAATACCATCTCATTTATTTTTTCAAGAATTCCAAGAGATACTAGGCCATTGCGGAAACGACAAATTGTTGTTTCATCGAGAACGTCTTGCTCAACAGAAAGCCCTACAAAACGCATAAAACCAAGGTGATTTATAAGCATTTCTTCCATAGCAGGGTCACTAAGCTTGTACCATTTTGAAACAATAATATCTTAAGGAAATGCTGATTTATTCTGCTTGAAGACTAAATCAGCATTTCCTTAATTTTTATTTACATCAAAAAATAGAAAAAAGAATTACTATTACCTTGAAATATCATTGCATTTTATATTTTAATGATATTTAGGTACAAAAAATGCCCAATGTCCTCTTTCCAAATTGACGATTTTTTGATACTTGACTCTTTGTATTTGCTTTAATGCGTTTATGGCTAATGGCTTCTGGCGTATTGGATGGTATTGGAAGCTTGGGCATAAATATATAATTCAAATCGAGTATTATCCTTGAAAAAGCATCTGGATAATATGAAAACTTTTCCTTAAGGACGGTGATTGTGCAAAAGCGTTACACCCCCATTTTTGTATTTGCAGCCATTTTGGCTGTTGTGGTCTGTGTAGGATATATTATGGATGAACCTACACCAAAAGTTCCGGAGCGTATATTATTGGATAACGCTGCCGGAAAGGTTGTTTTTAACCATGCAAAGCATCTAAAAGATGGCAATATCCCCTGTGCAAGCTGTCACCATGAGATGGTAACAGAAAAGGAAAATGTGCAAAGCTGTGGTACTTGCCACGGTGTTGCCTTTGACGAGGCATTTCGCACCACTCATGCAAAGTCCATACAGGGTGTAGATGCTTGTGCAAGCTGTCACCATTTGGAATTTGATAAAAAGGCTAAGTGGGATCATACAGCCCACGTGGACGATTATGGCGCTGACTGTTATTCGTGTCATCATGAAGATACAAACATCGAGCCTGAGCCACAAAACTGTGCTAATTGCCACGCACCTACAGGCGATGAAACTATGCCTTCGTTGCGTGTTGCAGTGCATGCAAAGTGCCAAAGTTGCCATGAAGACATGTATGAAGCAAAGGTAAAGGGTTGTGCTTCTTGTCACATCACCATTGAAAGTCGCAAATTGCTTCAAGAAAAGGGAGCAGACGCCTTTAAGGTTAATCCTTTGTATGCCAATTGCGCCACATGCCATGTGGATCAAAAAAATCAAGAACTTGTACCTGATCGTATGTCAGCTTTCCATGGTCAATGCATAACATGCCATGAAAAAGTTGATAAAGGCCCATACACCAAAGATCAGTGCAGTCAATGCCATACCAAGTGAGTGTAGCATGAAACAGAGCTTTCAAATGTTAAATGATCCCCGATTCCATCTTGTATACGGGGTATCGCAGCGTTTTAGTGCCGGGCCAGACCCTTCCATGGTGCGTTTAAGCCGTGAGGGTATGACCGTTGTAAGTGGTATAAAAAAGAAAAGTGTTGTATATCCCGGTATGTTACTTGCAGAGCATCCCTCCATTGAAAAGGGTGATTTGTTTTCGCCTATTCATGGTGAGGTGACCGAGGTTAGCGACCGTAGTATCTTTGTAAAGGCTAAAGTTCCTGCTCCTGCGGCTGAAGGTGAAGAGGCAAACCAAACTCCTGAAGTTACACCAGTAGATCTTTTGGGCGCAAATTCCTTACAAGGTGAGGAATTAGTGCTTGCTGTTAAAAAGCTTGGTGTAAATACACGTTCATTAGGTCAAAAGTGTAAAATCCTAATTGTGAATGGTTTAAATCCTGAACCTGGCATTATGTGGGCTGAATCCATATTAACAAGCCATGCAGCAACATTTAAGGCCGGAATGGAATTATTGCACCGCTTTGGTCGTGCTGAAAAAATTATTTTAGCCGTGCCTCATGGCATGCAACTTTCATATGATTCTATGGAAGTTGTGCATGTGGAGGCAGATTATCCAAATAGTGTTAACGCATTGGTTATTAAGGCTGTAACAGGTCAAGAAAATCCACCTGATGTTGCTTGTGTTGGATTACATAATGTGTGGAGCCTTGGTCATTTAGCTAAGACAGGATTACCACTTACCGAAACAGTTTTGAGCATAGGAAGTTATGATAATTGGACAAATATCATAGCCAAGGATGGTTCAACTGTTGGTGAGCTTTTATCTTCTGTAAAGATAGAGGTTAAAAATGGTGATACTGTTTTACGTGGTGGCCCATTACGTGGTGAGAGCTTAGACAGCCTTGATCGTAGCGTGACAAAGGGTACACATGGGGTTTTTGTGGTTGATGAGCAAAGCGTGCCCCCCATGCAAGGTCATAGCCCTTGCGTAAATTGTGGAGCTTGTGTTTTGGTATGTCCTGCACGTATAGCCCCAAGCACGCTTAGTTGTTATGCGGAATTTGCTTTACATGACCGCTGTCGTGAGGAGCATATTTTTTCATGTCTTGACTGTGGCTTATGTGGGTATGTTTGCATTGCGCGCCGTCCTGTGTTGCAATATATCCGTTTGGCACAGCGCAAGCTATTGGAAGATGACCGCTTAGCCGCACTTGAACAAATTGAACTTGACCCATCTGCTTAACTGGAGGAAATAATGACAAATACTCATTCTGGTCTTTTGTCCGTAAGCGCGCCTCCATTCTGGCATTGTGGGCGGACAATACAAAAAATTAATTATCATACTCTACTAGCTTTGTTGCCAGCAATTGCAATGTCTATTTGGCATTGGGGATTGCCTGCTGCTCGTGTCATGGCTTTGGCTATACTTAGCGGTATTGCTGTTGAGGCTTTTTGCCAATACATTATGAAGCGTGATATTAGTATTGATGATTTTTCTGCTGTTATAACAAGTTTGCTATTTGCATTTTTACTACCTGCCGAAGCTCCTTGGTGGATAGTTGTACTTGGTGCAGCATTGTGTATAAGCCTTGGTAAAATGAGCTTTGGTGGGCTTGGAGCAAATCCATTAAATGCGTCCCTTGTTGGTTGGGCCTTGCTTTTTGTTTCGTGGCCTGTGCTTATGGATCCAAACGCCATGCAGCTTAACACCAGCTATGTAGACCCCTTGGTGCAGCTTAAATACTTTGGTGCAGAATCTGCCGGAGATTTTGCTTTACTTGACTTGCTACTTGGTAAGCAAATTGGTGCTCTTGGGGCAGCTCAAGCTCTAGGGCTTTTTATTGGTGGCTCATATCTTGCCATGCGTGGCATGATTCGCTGGGAAATTGCATTGAGTTTTCTTGTTGGTGTTGCAGGTGTTGCTGCCATATACCACATTATTGATCCTCTAGCATATGCTTCAGCAGCTTTTCACTTGTTTACAGGTTCTACCTTGCTTGGTGCTTTTTTCCTTGCAACGGAGCCTGCATCATCGCCTAATAGGCAAATACCCATGGTTATATATGGCCTCCTTGGTGGTGCTCTTGTTATTATAATACGTGTTTATGGTATCTATCCTGACGGAGTTCCTTTTGCTATATTGCTTGTCAATTTGCTTACACCATTGCTGGATTCAATTCGGCCTAAGCCATTTGGAGGCAAATAATGCGCGATATTATGAAAATGCTTGTGGTACTTTCGGCCATATGTGGTATTGCCGGATTTGCCCTTTCTTATTTGAAGATGATTACTGCTGACCCCATTGAGGTGCAGGTATTAACCTATGTGCAAAAACCAGTGCTAGACCGTGTTTTTGTTGGTGCTGAAAATGACTATGTAGCTGATCGTAAAACCTTTACCTTAAAAGATGGACGCAGTGTTATGGTGTTTCCAGCCATAAAGGGCGGCAAGTTATTTAGTGTTGCTCTTGAAGACTCAGGCGGTGGTTTTGGTGGTGATATTGGTGTAATGGTAGGGTTTAATCCAGCCGATGACACTTTGCTGGGTATAGGTGTTACCACCATGAAGGAAACACCTGGCATTGGCGACGTTATATTAACCCCTCGCTTTACAGATCAATTTGCAAGTAAGCCTAAGGACGTTGCTTTAACAAGCCAAGGTGGCACAATTGATGCTATATCCGGTGCTACGGTTTCGTCAAATGGTGCAGTCACAGCAGTTGCAAATGCTGCTAAAGTGTACGCTGAGTTAAAAGAACAAATTCTTAAAACATGGCCATAGGGGATATATTATGCAACAAATTATGAAAGAGTTTACCAAAGGCCTTTGGACCGAGTTGCCTCCCTTTAGGTTGGTTTTAGGTCTTTGCCCCGTGCTTGCTGTTACAAAATCTGCAAGCAATGGGCTTGGCATGGGAGCTGCGGTTATCTTTGTGTTAACCCTATCCAACTTAATAATATCATTGGTGCGTGGCATTATACCAAAGAAAGTACGTATTGCATGTTTTATTGCAATATCAGCTTCCTTGGTGGTATCAGTTGAACTGCTCATGCAGGCCTACGCCTATCCATTATACCAACAACTTGGCATATTTGTACCATTAATTGTAGTAAACTGCATCATCCTTGGTCGTGCAGAAGCCTTTGCTGCAAAAAATACTGTGCCATTAGCCATTGCTGATGGTCTTGGTATGGGTATTGGTTTTACCTTATCCATGACATTTCTTGGTGGAATGCGTGAGCTATTTGGTGCTGGTACACTTTTTGGTAAATATGTCATGTGGGAAGGGTTTACACCGTTTACCGTTATGATTGAAGCCCCAGGAGCATTCATTTGCCTTGGTGGTATTTTATGTGCCATGAACGCACTTAACCGCTGGCAAGCAAAGCGTAAAGGCCTTGGTGATGTACCAAATGCAACACCTGGTTGCGCTGCATGTCGCGCTTGTACCATTAGTAAGTAAGGAGTGAGATATGGATATTTTTCAGCTCTTTATATCAGCTATATTTGTAAATAACATTGTGCTTGCACAATATCTTGGTAACTGCCCATATTTGGGTTGCTCAAAAGAACGTGGCGTAGCCCTTGGTATGGGTGGAGCTGTGGTATTTGTAACTATTATGGCTACAGTATGTACATGGCTTATACAAAAATACGTATTAACTCCTTTTGATATAGGTTATTTACAGACTATTATATTTATTCTTGTTATTGCATCACTAGTACAATTTGTGGAAATGTTTTTGAAAAAAATGGTTCCACCACTATATGCAGCACTTGGAATATTCTTACCGCTCATTACAACCAACTGTGCTGTTATGGGTGTGGCAATCCTTGTGCAACGTGAAAAGTTTGATTTAATGACATCTATTCTTTATGCCGTTGCTGCAAGTGCCGGTTTTATGCTGGCTCTTATTCTTATGGCCGGTATACGTGAACGTTTAGATACCTGTCGTGTGCCCAAGGCAATGATGGGAACACCCATCGCACTTATTATGGCAGGACTTATGTCCCTTGCATTTATGGCCTTTAAGGGTATGACCAGTTAGGAGGTCTGTTATGGTTTTATATTCCGTTCTTACCCTCCTTGGGCTAGGATTTGTGGCAGCTACTGTTTTAGCTGTGGCATCACGAGTCTTTTATGTTGAAGAAGACCCAAGAGTTGAGGCTGTGTTAGATGTATTGCCAGGTGCAAACTGTGGCGGTTGTGGATATGCAGGCTGCGAAGGTTATGCTATAGCTGTTGTAAACGAAGCATCCGTTGGGGCATCACTTTGTGTTGCCGGCAGTGCAGAAACAAGCATAGCAGTTGGTGAATTAACAGGCAAAGCCGTTGGGGCATCTGATCCCATGCTCTCATTTAGACGTTGCGACAAACTTGCTGGCAAAGTTAAGGCCCGCTACTCATATCAAGGCATGCCCTCATGCGCAGCAGCAACTTTGCTTATGGGTGGCTCCAATGAGTGCTCATGGTCTTGTTTAGGCTTTGGTGATTGCGTTGAAGTCTGCCCATTTGATGCTATGTATCTTGAGGATGGTCTTGTTTCTATTAATCCAAACAAATGCACAGGTTGTGGGATTTGCGTTAAATCTTGTCCAAGAAGCACACTTGAACTTATACCAACACGTGCTCGCGTCGCTGTTTTTTGTGCTACACAAGATAAAATGCGTGCAGTTATGGATGTATGCGAAGCAGGATGTATTAACTGTGGTAAGTGTGTTAAAGCATGCCCAGCTAAGGCAATAGCCAATATTAATGGTCGCATTGAAGTGGATCAGCAAAAATGCTTAAGTTTTGGTCCTGATTGTGCCGAGGCATGTGTGAGTGGTTGCCCACGTAATATTTTACGTGTTCTTTGTTCAAGTTTGAGTAATGAGATCAAGATTGCAAAGCTTAAAGAAGATGAAGAAAAGCTTGCACAAAGTCAGGCAGCTCCAAAAGCTGAAAACAATGATAAGCAAAATGACGCCCAAGCCTCATAAGGAGTTGTATATTATGACTATGAACAAAACAATGCGCATGGGTCGTCGTGCCATGTTAAAAGGTTGTGGTGCTGTGCTTGCTGGTTCTGCAATGTTATTAAAAAGTCCGCTAGATATTATGGCAGCTCCGCAGACAATGCCCATGCACACTCAAACTCGTGTGTTGCTTGGAACTTTTGTAACTATAAGCGTTAGTCATCCAAGCAAAAATTTGGCTGATGAAGCAATGGGACAAGCTTTTGCTGAAGTTAAGAGGCTTGAAGCTGAATTAACACGCCATGATAGTGCATCGCCTTTAGCCACACTTAATAGTAGCGGTAAATTGTATGATGCCCCATTAAGCTTAATTCATGTGCTCAATCGTGCTGAGCGTATATACAAGCTAAGTAATGGAGCTTTTGATGTGACAGTTGCACCCTTGCTTGGTTTGTATAGACAAGAACAAAACCCTAAGGGCAAGATGCAAATAGATGCAAAGCAATTACAAGATGTAAAGAAGCTTGTGCAAGCAGATGAATTATTTGTTACACATGATCATGTACGCCTAGGTCGAAGTGGTATGGCAATAACTCTTGATGGCATAGCCAAAGGGCACATTGCTGATATGGCATCTGCAGTGTTGGCTAAGCATGGTGCTGTAAACCACTTAGTTAATGCAGGTGGAGATATTCGCAGTTTAGGGCAAAAAAACATTGATACACCATGGCGTGTAGGCATTGAAAATCCTAATCGCGATGGTAGTACCGTTGCCAGTATTAATCTGTATGGCGCTATTGCTACGTCTGGCAGTTATGAAATGTTTTATGATGCTAAACGTGAGCATCACCACATTATAAACCCAAAGCTTAAGCAAAGTCCGCAACATACTCTCTCAGTTACAGTTACAGCGCCTACAGCTTTGGAGGCTGACGCCTTAGCTACAGCTTTATCTGTTTTGCCGGTGCGTGCAGCCTTAGAGCTAGTAAACAGCCTGCCGCAGCGTGAATGCTTGCTTATTAATAATCAAGGGCAAAAAATAGCTTCAAGGGGTTGGAATGCATAACTCAAGTGTCAATTTAAGGGTCCTGCACAATTATTTTTTAGTTCTATTTTTGTGCTTTTGCAGTAAATTTGCATTTATTTAAAAATCTACTTGTGCAGGACAAAAGCCTCAAAAATCAATCATTTAACGGCGAAGCAAAGCTCCGCCTATTCTTGATTTTTGGTCGCATTGACTATCGTCAACGCTCCAAAAGACTCCACACAATGAATTATGCAGGAGTCTTAATTTATAGTATTTACTAAAATTACTATAGTTTTGCAGTAATTATATTGTTAACAAAGCAAAAGGGGTAAATTTTTATTAAAAATTTACCCCTTTTTTGTGCTTTAAATCAGTGAAGTTTATTATAGTCGGCACTGAAAAATCATATAAAATACTGAAAATAAATTATTTTTAAGTAAAAATGGACAGATAAAAATGCCAGAAATAAGGGCATGG
>CAYJPT010000096.1:0-9074 GCA_964372165.1 uncultured Desulfovibrionaceae bacterium | reverse complement strand
TGCCTTCATTCGCCCTGTGGGACGCAAAAAAGCGTGGTTTTTTGCTCCCATTCAGCGTGCAAAGTACAAAAAATTTTATCATATTTTAAGTCGTAGTACAATTCAAACAATGACTTATGGTTGTTGACTTCACAGCGTATAACCAAGCAAAATACTCATTTATTGAATTTTTTATTAGTAAAGTTTTATGTTTTTTCTAGACATTTTATCTCAACATTTCAAATAATTGCAAAATCAATCTATAGCTTCATTAGAAATCAAAATAAAAAAGTAAAGTTTTTTTTACTAAATTTGTTGCCTTTCACTCAAAATTGTGCAATATACTTCTTAGGCGCAGAGAGCTAGTTGCATTTTGCGGCAAGCATCCTATAAATCGCGCAAGCAGTTATTTAAGGAAGGAAACATTATGAAAAAGATTATCACATTGTGTCTTACAGCCGGCATGTTGCTTGGCGTTGCCACTGGTGCTTCAGCTATTGATTTCAAAGCTAAAGGTCAATGGGTTGTAGGCTTTGGTATGCTTGATACTTACTATCAAGGTTTAAATGGTGGTGATACTTTCGCCGCTATGCAACGTGTACGTTTGCAATTAGATGCTATCGCTTCTGAAAACCTATCAGGTACTGTAAGCTTTGAAATGGGCGATACCACTTGGGGCCAAGCTCGTAGTGGCGGTGCTCTTGGCGCTGATGGCACCATAGTTGAGCTTCGCAATGCATACATTGATTGGATGGTACCAAATACTCAACTTAGCTTCCGCATGGGTATTCAACCACTTACCCTACCAAGCGTAGCTGGTGGTTCTGTAATTTTAGACGAACAAGTAGCAGCAGTTGTTGCTTCATATAAAATCAATGACATGGCAAGCATCGGTTTTGCTTGGGCTCGTCCTTTTAATGATAACTGGGACGGCAACGAGCAAGAGCCTGCCAACTACCTTGACAATGTAGACTTATTTACAGTGTTTGTTCCTCTAAAAGGCGACAACTGGAAGTTTACACCATGGGTACTTGGTGGTGTTGTTGGCAAAAATGCTGCAGCTGACTTAGTATTTGATACCGACAACAACGGTAAATCTGCATACTATAGCCGCGCTGGTCTTATCCCATCCTATGCCTTAAACGTTGTTAATGCTTCTGGCCTTTCTCTTAGCAACATGATTGATGATGCAGGCTATGCAACAGCATTCTTCGCTGGCCTACCTTTTGGCCTTAACATTGATGCATTCAACTTCGAACTTGACATCAACTACGGTTCAATCACCGGTTTAGGTTCAGGCCGCAGCCTTGCCTTTGGTGGTCGTGATTTATCACTTGATCGTCGCGGTTGGTTAGTAAAAGCATTGTTTGAATACAAAATGGATTGGGGTACTCCTGGTCTATTTGCTTGGTACGGCAGCGGTGATGACGGCGATATCGAAAACGGTTCTGAAATGATGCCATACTTGAGCCCAACTGGTAACTTCACCTCCTTTATTGGTGATGGTAACGAACTAGGTTATTCCTATTTCACCAGTGGTAACAACAATGGTTACGACCAAATGTTGAACTACTCTGGTACTTGGGGTGTTGGTCTTCAACTTAAAAACGTTTCTTTCATCGAAGACTTATCACACACTTTCCGCGTAGCATACTGGGGCGGCACAAACAGCACCGATATGGCTAAATATGTTGGCAATGCCTTTGCTGATGTTGGCGGCGGTGGCTTCTACCTAACTACCTCTGACTACCTTGTAGAATTCAACCTTGATACAACATATCAAATTTATGAAAATCTCCAAGCAGTTGTACAACTTGGCTACATCATAAACGGTGTAAGCGAAGATACATGGGATTTCGTTGGCAACAGCGAAACCAGACGTGATGGTTATAAAGCTGGCGTATTCTTTAATTACAGCTTCTAATCACTGCTAGTTTGAAATAAATTAAGGGTAACTCTTATCAGAGTTGCCCTTTTTTGTTAGAATAAAAAAAATCATACCAGTGTTCATTTTTTTTCACTCAGATATAATTATTTTAAAAACTTTATAAGTGCAAAGGTGAAAACACTTGGTCACACAATTAATTTCTTAATGTCAACTTGATAACTTTATGTAACATGCTTAATTATATAGAAAACATTGAATTTGTTTTTTACGACAGAAAATCACAAGTGCAATAATAAATTTTTTTCAGCCTACTCTACAATAGAATTTACGCATTTATATGAAACTGTACGCTAGAGAAAGCTTGACGACATTAAAAAATCGGTGTAGACATCACTGTTCTTATTATTTGAAGGAGAATTACACATGAAAAGAACATATCAACCAAGTAAAATCAGGAGAGCACGTCGTCATGGATTCCGTGCGCGTATGGCCACTGTTGGCGGAAGAGCAGTAATTCGCCGTCGTCGTGCTAAGGGCCGTAAGCGTCTTAGTGCTTAATGACCATTTTAATAGAAACACTTAATATTTCTATTATTTTATTTGAGATGAGGAATAAGGCTTAACAAGGATAATGAGATACGCATGGCCTCGCGCACGGCGCATATGTCGGCGAGCTGAGTTTATACAATGCTATGATGCGAATTGCCGATATTTTTCACGGTATTTTATAGTATTTGTGCGCAAACAACAAAATGATAAATGGCGTGTCGGACTTACTGTAAGCAAGAAAATGGGCAATGCTGTACGTCGCAATGCAATAAAGCGCATTTTGCGAGAGTTTTTTCGATTGCATGGGCATGCATTACCACAAGGAATTGACATTGTAGTGATTCCAAAAAAAAATTTGATAAATGAGTCTCTAAGCTTGGGCCTTGTACAGTCAGATTTAATGCCCCTTGTGAGTAAACTTGCTCGCATATATTATGGGGAGAGTCAAACGTGAAAAATGTATTACGGCATATTTTTTTAATGCCTGTTTATATTTATAGGTACGTTGTATCCCCTTTTTTGCCTAATTCTTGTCGCTATTATCCTTCTTGCTCTGTATATGCCATAGAAGCAATTATGCTACATGGCATTATACGAGGCTCATGGTTAACAATTTGCCGATTAGCTCGTTGCCATCCATGGTCAGCAAGCGGCGTTGACCCTGTGCCCCCCGTCTCTGCAACATCACGCAAAAATACCTTCTAATTTGAGGCTGTAATGGAAAATAAAAATCTTATTATTGCAATTGTTCTATCACTATTAGTTATGGTTGGTTGGACATTTATTGCCGAACATCTAGGACTCACTCCAGACCCACAAGTAGTGGCTGAACAACAAGCAACAAATCAACAAGCTGCTGTAAGTGAAGAAACATCAAAGCAAGAAAATTTTAATTCCACAATTACAAGCATACCAGCCCCAATACAATCAAATGGTAAGGATGTTGTAGTTGAAACACCATTGTATAAAGCAGTAATTAATTCAGCTGGAGCAACACTACGTTCTTTTGAACTTAAAAACTATCCCGCTGAAAAGCAAACTGTGCCGTGGATTACTCTTTTTGGCATACCTTTTGGTGAGGTTCTTCCAAAGGATGTACCTAAGCAAGTTGAACCAGTAAACCTTGTACATAAAAATACAGCTAGCCTTGCACCACTTGGACTTCTGGTCAATGGGCAAGCCTCGTGGAATACCGGAACTTGGACATTTTCCGGCCAAGACGTAAAGTTGGATGAAGGCAAAACATCATTACAATTTGTTGGCGAAGTTGATGGATTAAAAGTTATTCGCGAATTAACTTTTTATGCTAACACTTACCAAATTGGTGAAACAGTACGTGTAAGTAACCCAAACGATTTAACACGCACAGCACGTATTGCATTCACAGTAGCCGAACATTCCTCAAATGCTACAGGCACTTACTATGATACAATGCGTATTGGCTATGAGATTGATGGTAGCTACACGGAAGAAACTGACATAGAAACTTTAGCGACTATAGGTGCACATGCCCAAGGTGCAATTAATTGGGGTGCAGCTATGAGTGCATATTTCATGTCAGCCATAGCCCCAGCCGATACAAATAATGTAATTATAGCAGCACAATTTCAAAATGATGTATACAGACTTATATTAGGTCAAGGCGATATTATTGTACAACCAAAGTCAGAGGCCAGTCAAACTGTAACCTATTGGCTGGGTCCGAAAATTCGCTCAATGCTCACACAAGCACCGAACAATTTAGTTTCTAGCATTGACCTTGGTATGTTTGGCATTGTTGGTGGTGCTTTACTTACATGCTTAGAGTTTTTCTACAGTTATGCGCATAACTGGGGAATAGCAATCGTATTATTAACCATTGGTATTAAAGCTATTTTCTGGCCATTTACAGCAAAAACTTATAGATCAATGGCAAAAATGCGTAAACTACAGCCCATGATGACTGCCATACGTGAAAAGCATCCTGATGACAGTGTGGCAAGAAACCAAGAAATGATGGATTTGTATCGCACTTACAAAATTAACCCTGCTAGTGGTTGTTGGCCAATGCTTATACAATTGCCTGTTCTTTTTGGTCTTTTACAGGCATTGCCCTCTTCAGTTGAATTACGTGGTGCTTCATTCATCAAGTATTTTCCCGGCACCGATATAATTTGGCTTGCTGACTTGTCCGCACCCGACTCATTATACATTACACCAATTTTAACAGGTATGAGTATGTTTTTTATGCAAAAAATGAGTCCACCTATGGGTGACCCAATTCAGCAAAAGATTATGCTCTATATGCCATTAGTATTAGTTATATTCTTCTTTAATCTACCTTCTGGACTGACACTATACTGGACAATTAGTAATATGCTTTCCATACTTCAACAGTGGCTCTTACTACGTAGCACCAAGAAGGCGTAAATATTAATTTGATACTGTGCAGATTTATTTATAGGATAACATTATGGAAAACTTTAAAGAATTTAGCGGAAAAGATTTTGACGATGCCATATCAGAAGCATGTTCATATTTTGACGCCCAGCGCGAACAATTAGAGATTGATATTGTTCAAGATTCTAAATCAGGCATTTTTGGTCTTGTTGGTGCACGCAAAGCAATTATTCGTGCTCGTCGTGTTCAGCTATCTAATCCATTAAATAGCGCATATACAAAACAAGAGAAAAAAGAGAAACAAGCAAAATCAAAAAATGAAACCGAAATTAGTAATCAAGACAAGCCTTCTAAATCTAGTGAACAAAAGCGTGCACCAAAGCAAAAAAATGAGCAAACAGCGCCTAAAAAATCGCATAAAACAAATGCGCAGCGGCAACAGAATCAAGAACAACAAGATCAATTTGAGCCGGTCGTTCCATTAACTCATGATACAAATGAGTTTACGCAATACGAACAAGACTGCTCGCTTGATATTGATAATAAAATTATTCCTTTTGAGCAACTTGATAAAGATAAATTAAAAGAAGTTAGCTTTAATGTTATCAGTACTTTAGTTATGCCTATAGTGGGTATGAGTCCCATAGAAATATCTTTTAATGATGCCAAAGTATGCATAAGCATAGATTGCGGTGAAGATTCAGGTTTATTGATTGGGCGTGAAGGCCAAACATTGTCATCTTTACAGTATATTGCTTCACGTGTAATTTCACGCCAAATGCAAACATCAGTTCGTATTCAATTAGATACGGGAGAATATCGCACACGCCAAGATGATAAATTAAGAGATTTGGTTTTGCACTTAGCTGAGCGTGTGCGTAACGTTGGCAGAGCACACTCAACTCGTCCTTTATCATCATACCATCGGCGTATAGTGCATATGACTTTACAAGATTGTACAGACCTTGTAACACGTAGTTCTGGTGAAGGACCACTTAAGCGTGTAATTATACAGCGTAAACGTGGTCAATAGACATAACTTAAACTATGTTTAACGACGATACCATAACTGCCATTGCAACACCGTTTGGTGCAGGTGGCATTGGTATTATTAGAATTTCAGGCAAGAATGCAAAACACATTTTAGCAAGAGTTTTTTTGCCTAATTCTTCAGGCTTTGTAAATTTTCGTCCTTGGACTTTACATAGAGGAAGATTTATTAATGAACAAGGGCAATTAATTGATGATATTTTAGCTGTATACATGCCGGGACCCAAAACTTTTACTGGTGAACATGTGGCAGAGCTACATTGCCATGGCGGACAAGCGATTTTACAAGTTGTT
Source organism: uncultured Desulfovibrionaceae bacterium (assembly GCA_964372165.1). Classification (GTDB taxonomy): domain Bacteria; phylum Desulfobacterota; class Desulfovibrionia; order Desulfovibrionales; family Desulfovibrionaceae; genus CAYJAD01. Next base: position 2,935 of record CAYJPT010000096.1, on the reverse strand, counting down.
TTAGAGACATTAGTGTCTCACGGGGCACGACTTGCCGAACATGGAGAATTTTCCCGTAGAGCTTTTATTAATGGAAGAATGGATTTAACGCAAGCTGAAGCTATTGCTGAAATGATTGCAGCTCAAAATCCTACGGCATTAAAGTTGGGTTCTAATAAGCTAAACGGCTTACTAGGCAAATACATTCTTACTTTACGTGAAAATCTCGAACATTTGAGAATTTCTTTGAATGTTTCTTTAGATTTTTTAGATGATGAAGTAGAATGCCTTAGCCCAGATGAGTTTGTTAGCATTATTCACGACATACGCAAAGCTATTGAAAAGTTATTACAAACTTATGAACGTTATCGTCACTGGCAAGAGGGAGCAACTATAGCTTTAGCTGGTGCTGTTAATGCAGGTAAATCTTCATTGCTTAATACTTTAATAGGTTATAATCGAGCTTTGGTGACTGATACCCCAGGAACTACAAGAGATTTTTTAGAAGAGCGTATAAATATTGATGGCCTAAGTGTTTGCTTAACTGATACAGCTGGATTACGTGCAACAGAAGACACAGTAGAATCCTTAGGTATTGAACGCGGACGAGAACGAATTGCCGTCGCCGACATTGTATTATTAGTACTTGACGGCTCTCTAGGATGTGATGCTTTAAGCACACTACTTGAAGAAGATAAGGCATTAATTGCAAAGAATAATACTATTATAGTATGGAATAAGAGTGACCTTAACCCTAATGTCAGTCTACCTAAGCCATGGGATAAATATATACATAAGTGCGTTGTTCTCTCTGCGACTAATGCACATGGTATAGATGAACTTTGTGCACAAATAAAAAATACTTTATTACGTGCCAATATAAGTGAACCTAAAGAAACAGAAATAGTGCCTAATATACGCCAAGCCAGCTTGCTACAAAAAGCAGCAGCTGAATTAAGTATTTTAGCAGCTGACATTGGAAACGGTTTGCCATATGATGTTTGCTCAGTGCGCCTTGATAGCGCAGTTTGCTTACTAGGGCAAATTACTGGTCTTGATAGTAATGATGAAATGTTAGACAAGATATTTTCCACTTTTTGTATTGGAAAATAAAAAGTATTTTTATGCCAAGCCACGATTATACTCGTAAACTTTCAAAAGATGATATAAATTCCTTACCTATCGTACGATATGAAGGCGAAGTTCGTCTTGTTCGCGATGAGGAAAGCTTGCAAAGCGCACTTGAAGACTTAACTCAACAAATTGTGCTTGGATTTGATACCGAAACTAAACCATCTTTTCGTAAAGGAAAACTTAACCCACCTGCTTTAATTCAATTGGCATCAGAATCCACTGTTTATTTGGTCCAGTTAACTTGGATACCTTTTAATGCCGATCTTGCGAACTTACTTAGCAATCCAAATATTCTAAAAGTTGGCGTTAGCATTCATGATGATATACGAGAATTGCAAAAAATTTACCCTTTTAAAGCTCAGGGAATTGTTGATCTTGGTGTCATAGCATCAAAAAACAAACTTGAAACAAAAGGCTTACGTAATCTTGCTGCCAATTTATTTGACTATCGTATAACAAAGGGACCGCAGTGTTCCAATTGGAATGTGCATGAACTTTCACAAAGGCAAATTTCTTATGCTGCCACTGATGCTTGGATAGGACGAAAAGTTTTTTTACGTATGAAAGAGTTAGGTATGGTAAATGACTTACCATGATTCTCCTACCGAAATTAATAATCCTAAATTAGGCCCAAGTATTGTTTTTTTTACTGGTGGCACAGCCTTAAAGTCACTTAGTCAGGCACTGTGTAAATATACACATAATGCTGTACATCTGGTTACTCCTTTTGATTCAGGCGGATCATCTGCAACTTTGCGCACAGCTTTTGGTATGCCAGCAGTGGGTGATGCAAGAAATAGATTGCTTGCACTTGCTAACCCCCAAATTGTCCCCAAAGCTGTGATTGATTTATGCGAAATGCGCCTTCCTGAAGTTGGTGAGCGTGAAGATCTACTACTTAAATTGTACAATATAGCAGCAGAAAAGCATGAAATATGGACTGATATTCCACGCCTTTTTGCAGAACCTTTGCGAGTTTATATACGATATTTTTTGGAGAAAATGCCAACACATTTTGACCCAAGACTTGCCTGCATTGGAAATATTGCATTAGCTGGAGGCTATTTGCACCATAAACGCCAATGGACACCAATTTTATCTCAATTTTCTCGTCTGTTAGATGTAAGAGGCATAGTCATGCCTATAACTGCAAAAAGCTTACATCTAGCCGCTGAACTGTGCGATGGTTCACATATCTATGGTCAACATTGTATTACTGGTTATGGTCAACCGGAACCGCATATTCCAGTACAACGACTTTATCTATTAAAACATTCAAAAAATTCTCTTCACTTGAGCCATGATGAAATTACACCAAAAGTGAACTTGACTGCTGCTACCTATATTCGTACAGCCGATGCTATTTGCTATCCTATGGGCTCTTTTTACACAAGCGTTCTGGCAAACCTGTTACCTAAAGGCGTAGGAAAAGCCATATCCGAAGCACGCTGCCCTAAATTTTATATTCCAAATGTAGGGCACGATGTAGAACAGCGCACTCTCACTGTAGCTGATGCCGTTAAGGTTTTATTACAAACCCTTCGCCTAGATGTCGGAGACTTACCAGCACCACATCTTTTGCAAAAAGTACTGGTTGATACAAAACATGGACTATATCCATGTGGAATTGATATAGAAGGTATCACAGCTCAAGGAGTTGAAGTATTTGATATGCCTTTACTTGCCAATGCCCATATTCATGACGGAGTGCTAACTGCAAAAGCAGTCATGAAACAAATTGCTAATAACAATTAGAAACTCATCTTCAAATTTTCCTACACAAACAATCTCCATATTTTCTCATAGTAAGTCTTGTAGCATA
>CAYJPT010000095.1:0-9153 GCA_964372165.1 uncultured Desulfovibrionaceae bacterium | reverse complement strand
CATGATCAAGAAGAAGCCTTTGCCATGTCTGATAGGGTAGTAGTAATGGACAATGGGCGCATTGCGCAAATTGGTAGACCACAAGACATTTATGAAGATCCTGCCAACTTATACGTTGCAAAATTTGTAGGCGAAATAAACATACTGCAAGGAAAAATTGTAAAAAAGCACAAAGACAATCTCTACGATGTTTCAGTTTATAATACTATTTTTCCTGTTCCAACTAAGCGCGACTTTAATGAAGGAGATATGATCAAAGTCTTGGTTCGCCCCGAAGACTTACGTATCTACCATGAGTATGAAGAACGCCCACAAGGCCCAACCTTACAAGGATTTATTGAAGATAGTCATTACAAAGGTGCTACTGTTGACATCCATGTACGCTTAAAGGATGAAAATATCCCCTTAGTTGGTTCTGAATTTTTTGATGAAGACGCAATAGATATTGACTATGTACGCGATGAGCCTGTCTTTATCATGTGGGTTAGTGGTTGGGAAGTGGTGTTGCCAGATGAACAAGATTAATCTTCTGCGTTTTATAAGCATTGGAAGTACCGCTTTTTGGCTTAGCATTTTTGTGCTTTTGCCAAATTTAGGTCTTTTAGTCATGACCATGCTTAAACGTGGAGATGAAAATTTTGTCCTGCCAATATTTACCCTAGAAAATTATGTACACTTACTAGACCCCAAGTACAGTGCCGTACTGTGGGAGTCGCTATGGATTGCCTTTGCAAGCACTGTAATTTGCTTACTTATTGCATACCCTTTTGCTACCTGTATGGCAAAAGCAAGTGCCAAAGTTAAACCATGGCTCATGCTTCTAATCATTATTCCATTTTGGACAAACTCGCTGATTCGCACCTATGCCCTTATAGCAATACTTAAAGCTAATGGGATTATAAGTTCCTTGCTTATGTGGTTAGGTTTCACTACTGAGCCAATTTCATTTATGTATAGTAATTTTGCAGTCTTTTCTGGCATTGTTTACACTTTCTTACCATTTATGATTTTGCCACTTTATGCCAGCATTGAAAAGCTAGACCCACGCATGGCAGAAGCAGCACGTGACCTTGGCGCAGGGCCACTACGCACATTTTGGCATATAACCATACCCCTTACTCTACCAGGCATAGTTGCAGGTAGTATGTTAGTTTTTTTACCGTCACTTGGAGCTTTTTATATACCGGAAATACTGGGGGGGGCAAAAAGTTTACTCATTGGCAATTTCATTAAAAATCAATTTTTGGTGGCACGTGACTGGCCACTAGGTGCTGCTGCAAGCACATTTTTAAGTTTACTTCTCATTTTTATGCTAGGAATATATAAACTAAGTACCATGCGCCTAACTCAACATGGGCAAAACAAAAAAAGTGAGAGTAACTAATGCGTATTATTGCAAGGTTATGGCTCTACACTGTTTATGCTTTTTTGTATTTTCCTATATTAACAGTTATAGCTTATTCATTTAACAACGCTAAATACTCAACACAATGGCGAGGCTTTACCCTTAAATGGTACACCACCTTGCTTAATAATGACAGTCTCATTGACTCAGTATTAAACTCCTTAAGCATTGCAACACTTGCAGCAACTATTGCCACCATACTTGGTGCATTAGCAGCCGTTGCTATACGTCGCTATAAGTTTTTTGGTCGCAAGATATTACACGGTTCCATATATGTTCTCACTGTTTCACCAGATATTGTTATGGGCATTTCATTACTGGCTTTCTTTATTTCTATTGGATTAAGCCTTGGATTTACAAGCCTTTTACTAGCACATATTACACTTTGCCTGCCTTTTGTCACTATTACTGTGCTTGCACGCATGGCTGAATTTGATGAAAGTTTGGTTGAAGCTGCAAGAGACCTCGGAGCTACAGAATTACAGGCATTTTTTCATATTATTTTACCAATTATTATGCCTGCAGTATTGGCTGGCTGGCTCTTAGCCTTTACTCTATCTATGGATGATGTGCTAATCAGCCTATTTGTCACTGGTCCAACATATGATATCTTCCCCTTAAAGCTTTATTCCATGGTACGACTTGGCATGAAACCAGATATCAATGCTCTTTCGGCTGTGATGTTTGTTCTAACAATTTTGATTGTATTTATCGCATGGTGGCTTGCAACAGCTTTTAAAAGTACGCCTTCACATAAGGATTCATAAGGCAACTTTTAGCAAAATCTAAGCTGGTATTGACTAGCTAAGCAATATTTTTTATTTTGAAATTTGGTATTTAACTTTTTGTTCACCTTTTAAATTGCGGAGAAAAGCGTAAATGAAAAAAAACATGCTGGTTCCTATTTGTCTTTTTTTGGTACTATGCATACACGCACTAGGCTTAACGGCTAGTGCAAACAGCATTAATGTTTATAACTGGTCTGAATACATACCTGCTGAAGTTCTTGAAAAATTCACTAAAGAAACAGGTATCAAAGTAGTATACACTACTTATGACTCTAATGAGGCCATGTTTGCTAAAGTTCAGCTACTTGAAGGTAAGGGCTATGATGTAATTGTGCCTTCAACTTATTTTGTTTCAAGGATGCAAAGCAGTGGCCTACTTGCTCCTATTGATAAAGCAAAATTACCAAATATGAAATACCTTGATGAGATTGTTCTTAACCAAGAATTTGACCCAAGTAATAATTATTCCATACCATATATGTGGGGAGTGCAGGGCTTTATGGTTAATAAAAACGCCGTAGACCCTACAACCATCACTTCATGGAATGACCTTATGCGTGACGAGTTTAAAGGGAAGTTACTACTTTCTGACGATTTGCGCGACACTTTTGGTGCAGCCCTCAAAGCTACTGGCTCATCTGTTAACAGTACCAACCCGGATGAAATAAAAGCCGCATCTGACTGGCTTAAAAAACTAAAAGATTCCGTGCTAGTATTTGACGTAACTGCTGCCAAACAAGCCTTGATTAGTGAAGAAGTGACAGCTGGTATGATTTGGAATGGTGATGCATTTATTGCAAAAGCTGAAAATCCAAATCTTGTTTTTATTTATCCTAAAGAAGGTGCGCCACTTTGGGTAGATAGCTTTGTTATACCAGCAGGCTCCACCAATAAGGAAGGCGCTCACGTATTTATTAACTTTATGCTTCGTCCTGACATTGCAGCACTATGTGTTGAAGAGTTTAATTATTCAACACCTAATAACGGTGTTAAGCCATTGCTTTCAAAAGAATTTAGCACAAGCAAGCTCATTTTCCCAACTTCAAAGGAATTAGGAAATAGTGAGTTTACACAAGATGTTGGTAAAGAAAGACGCCTTTATGAAAAATATTGGGAAGAACTAAAAATTGGCGGATAAATTATATGCAAGCCGCAAACTTTTGCGGCTTGCTCAACATTAAATTGATTACTATCTACATTGCACTATAAGACTCCTGCACAATTCATTGTGCAGAGGATTTTGGAGCTTTGACTCTTACTATAAATTTCATTCTAAACAAAATGATTGCACATGCCTACGCATTGCTACAACTTAAATATTGCATATTTTTATATAAACTTTAAAGTTCGACGAATTTAATTTCTAGTTTACACAGTATAAGAATACAAGTTTAGCTCATCTGCCTCTGTAATTTTTCGCAGCACTTTACATGGGTTACCAACAGCCACAACATTATCTGGAATATTTTTTGTTACAATACTGCCGCCTCCAACAACCACATTACTACCAATAATTACTCCGGGCATAACCTGCACTCCAGCCCCAAACCAAACATTATCACCCACCCTTATGGGGTGCGCAAATTCTAAACCTTCATTTCTTCTTTTACTATCTATGGTGTGCGCTGCTGTATAAAAACCACATTGTGGGCCTATAAAAATATTATCTCCAAACACAACCTTTGCGCCATCAAGTATGGTAAGACCGTGATTTGCATAAAAATTTTCACCAACTTCAATATTATAACCAAAATCACACCAAAATGGGCTTTGCACAGCAAGGATACTTTTAACCTTACCAAATATTTGTTTTAAAAGATCTATTCTTTGTGAATGTTGCGATGGCATGAGCTGATTAAAGAGAAAGCATTTATCTTTGCAAGCATCAAGCTCCGCTAAAAGCTGTGCATCATAATTTCCATTAAAAAGTATACCTTGGTCACGTTTTTCTTTTTCTGTCATATAATGCATCCCAAAATAATCTGTAAAAATTCAACTTAATGAAGTGAAGCAAATCAACTATTCATAATTTTAGTTTTCGTCATTATTTAATTAACAATACTCATCAAGAACCTTACAAGAAAACATAGGCTACTGCATCGCATAATACAAAAGCATGCTAAGTTGAGCTTCTTTTTCACCTATATTCTTATAAGCATGCTTTACATCTGCCTTAAAGCGCACAGAATCGCCTTGATGCAGCAAAAACACATTATCTTGTGCTATTATTTCCACACTACCTGCAAAGACAGTTATATATTCTTCTGTCCCGGCCATATGCCCCTCGGCTTGCAAATGCCCACCCACAGAAATACAAATTCGATATGTTTCAAAAAAGCGTTGCTCATCAAAAGCAAATGCAGGATAATTAACATATCTTCCATCATCAGCTTCTATTTTTTCTGCCTCATTATGTCTAATAACAGTTGCAAAGTCAGCTGATTGTTCAATTAATGAGGTAAAAGAAACTTTATAACCATTGGCAATTTTCCATAATATGGATATAGTTGGGTTGGCATCACCCTTTTCTATTTGCGCAAGCATGCTACGCGAAACACCAGTCAACTGTACCGCATTTTCAAGAGTGATTTTTTTTTGCTCACGTATCATTTTTATATTTTGTGAAATGGCAGAATTGATATTTTTCACAAATACTGCTCCTTACTCTGACAAAATTTTTTCAAACTTGACATGCCACACATACAACACTATAATGCACAAATAGTACAATATAGTAACATGCAATTTAGAAATTATGCATTATCAATTATGGAGTCAAGTACAATGTTTAGCTGGTTAAGCTTTTTAACTTATACTGTTGTTACCGCTATAACACCTGGGCCCAATAATATTATGTCCATGTCTAATGCTACACGCATGGGCTTCAAAAAAGCACTGCCATTTAATTTTGGTATTTTTGTGGGCTTTTGCTTAGTTGTTTCACTTTGCACACTTTTTACTTCGCTTTTATCAAAATATATACCAATAATTGAACTACCTATGCTTATTATTGGAGCATTCTATATATTGTATCTTGCGTGGAAAACATGGAAGAGCAGTGATGTTATAGACGAGCAGCATGTAACAAGTAGCTTTATTACAGGCCTATCTTTGCAATTTATCAACCCAAAGCTTTACATCTATAGCATTATTTCTATGGATGCCTATATTTTGCCATATTATGGTGAAAATATAACAATACTCCTAGCTTTTGCTTTTTTATTATCATTTATAGGCTTTGCATGCACATTACTTTGGGCAGGTTTTGGATCTGTATTTCATTTACTTTTTTCTAAGCATGCAAAAACAACTAACAGTATCATGGCTTTACTATTAGCATACTGCGCTATTAATTTATTTATATAGTCACATGAGCCACATAGAATTTTTATCTTTAATTTTACTTTTTGGAAATACTACACAGTAATGCACTAGCTATAATTAATAATTATCAGGGACATAAATCAACTATAGCATATTGATCACTGCAAGTATTATTCTTTACTATCTTTGGCTTGCTGTTCATCACCTTTTGAGTTTTTATTCATTTTTTTGGCTAAGGTTTGCGAAGCCTCTTCAGCTTTTTCTTTAGCCATGTTTTTAGCATCACTAATTTTTTTCCCTGCAATATTTTTAGCGTCTGCAAGCATCTTTTCAGCTTTTTCTTTAGCTTCAAATAGCATATCTTCAGCTTTTTTCTTAGCTTCAAGCATCATTTTTTCGCCTTTTTCTTTGGCATCATTAAGCATAGCCTCAGCTTGAGCGCGCTTTTGAGCTGCATTTTCTTTAGCTTCAATGGCTTCAAGAGCCTCATCAACAAAGTCCTCTGTTAGTACCTCATCATTAAATTCACCTGATGCTTGTAATTTTTGTATTTCTTGTTCTCGCAATTTACGGCGCAGCACCTTACCCACGAGAGTTTTTGGAAGCTCATCACAAAATTCAAAAAACTTTGGCACTTTATAATTTGCAAGTTTTTCACGACAATGACTTGTAAGCTCAGATGCGCTTAAGTCATGTCCCTCCTTAGGTACAATAAATGCTTTTAATACTTCACCACGAGTACGATGCGGTATACCCACAACCACAGCTTCTGCAACTAAAGGATGTTCATATAAAACTTCGTCAACTTCACGAGGATAAACATTATATCCTCCAACTATGGCCATATCTTTTTTGCGATCAACTATAAAATAATACCCATCTTCGTCACGATAACAAATATCACCAGTATAAAGCCAACCATCACGCAAAGTTTGCGCCGTTTCTTCTTCATTATTCCAATACCCTATCATGACTTGTGGCCCCTTAACAATAAGCTCCCCAAGTTCATTGTCTGCCATTTCTCGCATCCCTGTTTCCATATCAACAATACGTACCTCAGTTGCTGGCAAAGCTACACCTACCGATCCTTCTTTTTGCATGCCATAAATGGGATTAGCTGTAATACAAGGTGAAGCTTCTGTAAGACCAAGACCTTCTGTAATATTGGCTTTAGTAAGTTTTTGGAAGCGCGACATGGCCTCCTTAGGGAATGGAGCTGACCCTGAAATACAAAGTTCAATACAACTTAAGTCATATTTGGGTAGATCTTTTTGTTGAATAAGGGACATATAAACTGAAGGCACACCAATAAAAAAATTAGGGCGGTATTTATCAATAGTTTGCAAAAGATCTTTTGGAGTATAACGAGGAACAGGTATGGATGCTGCACCATATAATACGGGCAGAATTACATTGCCTGCAAGTCCAAATATATGGAAAAACGGTAAAATTGATAAAAATGTATATTTTTTATCTTCTGGAGCATCCACTATGTATTTGATAATTTGTAATTGCGTAGCCAAATTATAATGCGTAAGCATTGCAGCTTTTGTAACGCCAGTTGTCCCACCAGTATATTGCAAAAAAGCTAAGCTTGCTTTGGGATTATCAATTTTTGCATTATAGCGTTCCTTAGTTTTTATAAAATCAGACCATTTAACAATGTTTTTTCCATCATAATCAACTTGTGGTAAATTGCCCTCACGTCTTGCTTTCCAAGGTTGTAATATATTTAGCGGAAATGAAAGCCCATCAGCAACACGTGTTACAATGCTTAAGCGTAAATTTAATTTATCATAAAGCGAAGCTATTTTAGGCCATAGTATATCCAGTGTAATTAATGTATTAGATTGGGCATCATGAAAGTGATGTGTCAATTCCTTTTCCATATAAAGTGGATTTGTCATTACTGCCACAGCACCAGCTTTCAAAACTCCCCAAATGGCAATTATGGTTTGTGGAATATTTGGCAACATAATAGCAATGCGATCACCATCTTGCACACCATTAAGGCGCAATTTTGCGGCAAAGGCTTCGGACTGGTCTTTAAGTTCTGAATATGTAATAGAATAATTTTGAAAAACAATGGCTTTGGCATTTGGAAAAGCTTGCGCGGCTTGATCTAAATAGCTTTGGAGTGACTGTTCAGTGAACACAATTTCCGGTTCATTTTTTCCTTCAAAATGCCGCCACCAAGGTGTTTTATCTACGTGCTCGTGCGTGGAGTTAGGGCTAGTTGTCATGTCAGTCCTTTAATAAAATGCGAAATTTTTTTGTAGATTATATAACAAAATTTTATTTTAGGCTAGTGCTGTTAAGTCGTATTCTGCACTTTCTACTATATCTGCTTGTACAAGTTTTGCAGGGCTGACCTTAGGCCCACTTATATATGTTATTCCGTCAACTTCTGGAGCTTGAAACCAAGCCCTACCTCGATGAAGACCTGGCCATTCTTCGTGCACACTATCCACAAGTATTGGCAAAGTTTGGCCAACATAACTTTCTAATAATTCAGAACTGATTTCAGATTGAATTTGCATTAATTCATTTTGACGCAAAGATTTTACATCTTCATCTACTTGGTCAGCCATTTGTGCAGCCCGTGTACCCTCTTCAGGACAATAACTAAAAACACCAAGATGTTGAAAGCGTGTTTCAATTACAAATTGACGTAAGCTGTTAAAATGTTCTTCGTTTTCACCGGGAAAACCTACAATTAGACTAGTGCGTAGAGCAGCATTGGGTATATATTGACGTACTAAATCTATGACATAGCGTGGATCTTTAGCAAAAGGTCGACCCATGCGCTGCAGAATATGTGTATGAGCATGCTGTAATGGTATATCAAAATAAGGCAATAAGGTTGGGGCTGCGCTTTGCACAAATGATAATAAATCCTTGGTAATGCCTGCTGGGTATACATACATAAGCCTTAACCATTCTAGCCCATTTAAAGGCACAAGCTTCTCTAATAAGCTGCGCAAACCGTGTTTTTCACCAATATCTTCACCCCAAGCACTAATATCTTGCGCTACCAATACTAATTCTTTCACCCCATTATCCAAAAGGTTTTGTGCTTCATGTACTAAAACATCTGCCTTTGTACTACGATGTTTACCACGTATGGAGGGGATAGTGCAAAAAGAGCAATTATGTCTACAGCCATCACTAATTTTTAGCCAAGCAGATGATGTAGTTCCCACTGTAAACCGTCCTTGCTCAAGTGGCTGTTGCGTTGTAAGACCTAATGCCTTAAGTATATTTGATGACCATTGCGCAAGCTCTGCATTGCTAAGCCACAAATCAACTTCAGGTAACTCTTTCTTTAACTCATGCGCCCCATATCGCCCAACCAAACACCCTGCCACCACAAGTAAGGGGCGACGCTTTAGCTTAGTAACATGGTTAATACATTGTAAAATTGTCCGAATAGATTCTTGCACAGCAGGACCAATAAAACCACAAGTATTTATAAAAACAACATGCGCACGCCCAGGGCTTGCCACTAGTTTTATGGGCAAGTTAAGTGTTCCTAGAGTATGTTCTGTATCAACACGATTTTTAGGACAGCCAAGGCTAATTGAATATATGGATATACTTTTCATAAAATTTTATATTTCACATTTGTTATAATTA
>CAYJPT010000094.1:0-9267 GCA_964372165.1 uncultured Desulfovibrionaceae bacterium | reverse complement strand
GTCCATGTGGCAAGACCCAATACTTGATAAGGTTGTGCGGCATCCTCAGAAATAACTAAGTCTGGTGTATCAACGCTTATAACGGAATCTTGTGTAGCATCAAAGGAGTCTTGGGTAGCATCATCTGATGAATTATCAGAAGGGGGCAATGTAAATTGCGGGCCTAAAAGGGCATTGCCACCAAATACAAATGGCCTACCTAAGTCAGCACTTGTAGAAGCAGAAGCAGAAATTGATGTGCTCAAGTTATCAAAAGCGAGAGATCTAAATTGCAGGCCTGAAAAAGCATCGCTACCAAGTACAAATGGTCTATCTAAATTAACATTTGTAAAAAATGATGTGCCTAGGTTAATTGTATCAATAAAGAAACCCTCTTGCGATACAAGGCTTTCCGCTAATGTCGCATATGAGAGCGTGTTTAGCTGACTTGTGGAATTTAAGATTTGTTCATCGTTGGGTGTAGTGGCATCTATGAGTTGTTGCGCATAATCTTCTTGTGCATATTGCGGTGATGCAAGGGCGGCATTTGCCTGCAATGTAAGGCTCTGCAATGGCTCTGATAAATTCACAAATGTACCGTCTTTGGCAGTGATGAGCAAAGCACCACCTGTGTCTTGATCCTTATCTTTATCACTAGCTAGTAAAATGTATTCACCTTGGCCATTTGGCAATACATTACTAATAAAGTCAGTACCATAAATATCTGCCTGTATGCCATGAGATATCATCTTAAAAGACTGTGCGTTTTGTATGCCAAAATGGTCACTTTCTACACGCATAATACCAGCATTATGCTGAATAACAATAAGTGGGTCTTGCCCATCAACAAAATCTACTTTTTCTATGCTAAAGGACGATTGCGGCGCAAGAGACAAAATAGTACCATCTGCAAGGGTTACTACGGTGGCTGTGTCTTGTGTAGTGACAATATCTGATGCAAGAAGTGAATCGCCTTGGTGCAATGTAATTTCTTGTCCATTGCGCTGAACTGTAATGGCATGCGAAAGACTAGTGATAACTATAGACATAAAATTCCCCTTTGCTATTTAGTAACTTAATATATAATATATTAAGATAAAAGTCAAATAAAGGATAGAGCTTTGCTATAATTGCCACGCCAATCTCATTTAGGTTAGTTTTGTACCTTGGCGTAATCCTGCAAGATGGATTACCGCAGAAAAACGCTAGTAATTTCACATTCCAATGTAACTCCCGAAGCGTTTTTCTTCGCAATGACACCCAATACAGCGAAGGTCAACTGCGAGGAATGTCGATTCGAAAATTATGCTTAAAAATTAGGCTAATAGCGACATGACGTAGCAGTCCATGCCTTTAAAAACTACATAAAGAGGAAATATCACCCTTTAAATGCGATTGACGTGCTATAATTGTTTAGAATTGTAATTTGTGAGGTTAAAAGTTAAAGCATGCCTTAAGTAACGTTTTTTCGCATTGCTACAAATTCACTTAAGGCTGGAAGACTCACCTATCGTAAATAGACAGCAACACATCCATGCTTTTAAAAATTTGAATGATTCATCTTAAATCAAACTTGCTTTAATATCTGTATGTTACGAAAAAACCAGACTGCAGCTTGCCTTTACCCCCTTGCGCAAGCAATAGAGGTTTTCTTTCCGAAATAAAGAACGCCGACCTCTAGGATAGAGAGGTCGGCGTTTGTCATAGCTTACATTTATTTTTTGGTGTGAATATTACAAATGTAAACTTAGGTGTTATTGCGCTTTGCCTACTTCACTAACTTTTTGTTGCCCATCCCATACCATGTCCGCTTTTGGTAAGGTTGGAAGAAGCTTTGTCCAAGGATGCTGTTGTAAAAATTCAGCATCTTGTTGTAGTTTACGGCTAAGCTCTTTAATTGGAGGTACTACTACTTTAATGTCGCCAGCAATGGCTTCATTAATTCCAAAGTTGGTTGCTTGTCCTGCAAGGTCAATAGCTTTTTGGCTAAATTCCATAGAAGACATAAGTGTATTTAACGCCTTAGCTGGGTTATGGAATCCAACACTATTTTCTGCAGAAACATAATCCCAGAATAATTGACCTTTACGTACCATGTCACGTGCTTCTTTCATTAGATCATCATACGCATAGTTCTTTTCACCCATATAGTCTGCAGCAAGGCGTACAGCTTCGTGAGCTTTAACTGAGATTTCTTGGGCTTTAAGCAATTGAGTGAATGTCTTTTCTTGAGTGTATAATACACGCTCTTTAAGATATTCAGCAGATTTGTCAGAGTGGCATTGACGACAAGCATCTAAATTTGGATCTTTAAGTGGTGCTGTCCACCAGTGACTTGAAATCTTTTGACCATCTACGCGCTCATAACCCATGTGACAATCAGCGCAAGATACGCCAGCTGAGCCGTGTGGACCGTCAATCCAAGTTTCATATTCTGGATGTTGCATCTTAATCATTGGTGCTTTTGATGCAGTGTGAATCCAATCTACAAACTCACCATTTTTAGCACCGTGGCTTTTGTAGTATTGATACATGTCTTCAGGACCATAACCATTTTCCCATGGGAATACAGGCTTTGCGGCTGGGCCATTATCTTTATGTGTAAAATAGTATTCCACGTGGCATTGTGCGCAAACTAGGCTACGCATTTCATTGCGTGAAATATTTTCAATATCTCTACCACTACGCTTAAGCCAATCTTTTAATGGTTCAGAATAGAGGCGTAGTTCCATAGTTACAGGATCGTGGCAATTAGCACAACCAATTGTATGGTCACGTGCGTCCAATTTATCACGATATTCATTGGCATTGCTTGACCAGAATTTATCGCCTTTTTCTTCAACCCATTCCATCATCTTAGGAGTTTTACAATTCCAACATGTGGCAGGTAATGCACCATTTTCAGAATAACGATTAATACGGTCAATATGTACTACATCATCAATAGCATAAGTATGACCACGGGCTTCGTTGTACTCATAACTAAAAGGATAGCCAAGCCATAAGTTTTTCAAATAAGGCTGAGCAAATTTATATCCCTTTGGTAGTGGTGAAAAATCATCGTTTTTACGGTAGTGTACGGAACCTTTGTACACTGTCATTACAGAATTTTCAGCATTTTTTTCAAATGTTGCATACTGCTTTGGAAAAGGTTTTTTAAAGGCAGAATTATCAATTTCATCCTTGGCAAGACCGGAATTAAACTTCGGTGTTTCCAAGTCTGTGCTGGTATCACTACATCCACCAGCCAACATCAGACAAAAAATTCCAAAAACAACTAAACTGAAGTAAGCTATCTTTCTATTCATCGGCTACCATCCTTGTGCTGATGGGCTTTTTGCGCATATGCGCAATATTACGGTGGCAATCAACGCAATAAGCTTTTGCTTCCATGCTTGCTACACCAATATTAGTCATAGCATGGCAAGATTGGCAATTAGCATTAACCACATCCTTTGTTGAAATACCAATATCCAAGGCTACATCCTTACCTTGCATATTAGAAGTAATATCCTTAAGACCACTTGCAGCCTTAAACGGAATTTTTTCCAACAAGTTTGTGGGGGCGTGACAGCTGTTACAAGAAACATTGGCATGCGTGGACATTTTATGTGTTAAAGCTGCCTCTTGCATAACATGGCAACTTGAACAAAACGGCCTTTGATCGGTATACTGCATAGCTACAGCAGCACCTGCAAAAAGACCAACACCCACTGCAATGCCTAGTAACACCATTTTGAGCCACGGTCGGTGGCTTGATGTTCCCATACATTACCTCCTTAATTCTCGTATCACCCCAATGATGATACTAACTACAACCCCTATTTCAAGATTTGTGCCGAAAGTCACAATTTTTAAAATTGTTCTTAATAAAAATTTATGTGTAACAATTAAAAATTATTAATCACCATAAGAATAATAAAAATATGTATTTTCAATACATTACTGCATAGACAGTTTTTATTCATTGCTATTAATAATCACATTTTATTAAATTGATAAAAAAATCTTATAAGTAGCCATTACTACTATTGCATTTTTCATAAAAATATGACAACTTTTCAGCTATGCATGACAAGCTAGAAAAAAATAAAAAGCCCATAACAACACTTTTGTACAGGACTCGTTACGTTTTGATTCTTTGTACTTTGTGGTGTGGTTTTATGGTTTTTCTATATCGAAGTGTTAGCTCTGTTAACTCAGAGCATGTTGATGAGCAGCTGCTTACTCAAGCAAGAACATTATATACTTTTGTGGTTGATACCCGTAATTGGAATGCTAAACACGGTGGCGTTTACGTAAAAGAAAGTGAATTTGGCATTCCAAATGAATGGCTACCTGTTGATGGGCGTGCAGTTGATATGCCTGATGGTTCTCGCTTTGTTTTAATAAATCCTGCATATATGAGTCGTCAGCTTAGTGAAAATAGTAATTTAGACGGAGCACATTTTAAGATTACCAGCGTTAAACCTCTAAGGCCTGAAAATGTTGCTGACAATTGGGAAACTGCTGCTTTTGAGAGTAATGCCAATGGCATGCCTGAAGTTTATTCATATGAAAATCACGATCATTCTATTTATTTTAGATATTTAAAACCATTATATGCTTTGAGTTCTTGCCTTAAATGTCATGTAGGAATAAAGGAAGGTAATGTACTTGGAGGCATAAGCATTAGTCTTGATGCACAAGATATTTTAGGTAATGTGCGTCAGCAAAACAATAGTCTTTTCTGGGCCTATGGCTTTATGGGTCTTGTAGGTACAGCTGGCATTGTGGGTGTTAATGTCTTGCAACGCCGTAAAGAGCAGTTAAAGCAAGACAAGGAAAAAATGAAAGACGCCTTCGTGGCTAATATGAGTCATGATATGCGTACACCGCTAGCCGGCATTTTGGGTATGACACAATTATTAAATAATAATAAAAATATGGATGACGAACAACGCAAAAAAATTGTAGAATATCTAAATGTTGCCAGCGCATCTCTTTTAGAAATGGTGTCAGACATTACTGACTATGAAGCTTTAAATGCCGATAAAATACCAATAAAAGAGGTTAATTTTTTATTATCACATGAGCTTGAAAATTGTTGTGCCATGTTCACTCCTCAATGTGTAGCAAAGGGCATAAGCATGAGGCTTAATATTGCACCCAACGTGCCTAAATACATAGTAGGTGATGCTTTTAGAATTCGCCAAGTACTTGGTAATATAATTAATAATGCAGTGAAATTTACTGATCAAGGTTATGTTCATATTGATGTATCATTTCAAAATAGCGATTTAATTTTTGAAATTTCAGATAGTGGGTGTGGCATTGCAAAAGAAGATCAAGAGCATATTTTCACACGCTTTGAACGTGGGCAAGCAATTACGCAAACAGACAAACCAGGTACAGGATTAGGACTTGCCATTGCCTCAGAAGTATTAAGGCTTATGAATGGAAACATTAGTGTTAATAGCACTGTAGGCAAGGGCACTTGCTTTACCATTACTTTGCCAGTGCGTATAGGTAAGGAGCAAGCTACTCCTCCACACTATAAAAGCAATTTTATGGAACAATTATGTATAAATGCGCACGCTTTAATCGTAGAGGATAATGTAATCACTGCATATTTTGTCCGCACTGTGCTTGAAAATATTGGTTGCAAAGTTCAGGTATATTCCAGCGGAGAGCAAGCTTTAGCATATTTGGAACATCATGCAATTGACATTATATTTCTTGATATGCGTATGGCAGGTATTGATGGTTTAACAACGGCAATGCATATTCGTAAAATTGTCAAATTTCAAAAAACTCCAATTATTTTAATGAGTGCTTCCATTTTAGATATTGAAAAACATAAACTGGTAGAATTGCACATAGAAAAAACTTTGCTTAAACCAGTGTCTGCTCAAGACATTATCAGCTTAATGTTAGAACATGTACCACAAAAGTGTTTAACAAAAGACATTGGAGAAGTAAAATCAAGCAAAGTAAACGTAGTTGATAAACCTCATAAACTACTTTTTAACAACAAACAAGCCTTAGAAACTTTTGACAATGATTATGTGTTGTTAAATAAACTTTTAAAAGTATGGTTAGATGACTATGATACGCAGCATGAAGCGTTGTCACTTGCCATTAAAAAAAATGATGTTCCCCAAATTATTATCATAGCGCATAACATAAAAAACTCTGCTGGCACTTTATCTATGGAATATTTAAAAAATGTAGCGGATATTGTTGAGAGTAGTTTATCAAATGGTGACAAAGTAAATGAGGAGCAACTCATTACAGTGTATACTGAAACTTACAATCACATAAAAGAAAGAACACAGATATGATACCAAGATTATTAGTCATTGATGATGAACCAGTATTACGCACCTTGGTTGCAGATGTAAGCGAACGCCTTGGTTTTGAAGTATTTCAAGCAAGTACTTTGGCTGAAGGACTATCTATTGGGCAACATGGTATTGATGTTGTAGTGCTGGATAAAAAATTGCCCGATGGCGATGGTGTAGCTAGAATAAAAGAAATTGTTGGCCTACCGGGATGGCCAAACGTACTGGTCATAACTGGGCATGATGACGGCGATGCAGCAGAAACAGCCTTGCGCTCTGGAGCGTGGGAATTTTTACCAAAACCTTTTGGGCCACAAAAACTACTGCAAATCCTTAGACAAACTATGGCTCTGCGCACTAGCAGTAATTTAAAAAGAAAAAGTGTACAGCTTGATCGCTCAAGAGTTATTGGTTCAAGTGATGCTCTAAATATTGTTTTTTCAAGGATTTATGATGCCGCAAATAGTGACGTAAATGTTTTGCTGTTAGGTGAAACTGGTGTTGGCAAAGAGCTTTTTGCTCAAACACTTTATCAAAATTCTTTGCGCTCGCAAGGACCTTTTGTAGCGGTTGATTGTGCATCTTTACCAAAAAACTTACTGGAAAGTCATCTTTTTGGTCATGCACGAGGGGCTTTTACTGGAGCTGATAGAGCAAAGGATGGACTTTTATTAACGGCTAATGAAGGCACATTATTTCTTGATGAAGTTGGTGAATTACCATTATCCATGCAAAAATCTTTTTTGCGTGCACTTGAGTTGCGATGTTTTAGGCCTGTAGGCAGTGTAAATGAAATTTCTAGTAATTTCAGACTTGTTGCTGCTACCAATAAAGATTTAGTACAGTTGGTAAAAGAAGGACTTTTTCGAGAAGATTTACTCTATCGCCTGCAAGGCATGACCATTCGCATTCCCCCTTTGCGTGAACGTAAAGATGATATAGTCCCCCTAGCAATATATGCAATAGATCATTTTTGCAGGAAATACCAAATGCCAAGCAAAACAATGGAAGCTCATTTTGTTGAGGCTATATTATCTTATAGTTGGCCAGGAAATGTGCGCGAACTTATGCACTGTATAGAACGTGTTTGTGTTACAGCAAAGAATGATGATGAATTATTTACTATACATTTACCAACTGATATGAGGATAAGCATTGCGCGAAGTGCGCATAAAGATAATATTAAAGTAAAAAAACAATCTGTCATAATACCTAATACTTTTAATGATGAAAAAACCATCATACCAGATATCTTGAATGCGCCACTGCACACAGCTAAATTACCTTCATTAAAAGATTGGAAAATGCAATCAGAATATAACTATATGAAACAGGTAATTAAACAAGGAGATGGAGATGTAAGAAAATGTGCTAATATTGCTGGAGTCTCGCGTGGTCATTTTTATGAACTGTTAAAAAAACATAAAATTTCATTGCCTTAAGAGTACTACACAATTATTTTTTAAGCAATTATTTACCAAGTTTGCAAAATATTTTTGCAGAACAAATAAATACTATAAGTATATTTATTTGTTCTATAAAAAAACTGCCAGATAAAAGTACAAAGTTTTTTATCTGGCAGTTTATATTTTTTATTTTTTATAGCTTATTTAAAAGCACCTTCAAAGTTAGGCACTACTTGCTTTTTGCGGCTCATAACGCCATCAAGCCAAACGGATTTTCCACCACACTTGACTCCAAAAGCTTTTTCAACAACAGAAGGATCGTCAGAAACAACTAACATTTCAGAGCCTTCTTTCATAATATCTGTAAGCAATAAGAACACGCTATGACGTCCTTCAGCTTTTACATTGCAAATTTCTTCATACAAACCATCTTTAACCTTATCAAGAAGGCTTAAGTCAACAACTTCTAATTGACCAATGCCAACCTTTTTGCCGCTCATATCAAAGTCTTTATAATCACGGAATACAAGGTCTTTCATGGAAGCACCATCAACAGCAGATTTCACCTTAAACATTTCCATGCCAAGTGCCATAACATCGCCTACACCAGCAATTTTTGCTAAGTCTTCTACTGCTTTTTTGTCAGCCTCTGTGCAGGTTGGTGATTTAAACATGACTGTGTCAGATAAAATAGCACATAGCAAACCGCCAGCTATGCCTTTTGGCAATTCAATGCTATAAAAATCATACATTGATTTAATGACTGTTCCCGTACAACCGACAGGCCAAGTCCATATTTCAAGCGGATTAGAGGTAGTTACATCACCAAGTTTGTGGTGATCCACAATGCCTAAAATATCAGCATCGGCAATACCTTTTGGGGCTTGAGCAAGGTCAGAAAAATCAACAAGAACAAGCTTTTGCCCAGCCACATCATCAACTACTTCAGGTGCGCTTAAGCCGAATTTTGCAAGAACAAACTCGGTTTCTGGAGTAGGTGCGCCCTGCGCTACAGCTTTTGCATCTGTACCACGCTTGCTGTATACATCAGCAACGGCAATGGCAGATATAATGCTATCAGTATCGGGATTCATGTGACCTATAACAAGTGCAGCCATAATAAACTCCTTAAATAAGTTGATATTGTTTTACGTCGATAAATACGACTTTCATACTTTGTGCACTTTAGCACAAAGTCTTGCAAATGCCAAGTATGAAACTAATAAAATAAACAAAATTTATATATCATGTAGATTTAATATTTTGAAGCATAAAATGTTTAGTTTATGATTTTTTTTCAAATAAATCCCGCTATAAGCTATACCATTAAAAAGTTTGTTATTTTAAATAGTCTACATATTAAAAAGCATATAACTACCAATAATAAAAAATTTTTTAAGTTAGCAAAATAATATTAATTAAGAGTCCTGCACAATTACTTTTTCAGTATAATTTTGTGAAGATTGTAAAAAAGCTTACAAAAAATTTACAGTGCAGGACTAAAAGGCATGAAAATCAATCGCTTGTGTTGCTCTCTATATCCGTAAGGCTCGTCCCTT
>CAYJPT010000093.1:0-9347 GCA_964372165.1 uncultured Desulfovibrionaceae bacterium | reverse complement strand
CGTTTTTTTGTGTCCCACGGGCGAATGAAGGCAGTGTGCCTTTCTGATTTATTCTGCTTGCAGAATAAATCAGCATTTTCATAAAATTAGACGGTAATGATAAATAAAACAATGCGTCCTTTTGATTTTTACTAGTTTTCGCTAAAATCAATACTTAAAAACTCAGCATGATGAATTGTATATGAGTTTATACTTTTTGAATGTCTTTTTCAATAAGTGTTATTTTTACAATTAAGGTATTATTGAATAAATTACAAGCTTGAAGCTATGCTTTAACCTTGTAATAATTTATGGAGTAATTATTATTTAATTACATATTGTTACAAGTATAGTAGACGGTTTTTTTATATGAAAGCTGCTTTGGTCTAAACTTTGCATTTAGTGCTGTCATGGACATTTATAATATACCAGCCGTCACTATTTTGAGTTTTTTGTTAACATTTATGCGTGTCAGCATAGTAATGTTCATGCTACCTGTGTTTTCATCTGAGCGTGTACCCATGCAGGTTAAGGCAGCTGTTACTATAGTGTTTACATTAGGTATTTGGCCGCACCTCTCATTACCCGGTACAGCTATGCCGGCGCATCCCTTTAATTTACTGCTACTTTTTATAAATGAGCTTGTACTTGGTTTAGTGCTTGGTATGTGTATTAATTTTGTTTTTATGGGTATTCAGGCCGGGGGAGAGTTGTTTGGGTTTCAAATGGGTTTTAGTATGATAAGTTTTGCTGACCCTTTAACAGGCAATCAAACCGGTATTACAGCTTTCTTTTTGTGGATGGTAGCAATTTTGACTTTTTTGGCTTTGGACGGGCATTTGTATATGATTCAAGCTTTTGCCATGAGTTTTAAATTAATCCCTGCTGGCGGTCTTGTGCTTGGTGATGTTTTGTTGACAGAAGTATTGAATTTATCAACACAAATTTTTATTGTTGCTTTAAAAATAGCTGCCCCCATTATGGTTGCACTTTTTATGGTGGAGCTTGCATTGGCATTAGTAAGTAGAGCCTCACCACAAGTAAATATTATGGACATTGGTTTTCCTGTAAAAATTGGAGCCGGATTTTTATTTCTTGGTATGCTTTTAGTTATTATGGCAGAATATATGGAAAATTATATCGGAACCTTAGATGATATGCTTGCCAATCTTATGCGTATTGCAAGCCCTTTAGTGGGTGGATAATAGGCAAACTTTTTGCATATAGCATTGTGTCTTTATAAATAGTCATCGCTCTAAAGATTTGACAATATAATAATAAAAATTATGCGAAATGATTGTATTTAGATAAAATAATTTCACATTTATCCAAGGATTAAGACATGTTCGGTAAGCAGCAAGATCCCAGCAGAACAGAAGAAGCAACCCCAAAACGCGTAAATAAACAGCGCCAAGAAGGTAACGTTGCAAAATCACAAGAAATGAGTAAATTCATCAGCTTGGTAGCAGGGCTTATTGGTTTATTTTTTTGGATTGAAACCATGGGTCAAGAAGTTATGAATTTATATCGTCATTTTTTAACTCGTTCTTTTGAATTTCAAGCTGACTCCGAAACAATTTATGCTTTATTTTTATGGATTTCTGTATATCTAGCTAAAATTTTATTACCTATTTTGCTCTTTCTAGCCTTTAGTGCTTGGCTTTGTTTGCGCTTACAAGTTGGCAAGTTATGGACCACTAAGGTATTTACACCTAAGCTTGAAAAATTTAATGTTATTAAGTCGTTAAAGCAGATGCTCATGTCTCCGCAAACCATTTTTCGCCTTTTAAAGAGCGTATTGCTTTCAGTCATAATTGCATTGATTCCTGCCATTATTATCAGTCAAGAATATGTCAATTTTTTGCCAATGTTTTATGAAGATGCAGCTGGTGTAGTGCGTTATATGTTAGATTCAGGTTTTACCATGGTATATTATACGCTTATACCTATGGGTGCCATTGCAGGCTTTGATGTGTGGCAAAGTCGTTTTGCTTATAATGAAGGCAATAAAATGACTAAGGACGAGGTGAAGGATGAACGCAAACAGGCTGAAGGTGATCCTTTAATCAAGCAACAACAACGTCAAAAGATGATGGAGCAGCTTGCAAGGCGTATGTTACAAGATGTGCCTAAGGCTGATGTTGTTATCACCAACCCCACACACATTGCCATAGCCATTAAGTATGATGCTTTAGAAGCACCTGCACCTATTATACTTGCAAAGGGTGCAGATCATTTAGCTGAAAAAATTAAAGAGGTTGCAAGAGAGCACAATGTGCCATTACGTGAAAATGTACCTTTGGCACGAGCTTTGTATAAGAGTGTTGAGGTTGGGGATATGATCCCTGAAGATTTGTACAAGGCAACAGCATCAATTCTTGCAAGCATTTGGCGCATGAAAGGTAAGATGCCTAAAAGATAGTATAAAAGATTTAATTGCTCATAATTGACAATATTTTGAGCTAAACAATGAGGTGTCAGTATTATGGCAGCACTACCCCAAATGAATTATCAACGATTTGCGAAACAAGGCGACATATTGCTTGCCGGTGGCGTTGTATTGATTCTTTTTATGATGCTTATTCCTTTACCAACATTTATGTTGGATATTATGCTATCTGTTAGTATTGCTTTGTCATTATTAGTGTTGATTACAACCATGTTTATGACATCTCCCTTAGAATTTTCTATTTTCCCATCATTATTACTTGTTACAACTTTATTACGTTTAGCTCTAAACGTATCATCTACAAGGCTTATCCTCTTAAATGGCGAAAAAGGTGTTGATGCAGCAGGTTCTGTAATTCGTGCATTTGGTGAATTTGTGGTAGGTGGTAGTTATGTTGTTGGTGCTGTAATATTTCTTATTCTATTTATTTTAAATAAAACTGTTATCACTACTGGTACATCACGTATTGCTGAAGTTGCTGCACGTTTTACCTTGGATGCTATGCCTGGTAAGCAAATGGCCATTGAAGCAGACTTAAATGCTGGATTGATTGATGAACAAGAGGCTACTGATCGTCGTCATGCTTTGCGCAAAGAGGCAGATTTTTACGGTGCAATGGATGGTGCTTGTAAGTTTGTAACTGGTGACGTAAATGCAGGCATGCTGATTACATTGGTTAACCTTATTGGTGGTATTATAATTGGTGTGGTGCAAAAAGACATGGCATGGGATAGTGCCTTAACAACTTATTCTTTGTTAACCATTGGTGATGGTCTTGTGTCTACCATTCCGTCAATTTTAGTATCAACCGGTACTGGTTTGTTAGTATCGCGTGCCGCTGCTGAAGCTAAAATGGGTGAAGAATTCCTTGCTCAACTTACCTTTAATACTAGAGCATTACAAATGGTTTCATTGGTGTTATTGGTATTTGCTTTAGTTCCAGGTTTACCTACTATTCCATTTTTAATACTTGCTATAGTATGCTTTCTTGCCGCACGCATGTCTGCGCAAGATGAAGATGGTGAAGAGGCTGCAAATGCTAAGGCTAAAAAAGCTCAAAAAGGCAGTGGAACGGCTGACTCTCCAGAAGAAGTGCAAGCTCTTTTACCTCTTGATGCATTAGAACTTGAAGTAGGCTATGGTTTAATACCTCTGGTTGACGAATCTCAAAGTGGCAATTTGCTATCTCGTATTCGCTCCATACGCCGTCAATTTGCCTTAGATATGGGTGTAGTAATTCCAGCTTTACATTTACGTGATAATTTGCAGCTCAAGCCTGGTCAATATGCTTTACTGATTAAGGGGAATCAGGTAGCTTCAGCAGAGATTTTAGTGAATCATTTTCTTGCAATGGACCCAGGTAATGTGACAAAGCAAATTAACGGCATAGCAACTCGTGAGCCAGCCTTTAATTTACCGGCTCTTTGGATACCTGAGTCTCAACGTGAAGAAGCCATGCTTGCAGGTTATACTGTAGTTGATCCGGCAACAGTTATTGCTACACATTTAACAGAAGTTTTCCGCAAGCATTTGTTTGACTTCCTTGATCGTCAAGCTGTACAGGGACTTTTGGATACTTTAGCTAAGCATTCTCCAAAAGCTGTGGAGGATTTGGTTCCTGGTATTTTACCGCTTGGTGTGGTACAAAAGATATTACAAACCTTGGTGCGTGAAAATGTAACTATTCGTGATATGCTAACTATTGTTGAAACATTGGGCGATTTTGGACCAAATATCAAGCAACCTGATTTATTAGCTGAGTATGTACGTGAACGTTTAGCACGCTCCATTGTGCGTCCATATGTGGATAGTACCGGAGGTTTAGCTGTCTTAACACTAGACCAAGAGGCCGAACGTACTGTACAAGAAGGTTTACGCCAAACTGACGGGGGCACATTTTTGTCACTTAACCCCGTTGTTGCACAAAAGCTTATTCAAGGTGTTAATGCAGCGGTTGAAAATGCTGTGCAAGCAGAGGGACAACCTATATTGTTGGCCTCTCCAATTATTAGACCGCATTTAGCGCAGCTTATTATACGCTTTTTACCTACAGTTCCGGTTATTTCTCAAGCTGAAATACCACCAGACATTCATCTGCAAGCTGTGGGCGTAGTGGGGATTGATTAATGCATGTAAAAACATTTACCGGACCCAATACCCAAGCGGTACTTTCGCAAATTAAAGAAGAACTTGGCCCTGATGCCGTTATTCTTAGTAGCCGAAGTTTTCGCAAAGGGGGAGTGCGCCTGCATGAAGTTACAGCAGGCGTAGAGCGCACAGCAAATGCCAATAATATGACATCTGCCGGTAGTACAAAAAATAGTGGTATAGGTGCAAGTAATAGTAGCACTCTTTTACAAGCGCAAAATCACTTACTAAGTAATGCACAAACCTTGGGTAGTGCTGGTTCATCATCGTCTTCTGTACCCAACCCTCCAGGCTGGAGTGAATGGCATAAAGAATGGCTGCAAGTTAAAGAACATCTTTTTGCATTAATGAAGCCCTCTATTCAATTAGAACGATTGACACCAAGACAACGTGTGGCTTTGGAATATTTGCAACGAGAAGGTGTTTCAGATGTAGTTGCTTTGGAACTTTATAAGCGTCTATTAATAAGCCCAGGGGCATCTGTGCTTGAATCATTAAGTGAGCTTGTGCCGGTTAAACCTTGGAGTTTTGATGAGTGGCCACAGCGTTTACATTGTCTTGCCGGCCCATATGGTGTTGGCAAAACCACTACAGCTTTACGTTTGGGCTTAATGTTACGTGCCCATAATCCGGATATGCGCATTGCCTTTATTAATGCTGATTGCCAACGGGGCAATGGTAGGTTAATTTTAAGGCACTGGGCAGAGTTATCAGACTTTTCTTATACTGAGGCACGTGATGCATCTAGTATGGAAAAGGCTTTAATTGCCAATGCACATGCGGATAAAATTTTTATTGATATGCCCGGAATGGGGCTTAAAGATACCTTAGCTATGGCTAAAGCGTCTCTTGGCATTGATGCTGAGCAAAGTAATGATATGGCAACACATATTGTGCTTTCACCTACTTATGACGGAGCGCAAGTTACAGCATTTTTGCATCGTTATGCTCCAGAAGGTGCAGCAAGCTTGGTGTGGGGTAAGCTTGATGAATCTGTTAGTTATGGTACAATAGTTAATGCAGCAGCTGCGTGTAATATCCCAGTTTCTGCACTATCTTTTGGTGCTGAACTACGTGATACACTGGTGCCAGCTACTGAGCCTTTATTATGGCGACTAATATTTAAAAGACAATTACCTGACGCATCAGGTCAGGATAATAAAATACGGTAGTTAGGGAGTTTTTATGAGTGATACGTCTCCTTTGGTAGTTTCCATAACATCTGGTAAGGGTGGGGTTGGCAAAACTAACTTGTCAGTTAACCTGGCTGTGGAGCTTGCTAAACGTGGAAAGCGTGTTGTGCTTTTGGATGCAGACTTAGGCCTTGCTAATGTTGACGTGCTTCTTGGGCTAACACCGCAAAAAAATCTCTTTCATCTTTTCCATGAAGGTGCTGATATTCGAGATATTTTATTTGAAACTCCCTATGGTTTTTCTATTCTACCGGCATCATCTGGTATGAGTGAAATGCTTTCATTAGATACGGGGCAAAAATTGGAACTTCTTGAAGCAGTTGATGTGTTGGAAAAAGAGGTTGATTTTATGCTCGTGGATACAGGTGCTGGTATAAATGATAATGTGCTGTATTTTAACCTTGCTGTGCAAGAACGCCTTGTGGTTTTAACTCCTGAACCAACATCATTAACAGATGCGTATGCCTTAATTAAAGTGCTTAAAACAACACATGGAGTTGAACATTTTAAGATACTTATAAATATGGTGCAAGATATACGTTTTGCTAAAGACGTATTTGGAAGGTTGCACCAAGCTTGTGAACATTTTTTAAGCAATGTTTCATTGGATCTTGTTGGAATTATACCACGTGATATTACAGTGCGTCACTCTGTTGTGCATCAACTACCAATTTGTGTTAATAATGATAAATGCCCGGCGGCTCAAGCTATACAAAAAGTGGCTGATAATATGCTTGAATGGAATGTACCAAAACATCTTGATGGTAATATAAAGTTTTTCTGGAAGCATCTATTATTTCAGCAATAATAATTTGCTGAGTAAATATTTTTAATTATTTGACGATTATATGTTATATATGGTTGCAGTAAGGAAGTGCTTATGAGTGAAGTAAGAGCAAAAAATCATCGACTTCCTCCTTGGGAAGAGATGGAAATAGGCCATACCGCTTGGTGCGATTTCTCGCCTGCTGAACAGGAAAGTATTGTTCGTCATTATGCACCTAAAATACGCTTCCTAGCTTTGCGTATTAAGGCAAAATTACCCAAGAATATAGAGCTTGGTGAAATGATAAGTGCTGGAACTTTGGGGCTTATGGAGGCACTTGGTAAATTCCAATCTCACCTTGGGGTGCGTTTTGACTCTTATGCCGAAAATCGTATTCGTGGCGCAATGCTTGATGAACTACGCAAATTAGATTGGTTTCCACGTTCGCTAAGGCAACGTGTAAGGCAAATTGATAGTGCCATTCGTAGTATTGAACATAGCCACGGCCGTCAAGCCACTGAAGAAGAAATACAAGAAATTACAGGTCTTAGCTTGCAAGAAGTTCGTAATGGGCTTGAGGCTTTACACAACCAACTATGGGTGTCTTTGGATTCTGTACAAGATATGGTAAGCGGTGACAGCAAGTCTTCTGATGAACCATATCAAGCTACAGCCATGCGTGAAATGATTGAGCGCGTAGCACCGCTTATTGATACATTGACACCGAGAGAAAAGCTGGTATTATCACTCTATTACAGTGATGAGCTTAATATGCGTGAAACAGCGGAAGTTTTAGGTATTACCGAAGGGCGAGTATCTCAATTACATTCACAGGCTTTGCGCAGATTACGTCAGGCTTTTTTTGATCAGTATAAGTCTGAAATAGAACAATAATTTTATCATCAGGGGGTAGTTATGGGATATGATACCGAAATGCGTGTTTTGATAGTGGATGATTTTTCAACCATGCGCCGTATTGTACGTAATATTTTGCGTCAACTTGGTTTTAATAATGTGGTTGAGGCTGATGACGGCAGCACAGCATGGGAAGTGCTTAATCGTGATAAAATAGATTTTATTGTTTCTGACTGGAATATGCCTGAAATGACAGGTATTGAACTTTTGCGTAAAGTACGTGCCAGTGAGCAATTTGCCAAAGTTCCATTTTTAATGGTTACAGCAGAAGCACAACAAGAAAATATTTTAGAAGCTGTGCAAGCTGGTGTTTCAAATTATATTGTTAAGCCTTTTACGGCTGACACCATGAAGCAAAAAATTGACAAGATTTTTCCATAGTTAATTGTCTTGTTAGTAAGACATTTTTATAAAAAAACTTGTGTACATATGAAAGTACCCAATACTTGCCTTGGCAAATGTTAAGTTGGTATTTGCAAAGTATTGCTTGAAAAACATAGGAAATATAATTTTCAGTGTTGTCTAAATTTGTGGGGCTTTTGTGTCTGAAGTTCAAGAAAAAACGCAAGAAGAAACTGGCACTACTGAGGTAGAAGTTAGTTCAAAAGCTGAAGAAAAGGTTGCCCTTGATTTAGAGGGTGCTGACTTTCTTGACGAAAAAGAAGAAGAAAGCGAAGAGTCTGAGGATGACGTTGAAGATGAAGCAATCTCAGAAGGCGATGAAGCACCAGCTGAAGACGAACCAAGCGGTAATAAAAAGAAAAAAATTATAATCATTGGTAGTATATTACTATTATTGCTAATAGGTGGAGGTGCGGGCTGGTGGTTCTTTTTGCGCACACCGCCGCCGCCGCCTATTGAACCAGAGATAATTGAAGTTCCAAAAGTTCCAGAAATTGCGCCACTTCCCGATGAGTATATTGTATCTTTTGAGCCTTTTTGGGTACCATATACTGATGATGAACAAGGTGAAGTGTTCTTGGTATGCAAATTTGCCGTTGTAACTAAAGATGAACAACTGATGCTTGAGGCACAAAATAAAATGGCTCTTTTGCGTGATGCTGTGTTTTACTATTTGGTTAATAAACCGCACCACTTTTTAGTGGATCCAGCTAATGTTGCAACCATTAAAAAAGATTTAACATCAATTTTTGGTGGTTATTTAGTAGCCGGAAAGATAGAAGATATGCTCTTTGAAAGTTATTTGGGTAAATAATTAATGCTGAATTCATGTTGATAAATGCTAATAATTTTTGTGTAAAAAATCTGCGATAGATAATTAAATTTTGTTTTGATAGCCAAATAAATTGAAGTTCTAGGGAGTATTACATGACAAAATAGCCTTAACCTTGGAGCTGTATTATGACAATAGATGCAACTATAGCAGTTCTTTATGCTCAAACTGGTTTTACTGGACGTGCTGCGCATGATGCCTCAACAGGTCCGCAAGCAGCCCTTGCCATGTCACGTGCCATTGCCAATGAAATGTCTAAACTTGAAAAACAACAAATTCAGTCCATTGAACATAGTGATGAATCTAGAGTTGCAGATAATAACAAACAGGATGGGCGTAACGAAGGACATTTTGGTAGTAGGAGGCGCAAGCGCCAAGATCATACTGGCGATGATGAACCAAGCAACTCAAATGCTCCTTTAGTTGGAAATTTACTTAATATTAAAGTTTAATAAAAGATGCGATGTAATTTTACAATGTAAAATTACTCAATTATAGTATTTTAAGTTGACATCACTACTGTCAACTTAAGTAAAGGCACGCGTTGCTCTCGATTTTCGTAAGGCTCATACTTCGCCTAACGAAAACACCCTTTTGGGGTGGACGTTGCCTCGGACTTGCTCCCGCACTTAACAGTGCAATAAAATTTCACTTATACCCTAA
>CAYJPT010000092.1:266-9359 GCA_964372165.1 uncultured Desulfovibrionaceae bacterium | reverse complement strand
TACATGTACAAATGCTAAGTTCCTTTGCAACACTTACCCAAAAAAAAGACGACTTGAAAAGTAAGCGTCACAAAATTTATGCTTTATTAGATGGTTAGAAAATGAAAAGCCTGTCAAGAAAATAGGTGGTTATGTATATATTATGCTGGCGTAGGCATGTAATCAAAATTTATTGGTTTTGGGATCTCTTCTTGTTATCTTTCCTCTGTATCCTAAATATAAAATGATGTGAGATGCATTTTATAAATTATTCGATTGTCATAAAATATAAACTAAGATATATTTGTAAATATAATTTAAATTACATGACCTAAGGTAGCAATATTCACTTTTAGCTATAGCATGTGGAGATGCATGTCGTAGGAGAGTAATGTGAAGCCTCGTAAG
Source organism: uncultured Desulfovibrionaceae bacterium (assembly GCA_964372165.1). Lineage (GTDB taxonomy): Bacteria > Desulfobacterota > Desulfovibrionia > Desulfovibrionales > Desulfovibrionaceae > CAYJAD01. Next base: position 8,972 of record CAYJPT010000092.1, on the reverse strand, counting down.
CAAAAGAAACCAATTAGCAATCAAGAGTGCACTTCTACTATTGCTTTACCTACACTTGAACAATGTTATGCAAAAACACGCGTTTTAGAAAATGGAACAGCGGCTCTAGGGCGCAATGTATTTGAGCATTGCCAGATAGTTGGGGCAGTGGCTAAGTATCTTCTTAAGCAGATACCACCATGCCTAAAGGAGTTGTTTCCGAAATACTCTGAAAATATAGCTTTAGTACATGATGTGGGTAAGGTTTGCCCTACATTTCAAAAGAAAATTTATAACGCTGCACATGTAGATTGCTCTGAAATACCAGTTCTACGTAATGTAGATTCTTCTTTAGAAAAACAATGGGGTGGTCATGCTACTGTTAGTCAATCTACCTTGAGCGGATGTCAAGTAGGGGTTCAAGTTGCAGAAATAGCTGGACAGCACCATGGGCGTTCACATGCTGAAAAACCTCATAACTATTCTGCCTTTGGAGGAGAAGATTGGCATAATTTACGTCGTGAATTGTTGTGTTTACTTTTGCAAAAGCCTCCAGAAGATAGTTTGAATTGGCCTCAAATAGATAGCTGGGAACATGCCAGACTTTTGGCAGGACTAACCATAGTTGCTGACTGGATTGGATCTGGATATTGTTTTGATGATCCTGCTCAAGGCTGGGAGTCGCTTATATCTAAGGCTGTGCATAAGGCAGGTTTTATTCCTCTATCAATTAATAAAAATCTAACATTTGAGAATATATTTTCTTTTGCTCCTCTTGAAACTCAGCAAAAGTTTTATGAGCAAATTGATACCCCTGGTGTTTATGTTCTTGAAGCCCCCATGGGCATGGGTAAGACTGAAGCCGCACTTTATGCAGCATATAATATGCTTGCAAATGGTTTAAGTACTGGTATTTACTTCGCTTTACCAACTCGTATCACGTCCAATCGCATCTATTCTCGTTTTAATGCTTTTTTGGCAAAAATTCTTCCAACTAATACACCACACCATGCGCACTTACTACATGGCAAGGCATGGCTTGCACCGTTTATCTCTCAGGAAATGGGTATGGAAGCAGCCCCTAGTGGTGCTTGGTTTTCTGGTAAAAAGACCATACTTGCTCCATTTGCTGTGGGTACTGTTGATCAAGCTCTCATGGCAGCAATGCATGTACGCCATGGTGCTGTACGAGCTTTTGGCCTTGCTGGGAAAACAGTTATTTTAGATGAAGTACACAGTTATGATGTTTATACGGGCACTATATTAGATTCATTGGTGAGGATTTTAAGGTGCTATAATTGTACAGTAATTATTTTAAGTGCTACGTTAACAACGCAGCGTCGTGCAAGACTTATTGGAGGTCAAAGTACTCTTACAAATTATCCACTTATAAGCGTTAGTAAAACAGCAAAGGTGAATCAAGAAATTCCTTGTACATCTCCAAAGTCACATCCAGTTGATTTATGGCATTGTCATGATGATGCTAATGCCATTGAGGAAGCATTGCTTCGAGCAGAGCAAGGTCAGCAAGTTTTATGGATTGAAAATACAGTTAAAACAGCTCAAAATATTTATAAATTGCTGTCTGCTAGAGCAAATTCAATGCCTATAGAGCTTGGACTTATTCATTCTCGCTTTACAGTTACAGACAGATCTAATCACGAAAATAAATGGACCAATCTGTATGGTAAAAATTCTACTGATAGATTTATATGTGGACGTATACTTGTAGGTACTCAAGTGCTTGAACAGTCACTTGATATTGATGCTGATTTTTTAGTGACGCGTTTTTGCCCAACTGACATGCTTTTACAAAGGTTGGGTAGACTTTGGCGGCATGAACAAGCTCGTCCATTAGAGGCAAGGTGCGAAGCTTGGCTCTTACATCCTACTTTGAAGCAAGTATTAGAACAACCCAAGCAAATTTGGGGTGCTATAGCATATGTATACGCACCATATGTATTATATCGTAGTTTAATGGAGTGGGGGCATTTACTTACAGTAAACTTGCCAAAGGACATTCGTCCACTTTTGGAGGCAACTTATGTTGAAAGAAGTGAGGATAACCCAGATATTATCCTTTTATTGCAAGAGCTCAATAATGAAAAGTCTAAATATGAAGGATTAGCTTTGCGAGGTTTAAGCAACTCAGGCTCAGTGCAAGATGATAATAATGTATCAACTCGAGTAAGTGAAAATCAACAGAGTGATGTGGATGTATTGCTTTTGCGCTTTTTTAAAAAGTGCAAGGGAGAAACGACAATTATGCTTGCTGATGGAACTCAACTTAGCTTGCATGCTCATGCACAGCAAACTTGGCAAACAAGGCAAGAAATTGCTGCCAAGTTGAGCTTAAATATAGTTCGTGTACCAGTAAATGATGCTCCTGCACCATTAAATATGTCAGAGTTGAATTGGCTATCACCGTGGCTTTATTGTGGAAATAAATATGATAAAACTGCACATTTACGATTAGCAATCATATCAGGCCATGACCACTTACAAGATATCAATAATCGTACTACCAGCAAACAACTTATGTATAGGAAGGATTTTGGATATATAGCATATTAACCTTTAATCTGGGGTTTACTATGATAAAACAACATTTTAACCTTGTAGATGAAGCATGGATACCAGTAGTTGATGTGGGTCTTGTGTCCTTGCATGATGTGTTTACTTATGCAAATTTGCGAGCATTAGGAGGTACAGCATTACAAAAAATTGCTCTTTATAAGCTTCTCATTGCCATTGCTCAAGCTGCATATACACCTAAGGATGATGCAGATTGGGCAAAGATAGGGGCAGATGGACTAGCTAAAAAGGTCATTAACTATCTTGAAAAATGGCATGATAACTTTTGGCTTTATGGGGAAAAACCATTTTTGCAGATGAGGTCAGTTTACCAAGCAGAGCAGCAAACTTATGGAGCAATAATTCCAGAAGTTGCAAGTGGTAACACTACGATTTTAACTCAATGGCAAGTTGCAACACATCTGAGTGACTCTGATAAAGCTTTGCTTTTAATAATGAATATGGGGTGTTGTTTTGGTGGTAAGAAGACAGATAAGAAGGTTGTTCTTAGCAAAGGACATTCCAAAGGAAGTGCTAAGAGCGGACCATCTTTATGCAGCCGCGGTTTACTACATACATTTATGACTGATAATACCTTACAAGAAACCATTTGGCTAAATGTACACAGTTATACGGATATACAAAGTAATCGTATTTTTACTGAAGATGTAGGAACTCCTCCTTGGGAAGTCATGCCACAAGGTGAAATATGTGAAACAGCAGTAAAATTGAAAAAGAGCCTTATGGGGCGACTGGTACCAGTTGCAAGATTTTGTCTACTTGAAGATGATGTATTGCGCTATGTAGAAGGAATACAGCATCAGGATTATCAAAGCGGCTATGTTGACCCGTCAATGTCGATTTTGGAGGGAGGAAGTAAAAATCGTATGCTTTGGGCAGATCCAAGCAAAAGACCTTGGAGGTCTCTTATAGCGTTGTTGAGTTTTGTAGTAGACCAAAATGCTAGTGATGGATTTAAGTGCTTAAATGTTAGCATTGGAATAAGACGTTTACAAAAAATTGAAAATAGGTCTTTTGGAATTTGGTCTGGAGGTATACGCCTAAGTAGTAACGCTGGTGAACAGTACCTTTCTGGTGATGATGATATGGTTGAGTCAGAAGTACTTTTGCATACAAATACAATTAATAATACTGAATGGTTTCCTCGTTTACAAAAAGAAATGACGACATTAGATAGCATTTCAAAAAATCTTTACGGTTCTGTTACAGGTTATTTCAAATCATTCAATAATGCTGACACTAAAAAATTTGCTGAGTCAGCAACACACCTCTATTGGCAGTTAGCAGAGCAGCATTTTCAAAATCTTCTTGATGCTTGTAATGAGGAAGAAAATACTGAGCGACAAGCTGTTATGAAAAACATGTTAAAAGCGGCAGAAACAGCTTTTAATGTAACTTGTCCACAAGATACAGCAAGGCAAATGCAGGCTTGGGCTAAATGTAGGCCGCGGCTTGGAAGGCTTTTGTCAAATTAAACTACTATAATAGTACAAAGGAGTAGGTATGGAAGAAAGAAAGCCAAATAAACCTGAAAGCTTTGTAAACTATGTTCTTAAAAGATGTAGCATTGATAACGGGTTTGCTGCTCGTTTGCGTCGCGCTGATAACCCAGATACAGAGTACCAAAGCTATGATATTTTAGCTAATTTTGGAATTAATCTTGAAAAAGATTATGAGCGTCTTCCCTATGCTTTAATAGGTGCATCATTAGCTAAGTTGCAAGTTGATAAAGACGGAAAAGCCAGTTTAGGTAAAGCCCTCAAAAGTTGTTTTGACGATGGTGAGCAGGGTGAGCAACGTTTGCGGCGTCTTTTAGCTTGTCAGAGTCAAGATGAGCTTTGCCGTATACTTAGACCCATATTATCACTTGTGGCAAGCAAAGCAAAAACGCCACTTTGCCATAGTCTGTTACTTAGGCAAATGCTAAAATTTAATTTTGATGCTTCAAGGGCAAAATTGAAGTGGGCACAAGATTATTATGACTATGTGAGTGAAGGAGAGGGGGGAGAACATGTATCTGAGTAAGTACACCTTATTACAACATGATATTCGTGCTTTGCGCCTTACAGATACCTATTCACTGCATAGGGCTGTGTATGGATTGTTTGAAAATATCCGTCATGTTGAAAAATGTGAAAATAAACAAACTCATAGCGGTATTCTTTTTGTGGATAAGGGTGGAAATGCTATGCAGCGAAACCTTCTTATCCTCTCCAATCGTTTCCCACTTACTCCGTCAAATGGGACGTTAGAAGTAAAAGAAGTTCCAAAACAATTTTGGGAGAAACAAATATATAACTTTGAGATAATAGTTAATCCTGTGCGTCGTGATAGTAGTAGTAGAAAACTTATCCCTTTACGTAAAAGAGAAGAAATAGCCGCATGGTTTTGTGCTAAATCAAGTGCGTGGGGTTTTCAAGTGCATGAAGAAAGTTTGCTTGTAGCGGATATATTTGTAGATACTTTTATTAAAAATACCCACAAAGTAACACTTTCAAAAGCACATTTAACAGGTATTTTAAAAGTTGTAAATAAGGAGCTTTTTTCTACTAAGGTAGGAGAAGGTTTAGGCAGGGGGCGTGCCTTTGGTTGTGGGCTTTTACAAATTCATCCCACAAATTGACTATCATCAACACTTAGTGAAACCTTGGATATTACGTTATACAAAGTCTCAAACATAAAAGGATCTTATCATGTCAAACCCATTTGAAAGAACATATGTTGAATTTCACATTTTACAATCTTTTCCAGTAACTTGTTTAAATCGCGATGACGTAGGTGCTCCTAAAAGTGCTATTGTAGGAGGCGTTACTAGAGCAAGGGTTAGCTCTCAGTGTTGGAAAAGGCAAGTGCGTCTTGCCCTGCACGACCTTGGAGTGCGTTTAGGCATACGTACAAAGCGTCTTGATGCGCTTATTGCTAAGGCTTGCCAAGAAAAAGGTGCTACACAAGAGCAAGCTTCTGCTTGTGGAGATGTCATAAGCAAAGCCATTGCCAAGGATACTCTTTATTTTATTGCTCCAGCTGAGGTCGCACTTTTAGGAGAATTTGCAAAAGAACGTCAATTTGACTTAGGTGATGTCTTATCAAAGCCAGATATGACAGCGTTAACTAAGGAGCTTAAAAAACTGAAAACAGCTGCTGATGCATTAGATATAGCTTTATTTGGACGCATGGCAGCTCAAGTTCCAGAATTTAATATGGAGGCCGCAGCTGCTTTTTCCCACGCCATTTCAACACATAAAGCTAGTAATGAAGTAGACTTTTTCACTGCTCTTGATGATTTGAAAGAAGAACAAGGTTCTGCTCATATGGGAAGTTTAGAGTATAACACTGCCACTTATTATCGCTATATAAGTCTTAACATTGGGCAATTATGGGACAATCTCGGTGGTGATGACCTAGATATAGCTATAGATGCTTTTGCCAAGGCTTTGTATATAGCCGTGCCTTCTGCACGACAAAGCACTCAATCTGGGGCATGCCCTTGGGAATATGCTCGTATACTTATTAGGCGTGGGCAACGTATGCAAGCGTCGTTTGATAAGCCTGTAAAGCCATATAGTGAAGGCCATCTTGCTCCTAGCATTGAGGCTCTTAATAATTTTTTACTTAAACAAGAACAACTTGGCGGCAGTCTTTTTGGTAAAATAGAAGAATATACCTTTGGGGTGGATTTAAGCTTTTCCATTGACGCCCTAGCCAAAGCATTAGCTGATTTTGTACGTGCAAAAAAACCTTAAGGAGGTTCCTATGGCTTATATATTGCTTTGGCTTGAAGCTCCTTTACAAGCATGGGGGGCCGATTCACGCTTTGGTAGACGAGATACATTACAATTTCCAACACGCTCTGCCATATTGGGATTACTTTGCGCAGCCTTGGGTCGTGGAGGGGAACAAAAAGAATGGCTTAAGCACATGGGTGAATATAAACAAACTGTAGTGGCTTTTACTCGTAAAAATAGATGGAATGAGGCAGAACGCTGGCCCTTGCTTTGTGATTTTCATATGGTGGGTAGTGGGTATGCGACTCATGACCCATGGCAAAATATGCTTGTACCTAAAAAGAGTGATGGTTCAAAACCTGTGGGGGCAGGAACAAAAATAACATATCGTTATTACTTACAAGATATGGCTTTTGCGTGTGTGCTAGAAGTTCCTAAAGAAGAACTGGAAGAAATATCTTATGCCCTTTGTTATCCCATGTGGGATATTTCCTTGGGTAGAAAATGTTGTGTACCTACAGACTTTCTTTTTCAAGGTTCTTTCGATGATGAGGGCTATGCCCTTAGTAAAGCAAATAATATTGCTGAAACTAAGGAACGCATACCACTTTTCAAGGTACTACACGGTGCGTTTCCAGATGATGGAGATGTATTAACCTTAAATGATGTACCTGTAAACTTTGGCATTCGCAAACGCTACAGAGATAGGCAAGTGACTATTGTTTATGCTGTATAATGATAAAACGCTTAGTAGGTACTGACTTGTTCTTTTTCAAGATAATAGAGTACGTTTAGGATATTTACTGCAACTGCTTGTATATTAAGAGGAAGTTGCACAACAATAATATAGCAATGTCAACTGAAAATATTATATCCTGGGAGGTGATATGTCCGCTGATATAACTAATTCACCAGCCATTGAAAAACAAAAAGTATCCCGTTTGTTCGTACGCATTACACGAGATACATTGCCACGTGCTAAGGATCGCTATCCATTCTTATATCTTGAAAGAGGGCGGCTTGAAATTGATGATAGCAGTGTAAAGTGGATTGATGCAGAAGGTGCTTGCATTCGGCTTCCTGTTGCAACACTCAATTGCTTACTCCTTGGACCAGGCACAAGCGTTACCCATGAAGCCATAAAAGTTATAAGTGCAGCGAATTGTCATATGTGCTGGGTAGGGGAAGATAGTTTGCTTTTTTATGCTGCTGGTATTGTTCCAACTTCAAATACTCGTAATATGCAACGGCAAGCTAAGCTGTCTGCCGATGAAAAGTTATCATTAGTGGTTGCAAGAGAGTTGTTTTCAAGAAGATTTCCAATGGATGATGTAAAAAATAAAACCTTACAAGAGCTTATGGGCATGGAAGGTTATAGGGTTCGTAATCTATATCTTGAAAAAGCCGAAGAGTATGGCGTTGGTTGGAAAGGACGCTCCTTTGTACCTGGAAAGTTTGAATTAGGCGATATAACAAATCAAATTATTACATCAACCAATGCTGCTTTATATGGCATAATTAGCTCCATTGTGCATAGCTTAGGATATTCGCCTCATCTAGGCTTTATACATTCTGGTAGTCCACTACCATTTGTCTATGATCTTGCTGATTTGTATAAAGGATATTTTTGTATTGACCTTGCCTTTGCGCTCACTAAAGATCTAGCAGGGCAATATAATAAGTACACTGTTGCCGAAGGTTTTAGGAAGCGCGCTCTTGAGGATGATTTACTCGGTACTATTGTAACAGATATTGAAAAAATATTGGGAGAAAAAAGTGCTCGTCGTTATAGCAAACAACTTACCTCCAGCAGTTAGGGGACGCATGAAGCTTTGGTTTATTGAACCAAAACCGCATGTCTTTGTATCTGGTATTAAAGATAATGTTGCAAAAAAAGTTGTAGATTATCTTTTAGAACATTGTCCATCTAGTAGTGGACTCATTGTTTTTGAACGTACTCAAAATGCACCAGGCTACCGCATGTATGGTAGTGGTAATTTTAAAAGACAACTAGTAGAAATAAGCGGAATGCATCTAGTTCATGAAAAAGATACATGATATAATGTATAATATACAATGAACACTTGACTGCCTAATAGAAAAGTTCAATAATATCCCACTGTCTTCCCCACGCCCGTGGGGGTGTTTCTGCCTTACCTGTGATATAAAAGTTTTTTGATACGTCTTCCCCACGCCCGTGGGGGTGTTTCTGATTTTCAAAGGCTAAAAAAGAATCTTCATCTGTCTTCCCCACGCCCGTGGGGGTGTTTCTCATATAGATTTGTATTGTCCTTGCGTATGTCCGTCTTCCCCACGCCCGTGGGGGTGTTTCTAAGTCTACTCATTTTCATTAACACTATTACTGGTCTTCCCCACGCCCGTGGGGGTGTTTCTAGCTATCCAGATT
>CAYJPT010000092.1:0-256 GCA_964372165.1 uncultured Desulfovibrionaceae bacterium | reverse complement strand
CCGCTGTCTTCCCCACGCCCGTGGGGGTGTTTCTACGGGTTTACTGCAAGCGTTTATGAAAAAGAGGTCTTCCCCACGCCCGTGGGGGTGTTTCTGTAAAAAATGCTACAACAACACGCCAATTAAAGTCTTCCCCACGCCCGTGGGGGTGTTTCTACGTTGAATTGTTCAATATACAATAGTGTATTGTCTTCCCCACGCCCGTGGGGGTGTTTCTTTTTGCGGAAACCCCACAGATGTGGCTGGCATGTCTTCC
>CAYJPT010000091.1:0-9378 GCA_964372165.1 uncultured Desulfovibrionaceae bacterium | reverse complement strand
GCTTTGTAACTGTATTTCAATATTTTTTCTAATCTCATCCCTAAGCCACTCTGGTCCCAAGACCTTGGCCTTAGCTCCAAAGCTTAAAATCCAAGAGATTAGCTCATGAAAGCTTTGGGCATCAAAGTCCAAAATTAGAGAGCCATCGTCTTGTAATGTCATTTCTTGTCTATTGCTCCAAGTACGGTCATAGATGTAAGGAGCGGTTTCTTTAGTAAAAAGTATTCGCACATTAAAGGCTTCTCCAGGCATTGTGCCAAAGGCTGATGGTTCGCTATCACCTTGAGCATAAATAGGTTCTGGCACACGCTCAGAGGAGCGTGTAGTCATTTTCACATCAAGGCAACGTTGTAAATAAAGCGCAAGATGATTGTCATATTTAGGATGTGCTGAGCCTTTTTCACCTACTTCATAACCAACAAAGGAAAGAGTTTCACGGTAAGAAACAAGCCTTTTGGGCGCAAAAGAAAATGTACGCGCATCTGTAGCTGGACCTCGTTTATAGGTCACAATGCATACCTTTTGCTTGCGAATGCTTTGCAGCAAAGACGCATATTGTTCGGTGAAAGGTGCGTAATCAATATATCCTTTGTGATAAACTTGACCAACATTGCTAACACTTGCATCTTTTTGCAAGGGTTTGGTTGTATCTAGTGGGCTTGATTCTTGTGTCGCAGCTTGACCCAATAGCTTACTCACACCCTTGGGTAAAATTTGCATAAGCATATTACGGCAAAGACTTAGCTGCATAAGTTCTTCCACACCAATATTTAATTGTCGACTTGTTATAGGGGCTAAGCGATAATAATGCTTGCGCTCTTTAACAATTGCTGCATCAAGTTTCCCATACTTTGAAGCTTCTAATTGCCCTAAAAGCCGTTTTATAGTTTGCTTTGAACAAGCAAGAAAATTGGCTAGCTCTCCAAGTGACAAGGCACGCCCACCTTGCACCATGAGTAGGGTATAAAGGGTAAGTAGTTTTTCACCAGGGCCGGATTCAGAACGTTTTGCAGGCATGAATATTCTCCTTTATTCTTAAGGATATATAGTGCTATTATTTCAGATTAGAAGATGTATTTTCATTTTCGTAACATACAAAAAAATAAAGCACAATACATAGTCTCAATGCTCACACATAACACTTTAGGTGCAAATCTTAGCATTTGACTGTACTGTAAAATTGTTACTTTTTAATACTCTATCGTATAGGACAATTGAGGCTGCAACGGATACATTTAGTGAAAGCTTACCTGGAATTTGCACTAATTCATCACAATGCTCTATAGCCTTACTGGATAAACCTATATCCTCAGCACCCATTAGATAAACAGCCTGCTGTGGGTGAGTATAGCTTGTTAATGCCTTACTCTCACTGTGTAACTCCACCCCAATAATCTTTGCTCCCTTTGGTAGGATTGCATAAAATTGTTCAAAGTTATCATATTCAAATAAAGGTATATGTCGCCATGACTTTAAAGTATCTGTCTTCATGGTTGAATAGCGTTTACCAATAATAAAAATAAAATCTGCCCCTAATACTTGAGCTGACCGCCAAATAGTTCCTATATTGGCAGTAGATCTTACAGCTTCAATGCCTATACCATAAAAGCCACGTCTTTTTATGGGTACGATGACCTTTGGATATTCATGCGTATTCATAGATTACATCCTTGTGTTTGTTTCCGATCTAAAATTCTTCTGTGAAACAAGGGTATAGAGGTATCGTTCCAGAATGCGAGATGATATGAATTAATTTAAAATATAATTGCAGAAAAGTTTTTTTGAGAACAATTTTTATAAATTCCGAATTCTGGAATGAATACTTATTACAAAAACAAAAGACAATAAATTTGGAAATAAATGCTAGATAGGAGCTTAAGATTATACGCTATGACAGCACTATAATTTAATATATGGGGTGATTATTTATCATAATTGTAGCCATAAAACACATTATCAAGTGGAACATTGAAAGCTTTTGCAAATCTCACAAGCTTCAAAATACTGAAATTGCACCTGCCACGTTCAATATCACTGATAAATGTTACGTTTGTGTCTGTAATTTCAGCTAATTGTTCTTGGGTGAGTTTATTACGTAACCTGTGGTCGCGCAATATTTTACCTAAGTTGTGCAGTATAAGCTCTTCTTCTTTAGAATAAGATGTAGGCATATTGTATCTCCTTAGGCTACTCTAAAACACTTGACGGGCATATAAACATCGGATATATCCGAAGTTAAGGCTTAAATTCTCCAACACCTACATTTTACGAGAAAATGCAAATAAAGGAGTTTTAAAATGAGCAAGTCAGAAGATAATAACATCAATGAACAAGAGTGGTATTATGAAAATAATGGGCTACGACATGGTCCTGTTTCAACAGTAAAGTTAAGACAATGTATTGACGATGGCACGCTTGGCTATGGTTCAATGGTTTGGAATACTGCATATAACGATTGGAAACCACTTGAAGAATCAGAATTTAGAGTTCTATTAAAAAGAACATCTCCACCTCCATTGCGTGGTTCAATGGTCAAAAATAACTTTGTATGGATTATAGCATTTGCACCAATTTTCGGAACAATAATTGAAACACTAATAGGTATTTACCTTTGGGGAAACTATAATCATCAACTTTGGTTTATTACACTGTTATTAAATATTTTTCTGTGTTTTAGTGATGCAAATTATTTAAAATCTGTTGGGGTTGATACTTCAAAGTTTAGAGGTTTTATCTGGCTTGTGCCTGTATATCTTTTTCAAAGAGTTAGAGCCCTAAAGCAAGGCTATGCTTACTTTATTACATGGATTATATGTTTTGTTTTATCATTGTTTATCTATCAATAATATTGGCACTTAATGTAATAATTTTCAAAAAGTGGAGGTATCATGCTAAACACAAAAAATATTTTTATAGCAACATTGGTAGTTATCATCATTTTGCTAACTTCACCTGCGCACGCTTTTTTAGGAATATTTGGGGACAACCCCATAGAAAAAGTCAAAAATGAATTTAATGAATATGATAAAAGTGTTACCATAGGCAATGCTTTTGAAGGCAATCAATATTTATCTGACTTTGAATGGAAGACTTATGAAGATAAGCAAAAAAGAACATATGTAAGGTTTAGCGCTACAATAAACCTTGAGCAAGCTAAGAAAAATATATCGCATACAGTGTTTCAATATTCATCCATCGCTGATGATTTCAAAAATAAGATACAAGTAGTTATTGAACTATTAACCTTTGCAAATGATGAACCATCGCAATTTAAAGCTATATCTCTTTTGATTAATGGGGAAGAATATGATGTCGTGCGATACGATATAAACAATTCAGTTAGAGAAGAAGCCATTCAACAAATATTTGCCAATCAAATGCCTTTTGAAGGTGCAATATTAATATTATTAACAGATAGATTTTTGCTTAAAACAATAAAAGCTGAAATCAATAAGTCTGAGCAAAATTTTTATCCAATTAATTTTATAAGTAATTTTGTAAAGAAAAATTCCTCTAATATTGAACTTGTGAAGGCAGGAAAATTTTGGTTTGATTTAGGATTAGATTCTTCTGAAACATATTTTAAGATTCATCAAATTAATGATGATTCAATCAAGGTATCATTGTCATTATTTTTAAGTAAAGTAACAAGATATGGGGGCAATTTACCACCAAAATATGAAAATTTTAAAACATTAACACTCAATGAGGTAATCTTGCACATTAGTAGCACATCTATAGACACTACATCAGGCACATATGGCTTAACTTTGACAATAGAAGATAACTTGAAACTGCATATTAAGAATAATATGCACGGAACAAAAGGCTTATTTGTCAGTACAAGTGGACATATCATCAATGATGGAATATATCTTCATGCGGAAAACAATATATTTGTCCTTGGCGAAGATGCAAAAATAAGTGCTGAATTAGAAAAGCAATCCTACCTGATGAATATATTTCAACAAAAAGTTTATGCTTATGAAGAACAAGGAAGCATGGGAGATTTAGTATTTAAAGAAAATCCAAAATCTCCAGGTCAATATTTTGTTAATATATCAACTGCTAGTAACTATAACCAAAATTCTTGTATGTTTGAGGGAATATGTAGTTTAGTCGGCAATGATATAATTTGTTATGATAAATATGATAAAAACAGTTTTATAACTCTTCAAAAAAATATGGATAACATTAATATCATTGGTGATGACAGCATATGTGGGGTAGGCGTTACCATGTCAGGTAATTATGCTCCTTGTGTTAATAAAACCCTAGCAACTAAACAAGCCATCGGCATCGTGCGAGGTGTAATTAATCAAGCTAGTCTGCCTGACTCAATTGAGGTTATACTAGAAAATGGTGAAAAAATTTCTGAATATATGTCTGATGGTAAAAATAAAAAGTATATGAGATTTGATTTTCATAATGGAGAAAAAGCTAATATAGTCTATGATATTATACAATCTTTTGACGAAAAAAATCTATCATGCAATGTGACTTCAGTTGTGAGGTCAATTGAACGAATTAATTGATATGATAGGCTTAATTGATAAAGTTACCTACTTCAGATAAATGGCAAAAATTATGATATTTTTATGCCCGTTTACAAAAGAAGAGCCTAACGATAGCATCACCATTTTAGTGAATAGTAACCTTTTAGGGTAAGCTTCACGAGCTAATTATATTTCGTAAAAAATTATAACTATCTTGATTACCAGAATTCTTCGCATAATCTACAAGGCTACAGCCTTCAGCATTTATAGCATTAATATTAGCACCGTTTTCTAAAAATACTTGTAAAATGTCTAGCAAGTTATGCTCAATGCAGAAAAAAAGACTTTTTTCATCTGCCTCAGTCATTTTAATGCCTAAAGAGAACAGGTATTTTAAGTTTTTTGCCTTGCTATAATCGTAAATGTGTCCCAAAACGCTTTTGCCGTTGTCATCTAAAGCATGAATATCAGCACCATACTTCACAAGCAGTGTGACCACACCCAAGCTTTCGTAATGGGCTAAGCGCATAAAATCCATGGCACCTCGATATTTCATATTAATATCATAACAATATTTCATAAGAAGCTTCAAAAACTTCTCCCCATCTTTTTCTGATAATATGTATCTTCCGTGCCAGAGTAAACTCATACTCTGCGGTGCAATGAAGTGTGGGTCAAAGCCTGCCTCCAAAAGAAGTTTCACAATGCTGACACATTCAGATTCGGCAGCAATATGTGCAGCGGTACCATCTATACTGGCATAACGATATATATCTGCTCCATTATCTATTAACATCTTTGCCTTAGCATACTGGTGGCAAGCTGCTGCCCACATAAGTGGTGTGTATACTTGTTCATCTGGTTTTGCATCTGCATTTACATTCGCACCATAATCTATGAGTATTTGTATAATTTTTGGAGAACTTGTCGTATGTAAAGCTGTAAGACCTTCGCATTCTTCATAAAGCGAAGGATCTGCCCCATGATCCAAAAGAAGTTTTACCATAGGATAATTATTTTGCCTTGCGGCAATAATGAGTGCGGAATCGGACCAATGACGTGGGTCACATTCATCGAAACCATCATAACAATATTTACGAGCATCAACGCAAGCTCCATATTTCAGTAGTAGTTGCACCATCTCTAGCAAATTTTTTTCTACGGCTAGGATTAAAGGCGTACATTCACGATTTTCTCTTGCTTCTATATTGGCACCTTGTCCGAGTAAAAATTCAGCAATATGTTTTTGTTTATGCGCTATTGCATATATTAACAAAGTTTGACCATTTTTTAGCCGTGCTTCTATGTACACACCTTGCGTAAGTAATGTTTTAACTTCATCAATACGCCCTTTGCGTATGGCCTTAAATATTTTTTGATGTAGAGCTTTCATAGCAAATCCTGCATTATAAAAAAGTTTGTGTTAGCTCTGTTCTTATGATGTTATCATTCCAAATTTCGGCATGATAAAAAAAAGATTTTTTTACTGAAAAAAATTATTTTTATCGTTCCATGATTTGGAGTGATGATGTGTAAATACCTCCTTAAACAATAAGGAGAGCGTTATGGCAACTAATCGCCGCAGAAATAATAATCGTAATGGGAAAATGTGTTATTTTAATGATGAAATGAAAGAATATTTTCAAGAAAAGACTAAACAATGGCTATATGCAGCTTTAGAATGCCATGCACCAGTTGACCATCTTTTTTTTGAATGTCTTGAATATGCCCAAGGTGGTTTAGGAGAGTTTATTCATCAAGTACAAAGTTTAATACAAAAAACCGATGCAAAGTATATGAACTGTCCTACTTTTAATAAAACGCAAATGTTAAACCATCTCAAAAGTGCCACTACTAGAAGATTTGCAGCCGATTTAGAATGTGTATGGGAAGATAGTATGTCATTTCAGCCTATTTATAAGGAATTTATATTAAAATATTTATCATCAACCAAATCTAAAACTATACCTCAAAAAATCAAGCAAATTAGAAAAAACCTTTCAACATATTTGGGCTGTAGTGTACATATGATTTACCTTTTAGAGTTTGCATATGCTGTTGCAACTATTGCCCCTGTACAAAGTTATTTAGGAGATCCTATAGTTTCATATGTACAGTCTAACCCAGCAATACTTGCTAACATTCTCCATATACCAACAGCGAGCTTAGAAAAAACTATAACAGAAGCTTATAAAAGTGGTTTTTTGGATGCAGATATGTCTGGTTTTTTATGTTTGACTCCACTTATTAAACAATTTTGGCAAGAGCCTGATGTGGAAAAATTGGAAGAAATGCTTTATGTGCAAATTAAGGGAAAGACATTACCTCTTGAAGATTATCAATTGCCTGCTACTACTGTTAGTTATGTAACAGAATTATTATTTGCAAAAACTGATGAACCAATGCACATATTACTCTACGGCCCTGCTGGCACAGGTAAAACCAGCTTTGCTCACAGTCTTGTCTCAACACTAATGGTCAAAGCTTGGGCTGTAGCTAGTGGAGTTGATGATGGAGAAAGTGGTAGACGCATAGCGTTAGTTTCTTGCGCACATATGGCATCAAAAACTAATGGTGCAATTGTTGTAGTTGATGAAGCAGAACGGTTGTTAGATACAAATTTTTTTGGTTTTCAAACAACCAAGGATAAGGCGTGGCTTAATGCATTTTTGGAACAAAAAGGACGCAGGACTATTTGGATTACTAATGATATTAAACACATTGACCCAGCAGTACGGAGGCGTTTTGCTTATAGCATACATTTTGAAGAGCTTACTAAGGAACAAAGACAAAATGCTTGGACACAAATTATTAAAACCCAAAGAGTAGCTTCACGCATAAGTCATAAAGATATTGAACTTTTGGTGCAAAAATATGTTGTGCCTGCTGCTGTTATAACCAAGGCAATTCAACATGCAAAAATTTTGAAAAAAGCAAAAAAGGACTTTGTATCATCCATAGAACATAGCTTGGATGCTCATTTAACATTACAAAATAATGGTGAAAAACAAAAAAAAATAGCCATTGACACTAATGGATACACTCTTGATGGTGTAACTCTTGAACAAGATCGTGAACACAATATAACGAGTATTATGCAAAAGTTGCATAAAATTGATGACATTATGAGACAAGGCAAACTCCCCAAAGGGGGCGGAACAATGCTTTTTTATGGTCCTCCAGGCACTGGAAAGTCTGCTCTTGCTAAATATATGGCGCAAGAGCTTGGCAGAGAATGCGTTATTAAAAAAGCCAGTGATTTACTTAGTATGTGGGTTGGTGGATCAGAACAAAACATTGCAGCAGCCTTTGAAAGTGCAGAACGTAATGGCGACATTCTAGTCATAGACGAGGCTGATAGTTTTATTTACTCAAGAGAATCAGCAACGCGTTCTTGGGAGGTTACGCAAGTCAATGAATTTCTCACTCAGCTTGAGGAATTTAGGGGCATTTGCGTTTGCACTAGTAACAGACGCACATCAATGGACATGGCTGCCATGCGTAGATTTTCATTTAAAATTCCTTTTGCATATGCTGGTAAGGAGCAATTAGAAAAACTTTATATGTCAATCTTGGCCCCGTCTTGTAAGCAAGAATTGACCTCAAAAGAACTAAACGCCTTACTTGCCTGCACTCAACTTACACCTGGAGACTTTGCCGCTGTACGTTCACAATTTTGGCTAGATGATGACATAAGCCATGCAACACTTATACAAGCTCTTATGCGTGAACAGAAAGATAAACTTGATAATGTTGGCAAAATGTTGGGTTTTAGGTAACACATTAAAATAATTACGTTACTACGAACATTAAGTTTTTAAGCCCCTGCGCAATAAATTACGCAGGGGCTTACCTCTTATTGCATGGTTGCAGCTACGTTAGTTTTAAACATTTTATTTTCAATTCCCAAATTTGGAACGCAGCCCCTTTATCACAAGCAAAACTTTGAGGAGTTTTTATGTCACATAACAAATTCAGAGCAATCAAAGTAGATGTTTCATCGTTCATAGCAAAGCACTATAAGGGGAACTTGTATAACTTTTTTCAAAAAGCAGTAATATGTGCTTCAAAAAAACATAATGCTTTACATACTACTCCATTTAACTCGGTTCAATTACATGACTTTTTTGAAAATATGAAAAAAATAACATTTGGAGAATCAAAATGCAACATTTAGTAGAAATGTCCAAACTAGTCATTCAACACATAGAAATTGTAGAAAATTTACCAAGTATTGCCAGAACAGTTGAATTAGACTTCTTTCAAACTTAGAATGAAAGATTAGAGCGAAAAATGCTTGAGCGTGGAGATTGGGGTGGCGATTACGACGCTGTGATCAATGAATACTCCAACGAAACTTGTATTTATCCCCATTCATGGATGAAGAAGGGCTATCTTCGCGCATCCTATTCCATAAAGTTGGATGTTGAGCAGAAAAGTAAATATTATTGGTTTGCCCATGCCATCACAGCATTCTAATTTCAAATTTATGTGTAAGAGATTTTATTTGAACAATGTAAATGTATGAGGTTGGTGAAGGTTTTTTGAGCAATTTGCTACGACGGAGCGTATGCTGAGGTGCTGCAACGCGAAAAAAACTTTACGAACCGCATACATTAGCTTTTAACTTCACAAATTAGAATGCCGTGCCCATACCATAGGGGTACACGATGCTCCATTATGCTTTTGCTTTGAAATACAAAGGAATTTTTATGATATTAGTGAGCGTGATCTTAAAAAAGCACTACGCTCGCTTTTGATATATAATGATAAACTAACAAACGCTGGCTTTCAAATATCTCGTAATAAGAAAAACATCGCTCTCCCTATACAATTTGACGCTAAAGTCATTGCTGAACACTATCCAAACCTTGATGGCAGC
>CAYJPT010000090.1:0-9496 GCA_964372165.1 uncultured Desulfovibrionaceae bacterium | reverse complement strand
CTTAATCGGCGTTTCCTTAAATATATTTTTGGCTTTCACGATAATTTTTTATTATGAAATGGTGTAAATATGGATTTTTTACAAAATTTTCTTAATATTGAAAATATAGTACTAGGGATTGTTGGTATTATAGGAATTGTGGGTTTTGTTGCATCTATACGTCTTATGCGTCAAGGTACACAATCTTTTGAAACTAGGCATGAGGCCATAGATGCACGCATTAAAGAAACAGCACAAAGTATGCGTGATAAAAACAATGCTATGCAAAGCTTTGAACAGCTACATATTGTTGCTGTTGCTTTAAAAGATGCGCTTAACTTAAAAGGTTATAATGGCAATGATATTATAACCGAGCATGAGCATCATATTAGTTTGAAACTTGCACAATCTACCGTTAATGTTTTTTATTTGGCAAAAAGTAGCACTTTGCGCAGTTCTAAGAGGTTGGTACATGGACAAGGCACTTGGGAGGTACGCCAAGATGATGTAACCATAGAAACATTTTCAAATATTATGCAACTTGAAAAGTATCTACTAACTAGGTTGCGTGAAGAAATTCTTTAAGCCAAGCTGGCACAGCACAAGGTTTACCATTTGCTCCAACCACAGCATGTTGGGTCATGCCTTCAGCTAAAATTACGCTCTTGTCTTCATTTCGTATTTCATATATGAAGTCAACAGAGGCACGCCCCCACTTGGATATTCCCACACAAATCCATACTAGGTCGTCGTAGCGAGCAGGTGAACGATAACGACACTTTGCCTCACGCACTGGCAAAAAAATTCCACGCGTTTCTACATCTTTATAGCTCATACCCTGAGCGCGGATAAGTTCGCTGCGTGCACGTTCGAATAGATGTAAATATTCTGCATAATATAGTACACCCATTGTATCCGTTTCACCATAGGAGATACGATGTTTAAGCCAGATGCTTGGAGCAGGAAAAGGAATCATACTTACCTCGTAATTAAATGATGGAGCCATTAAGTTATGAAAAAAATAACATACTCTTTATGTCATATTCTTTCATTTTTGTGTCTAGTTTTCATGGTCTCGTGTTCTAAGTCAGTGCCGCCAATTGAAAGAAAATTTTCAGTTAGTAAACAAGAAAATGCGAACTATTTTCTAAGTCATTTAAGTCCACGTAATCAAAAACTTAGTTCGTGGCGCGCTCTTGAGCCTACTTTGCGTAAGAGTTTGCAATATGTCAACGCAAAAAACGCTGCTGACATAGCAGTTGATAGGCCAGGTTTGCGCTTAACTTGGGGGCAGATGGCTTATACGCTAAATTCATTACAGGCTTTATTACCACGCTTGGATAATAATCCAAATTTATTTGCTGAAAAATTTATTTGGATTCCTGTGCATGGGGGTATAAAATATTCATCTTATTATGAACCACTACTCAAGGCCAGTCGTAGTTATAAGCCTGGTTATACTCCCCTATATAGAAAACCACCGGATCTTGCCAGATATCGTAAACGTGGGCTTAAATATCATAGTCGTACCGCCATTGACAAAGAAGGAGTTCTTGCTGGGCGTGGACTTGAGCTTGCATGGGTAGAGAGCTTTGTTGATGCCTATTATTTGCAAATTCAAGGCTCTGGTAAACTGATTTTTGAAGATGGCAGTTTTGCGCACGTTAATTATGATGGGCAAAATGGGCACGATTATGTTAGCTCCGGTAGAGTTATGAGTGAAAAAGGCCTACTAAAGCGTGGTGATGTGCAAGAACAACGAGAATGGTTTAAAAATAATCCAGATCGAATTTGGGAGATTTTTAAAGAAAATCCAAGCTATGTCTTTTTTAGATTTGGTAGCAAGGGTGCAACCGGAGCTATGGGGCATGTAGTTGATGCTTGGACAAGTATAGCCACGGACAGAAGATTCATCCCACTTGGCAGTATTGTTGCTTATGGTGTTAATATACCACACAAAAGCAAAGGCACAGTGCCACTACGAGGTATTGGCTTTGCTCAAGATGTGGGTGGTGCAATAAAAGGCAATCGCATTGATATTTTTTCTGGAGGTGGTGATGAAGCTGAATATGTAGCAAGCCACCTTGATGCAGCGGGGCCAGCTTGGGTTTTAGTTAGTAAGGAAATTTTTTAATTCATAATTTTATATTAAGGAAACGCTGATTAAATCAACAAGTCAAAAAATATATTGTGCGTTTCCTTGCAAAGTAGGCAATTGTGCCTACTTTGCACGCCGAATGAGAGCAAAAAACCACGCTTTTTTGCATCCCACAGGGCGACTGAAGGCAGTGTGCCTTTTTGATTTATTCTGCTTGCAGAATTAAATCAGCATTTCCTTAAATAAAGCATTATAATATTTTGAAATATATCTTTTTTTAGATTTAGTTTCTCATATAACATTTGGAATTTCTTATTTTTTGAGTTTGCATTTTGACTGTTGACTTAAGCATATGCAATAGAAGAAAATCAAAATATATTTTATATAGTTAATAAAATTATCTTTTAATCACTACATAGTTGACTAATACATATGTAGCCTTAAATTATAGTACTGATTAAATGAACTTTTTCCAACCATAAAGGTTTCTTGTTGTTTTACGATATGTTTAGTATGAATTTATTGGCATATGCGCTAGATTCATTGCTTTAGTACTTTTGTAAAGTTTAATTGACTTGAGGAAATGTTCTCTTTGATTTTTGGCTTAAAAAGCAAGCATAATTTGATGCAACGATAACTGAAACCCATTTGCATAGACGCTGTTTTGCATCCTCATAGACTTTTTTGGGAAGAAATATGTATATCATCATTGGTTTACTCATAGTAATAGGTAGTGTCGTTGCGGGTTACGTAATGGCTAAGGGTGACTTTCTTATCTTGTTTCAGCCTGCGGAGTATGTTATTATTTTAGGTGCTTGCATGGGAGCTTTTTTTGGCTCACAGACAAAATATACTTGGAAGCTTATTGTACAAAGTTTGAAACATATTTTTGGCGATCCAGGTTCTAGTAAAGAAAAATATTTAGATACCTTAGCTTTGTTATATGCCTTATTTTCAAAAATGCATCGTGAAGGTGTTATTAGTATTGAAAGTGATGTGGAAAAACCAGAATCCAGTGCAATTTTTACCAAATATCCAAACATTGCAAGCTCTAAAAAAACCGTAACATTTATTGGTGATACATTGCGTGTTTATTTAACAACCGGTGATCCAAGCGATATTGATAGCCTTATGACAATTGATATGCACACCATGCACGAAGAAGAAATTTTGCCAGCACATGCGGTGACACATATGGCTGAATCCATGCCGGGTATGGGCATTGTTGCATGTGTGCTTGGGGTTGTGCTCTCAATGGGTAAGATTAACGAACCACCAGAAGTACTAGGGCACTATATTGCAGCAGCTCTGGTAGGTACATTTGTTGGTATTTTGTTATGCTATGGTGTTTTTGGACCTATGGGTGCAAAGCTTGAAAATCACGCCCATGAAGAGCATTTTTATTACAATTCCATTAAAGAGGCTGTTGCTGCCGCTATTCGTGGCTCAACTCCGCTTATGGCTGTTGAATATGGTAGAAGGGCTGTGCCAAGTCCATTTCGTCCTACATTTTCTGAAATGGAAGAAAAATTAAAAGGCAAATAGTTATCTGCAAAAGGTATGGTGTGACGTTGATGCAATAGCATAAATTTGTCTTGTTAATATTGTATTGATTAATTACTAAGGAGTTTTATATGGGTGGTGCTTGGAAGGTAGCCTATGCTGACTTTGTTACAGCTATGATGGCATTTTTTCTTCTTTTATGGGTTCTTAACATGGCCCCACCAGAAACAAAGGCCGGACTTGCTGCATATTTTGCAGGCGAAAATAATTTGGAGACAAATGCAACTTCGCCTGTAACTAATAACCCATTTATTCAAAATACTGATAAAATTGATACAAGGGTGCAAAACATTTCCGAAACAGAAAAATCTCATTATGCTATTGCTCAAAAACTTAAACAGCTTTTGATGGCTGATGCTGTGCCGCAGTCAGCTTCAGGAGTTAGTGCTGATGATGTGGGTGTGCAGCTACGTGTGCATTCTGGGCTTATGTTTGCACCAGGTACTGCTACATTAACTGATGCTGCTAAGTTAGTACTTGAAGATGCAGTTGCTATACTTAGTGAATATAATCTTTATCTGGTTGTGCGTGGACATGCCTCACCTGATGAATTAGCAGCTCCTTATCCGTCAGTTTGGGAGCTTTCTGGGGCACGTTCAGCATCTGTAGTGCGACATCTTATTGAAAATGGCATAAACCCAACACGTCTACGTGGTGTTGCATATGGTGATACACGCCCATTTGCACCTGATGACGATGATGTGAATAAGAGTTTAAATAGACGTGTTGAACTGTATTTTCATCGACCAGAGGTTATGTCATATAGCGTGGTATATTAAAAATAAAAAATATCTTTCTTTTATTAAAAAAAAAGCTTGCCAAACGAAGCTGTTTTTTGTAAAAGACCTCTTGTGCCGCCGAGGTAGCTCAGTTGGTAGAGCAGGGGACTGAAAATCCCCGTGTCGGCAGTTCAATTCTGTCCCTCGGCACCACCATAAAAATAATGGCTTAGATGTAAAAATCTAAGCCTTTTTTTATGGTGTTTTATTGAGATATGCCGGTTCTTCACCAAAAAGAGGGGCAAAAGATTTGATGGTTATTGCTACAATTAATTGTTATTTATTTATGCCGGTTATGAAGGAAATTAAGCTATCTTTTTATATACCAAATCAACTATACCGTTGTAGTTTGCAGTGGATATAAGTTTAAGTTTTACAGTGAGATTGCTTGCATCAAAAAGTTTAATGCCACTACCTAAAATGGTTGGTATTACACTGATATGATACTCATCTATTAAGCCTAGCTGATGCATTTGATTGACTATATTTGCGCCACCACAAATCCATATATTTTTACCTGCTTCGTGTTTGAGCTTAGAAAATAGTGTTTCAAAATTTTCATCAGTAAATAATATGTCATTTGCATTGGGTATTTTTTTATGAGTTATGACATAGCTTTTCTTGCCTTTATAGGGCCATTCATGAGGCGATAAGCTATTTATAATTTGGTTATAGGTTGTATATCCTAAGATAACTGTATCAATAGTTTGAATAAAAGCGTTAAAACTATCAAAATTACTTTCACTACTACCATCACCGTCAAGCCAAGCAACATCTAAATTTTTTGTGGCGATATAGCCATCTAAACTCATAGCAATATATACAATGATTTTTTTCATATTTATAACTTTTGCAAAAAATGTTCATTCATGAGGTATAACTTTTGTGGCATAAATAATAAATTATCCCAAAAAAGGCAATACATGCTTCTGGCTGCACGCTTCACTCTTGGTACTCGCAAGATTCGTCTTGTTGAGCTTAATGACATGCTCCTTATGGGGTATGCGTTGAATAGGGTTTTGCACTTGTAAAATACTTCACCCATGGGGAGTTTGAAACCATCCTCTGTTTTTGGGTAGTATATTTTTATCTCTTGTGGGAGTTTGTAAAGAAGTAAAAAATGCCCCCAATAAGGATACTTTATTGAGGGCATACAAAGTCGATTTTAATTTTTATCTAAAATTAAAAATCTACTGGTTGACCATAATAAGCGCACTTAAAGAGTTTTGCCATGGTTTCGTTGTCAATGCTACGTGGATTAGTGCCAGTGCATGGGTCTGCAACAGCAGCGGCAGCAATGTCATCTAATTGTGCAAGGAATGATTCTTCATTTACACCGAATTCTTGCATGGTTTTTGGCATATTCATTTGAGCTTTAAGTTCTAAAAGCTTTGCAATTAGGCTGTCTACTAATTCTTCAGTTGTAGAGCCGGCAAGACCAAGATATTTAGCAATTTGCGCATAACGCTCTCCGGCAACCTTTGCATTGTATTTAACAACAAAAGGAAGATAGATTGCATTTGCACAACCATGTGGTATGTCGAATATTTTACCACTTTTATGTGCCATGGAGTGAACAATTCCCAAAATTGCATTGGAAAATGACATACCAGCCATGCACTGAGCTATGTGCATTTCTTTTCTTGCTTCATCAACATTATTGTAAGAGTTTACAACATTATCAACAATCATTTCAATTGATTTGATGGCTAAAGAATCTGTAATTGGATTTGCTACTACAGAAACATAGGCTTCAAAAGAATGTGTTATGGCGTCCATACCGGTATTTGCTACAAGTAATGGGGAGAGGCTTTTCACCAAGTTGGTATCAACAATGGCAACATCGGGTGTGATGTTATAGTCAGCAATAGGGTACTTTGTTCCTGTTTTTTCATCAGTGATGATGGAGAAAGCTGTAACTTCTGTGCCAGTACCACTGGTGGTTGTTATTGCCACAAAAGATGCTTTTTTGCGAAGTGTTGGTAGGTTAAATGGTTTTGCGGCCTCTTCAAAAGTAAACTCTGGGTTTTCGTAGAAAATCCACATGGCTTTAGCTGCATCAATTGGTGAACCACCACCAACACCAACAATAATGTCTGGTTGATATTCATTCATAGCAGCAACACCACGCATAACAGTGGCAACACTTGGGTCAGCTTCTATGCCGCAAAAAATTGTGCTATCGATACCTGCTTCTTTCAAGTTTGCTTGAATAAGAGCAGTAGTATTATCTTTAATCATTCTTTCAGAGCCAATAACAATAATGGCTTTTTTGCCGCTAAGGCTTTTAAGGTGGTCAAGTGCATTTTCACCAAAATAAACATCTCTTGGAATAGTAAATCTTTTCATCATAAATCCTTTAAAAAAAAATTGAGCAAAATTGCGTGGAATGCATATATGCAAAGAAAAATGAATGCGCAAGAAGGCACTTTATTGTTAGGTAAAAACAAAAAGGTTAGGTAGGTACTTTTTGGTGTCTAATGAAGATGTTAAATATTAAGGCGTTGTGTGGATGATAGAGAAGTTTTAGCGGTTGTAGGATTGAATAATTTTTTTTCCCCAAGAATTTAAATTTTCTAAAATGGGTATAACATCCTGCGCTAAGGTTGTGAGAGAATATTCCACAGTAGGTGGTGTTGAAGGATACACAGTGCGATTAACCAGTTTATTTTCTTCAAGTTTTCTAAGCTGTTGTGTAAGCATTTTTTGTGTAATCCCAGGAATAATCTTAAAAAACTCATTGAAACGAATTTTTTCTGCAAGATGTAGATTCCATATTATAGTAGACTTCCACTTACCTGATATAACCTCAAGAGCAACTTCCATTTCATTGGTAAAATTGCTGCAACTAATTTTATTTTCGCGATCTTCTGGCAAAGTAACCTCCAAAATGTTCAAAATAGGCATGCATTACATTATAAGACTCTTGCACAATTATTGTGTAAGTCCTCTGAAATGTAAGCATTAGTTAAAGCAAAAAAAAAGCAAAAGCAGGTTTTGTTTTATTTCGCCATTAATAGTTAATTTTATTACCTTTAGCCCTAAAACGCAAGATGTTAATTTTGTAACAATTTACGTTAATCTTTAAATTTGCATAAAAAACTATCAAAGTAGGACTATTTGCATAAAAAAATATGATAATACTATTTTCACTATCAATCAATTTTATTTTTAAGCAGTGCTGTTTGCAATACTTTAACTGTGTATAATAAAAGAATAAAATAATTATGCTGAAAAAGTAATTGTGCAGGACTCTTAAATCGTGTGGAACATATAATATTCAAAATTGCTTTGCATGTGATTGCTGTGAGCTTTATTGTGCGAAGCTTGTGGCAATGCTTTATGCAATTTGAAGAGACTATCTAAAAAACCTCCGTGGTGTTTTAGCAAAATGCGTGTAGATGTGTTTTTCAAAGTCAGCTAATTATGCGAGGCTTTCGTACAATAAATTTTACTCAACTTTATGTGAAGTAGATGTATTTACAAAGTTATTTTTTAATGCTAATAGCATTTTTAGTATTTACTTTTTAGGGGGACTAATTGTGCGCATATTAAGCTATGCATTTGTTTTATTATCATTTTTATTGTTAACCACTGCAAATAACGCTTCAGCAGAAATAACCGCTCGCTCAGCTATACTTATGAATATGACTACTGGGCGTATTTTGTATAAGCAAAATCCATATGATCTTATACCACCAGCATCTTTGACAAAAGTGCTAAGTATGTATGTCGCTTTGGATATGGTTAAAAGTAAAAAAGTTTCTCTTAAGACTAAAACGAAAGTTAGTTCTGCTGCAGCAAGGACGGGTGGTTCACGCATGCGCCTAAGGACTGGCGAAAAAATTACTATTGATAAGTTACTTATGGGTATGGCGGTTTCTTCAGGAAACAATGCTTCTTTGGCTGCTGCGCAGCACTTTGCTAAATCAAGCCAAGCCTTTGTTAAGCTTATGAACTCAAAAGCCAAGCAACTTGGCATGCGTAATAGCACCTTTAAAAATCCTCACGGTTTACCCGCTAAGGGGCAATATACTACTGCATATGATATGTTAAAAATGGCAAGGAGTTATATAAAAGCCCATCCGCAGGCCATGCGTTATCACAATACTCAATCTTTTGTGCATAATGGTATTGTGCACAAATCTACAAATAAATTATTAGGAAAGGTTAATGGCGTAAATGGGCTTAAAACCGGATGGACCATAGCCTCTGGTCACAATCTTATTTTCACTGCTAAACGGGGAAATGTACAACTATTAGGCGTAATTCTTGGTGGTAAAGGCCGCATTAAACGCGATAATGAAGCTAAGCAACTTATTGAAGCAGGATTTGCTTCACCAGATTCAGCCGCAAAAGTTGCACGTAAGCTAGGTAAGGTAAATTATAGTGCCAGTAATAAATAGCATGACTATGCTAACATCAAAAGTTTGTCTCACAAAAAAGATGTTCAATATATTACGCTTGTTTAATATTTAATAAATATGATTACAAGGTTATATAATGTCACGTGGCAGGAACTAATAATTTGCTTTGCAATTAAGAATTGTATCCTTTTAATATGGTTATGCAAATAGTTGAATTTGTGTTTGGCAATAGTTTAGAGAGACATTAATTTTTGCATATCCTCATGATGTTATATAAAAGTTATCAATCGCCAACTTAGCTCAGATGGTAGAGCAGCTGATTCGTAACCAGCAGGCCGTCGGTTCAATTCCGATAGTTGGCTCCATAAATTTTAAGGACTTAGTACAATGGCGTAAGTCCTTTTTTTTGTAATATTTTTATTTTTGTAGTCATAATGCAAAATCCCTACACAATTAATTGTGCAGGAGTCTTAATGCTAAGTTGTGCAAGTATATAAATATTCTAAATAATTTGTAAATATAAAACTAGTTATAGTGTCAAATTATAAATTAATCATAATGATGCCCTTAAACATGCAAGATGCATTAGAGCATCAAAAATAAACTTTTTACACTTTAGTTGCTTATTATAAGTTAAATATAAGGAAACGCTGAATAAATCAACAAGTTAAAAAACATATTGTGCGTTTCCTTACAAAGTAGGCAATTGT
>CAYJPT010000089.1:0-9651 GCA_964372165.1 uncultured Desulfovibrionaceae bacterium | reverse complement strand
CCTACAATGTTTTTTGGGCATCATAGGACTTAAAGAAATTGCATATTGGTGGAGGCGGGGGGAGTCGAACCCCCGTCCGAGAAAGTTCCACGCAAAGCGTCTACAGGTTTAGGTTAGGCTTAATTCTCGTCGTAGATGTAGCCCCCAACCAGGCGATCTTTGACCAGTTCGCTGCAAGATTTTCGCCTTGGCACCAGCAAACGCATACCTTGGCTAGCCTAATAAAGTGTCGCCGCACCGGATTATTAGGCGTCATCCGGATTGACGAGGTCATCGAGTGACCGTTGCCGCGCTGGTATTAAGCAGCGTAGGCGTAGTCGTAATCGTTCTTGGCAATTACTTTGTTGCCGCTTTTAACGAGGCCAGCGGCGCCTCGACCTGCAACTTTGGCTTCCACATCCCCGTCGAAACCAATGCGCCCCCTTTTGAAATTAGTTGCAAATTAACATTATAGTACAAAAGTGCAACATGGGGACAAATAATTTAATGCTTATTGCTAAAAAAGCAAGTGTTTTATTTTTAGGTAATTTAGTATAACTTTGTTTAATAAACCATTAAAAATAACAGTTAATTATTGTATTAATTTATAATATCAATTTTTTTTTGATTTTTAAAATTTTTATAGCGTAAATACACCCAATATCCTAGTAATAACGACACAATATATAAAGCTACACTATATAAAGCATATGTGCTTTGTGGGGTGTGCAGTCCACTGCCCATAAGTGCAAAAATAAAATTTTGCACTGTAAAGCCAATTATGGAGCCACCAAGGAATGATTTAGCCGGGATGCGGCTTACACCAGCTAAAAAATTTGTTAAAAAATTGCTGCCTAAAGGAACAATACGAACTACTAAGCTTAATAAAAATGGTGATTGGCACAAAAAATCATTAAAATTTTCAAGCCTATGACCATATTTTTTATTGATTAATTCTTGACCTAAAAAGCGTGCATAAGTAAAGCATGCAATGCATGCAAGTGCTGTTGCAAGTGTTGCCCATAATGTGCCTTGCCACAAGCCAAAAACGTATCCTCCAAGTATGCTACAAATTTGACGAGGAACGCCCATTGTAATAAGTATAGTGACGATAAAGACATATATTAGTATGCCTAAATTGCCATAACTTCGCACATATGTGTCCATCCATTGCTCGCTTAAGGCATCGTTAATGCTAATAATTTTCCAGACGATGATAGCAAGTATTACATATAAGAAGATTGAAATTATACGAAATAAACTTGATGCATTCATTTTTTTTCTTTCTGCGCCCATAGAAGTATAAGGATAAAAATTTGACCCACAAATAAAAAAATATCACTGTCCATGTAAGCAACGATACCAAGCATAACAGCGCCAATAAGTGCAATAAAAAATGAAATATTTGGACGTAAAAGAAAGTAAACCTGCAAAATTATACCCAGTGCAAGGAGCAAAGGGCCAATATAAAGATTCCAATGTAAATATGAAAGCATAAAATAATCATAATCCATATGTGCAGGCATTGCAATTTGCAAAATGGGGCTTATAATTTAGAGAATATTACAAATATCATATGATAAAAACTTTACATTTTTTATAGTATTTCTTTAAAACGTTGTATTAATTGAATGATTTTATTTATAAAATTTAATTTAGTTTGGAGCAAAAATGATAACCTTAACTCCTAGAGAAGTGGTAGCAGAGCTTGATAAGTACATTGTTGGTCAAGAGCAAGCAAAAAAAATGGTGGCAGTTGCAGTTAGAAATCGTTGGCGAAGAGGGCGCCTTGCCCCTGAACTTAGAGATGAGGTTGCACCTAAGAATATTATTATGATGGGGCCAACCGGCGTTGGTAAAACAGAAATTGCCAGACGTCTTGCAAAGCTTTGTGGTGTGCCATTTGTAAAAGTTGAAGCAACAAAGTTTACGGAAGTTGGTTATGTAGGTCGTGATGTTGAATCAATGGTACGCGACCTTATGGAAATAAGCATTAATATTGTGCGTGATGAAGAAAATATCCGCGTGAAAGAAGCTGCAGAAGCCGCTGCAGAGTCACGCTTGCTTGATTTACTGCTTCCAGCATCTTTTGGTGGTGATGGGACAAGAGATGCTACACGCGAGAAATTACGCCAACAATTACGCCAAGGTTTTATGGATGATAGAGAAGTAGAGATGGAAGTGCTTGAGCAATCTGGCCCAAGTATTGATGTTTTTGCCATACCAGGTATGGAAGGTATGGGTAGTCAAGTAAAGGATATGTTTGGAAAAGCCTTTCCTCCAAAACCTAAAAAACGTAAGATGAAAATTGGCCAAGCATTTAATGTTCTAATACAAGAAGAATCAGGAAAGCTTGTAGATGAAGAATCTATAATTGAAAAAGCACGTGAACGAGTAGAGCAAGGAGGCATTATTTTTATTGATGAAATTGATAAAATTGCCAGTACATCATCAACACGTTCTTCAGATATTTCACGCGAAGGTGTGCAACGAGATCTTTTACCCATAGTTGAAGGTAGTGTTGTAAACACTAAGCATGGTATGGTGCGTACAGATCATGTTTTATTTATTGCTGCTGGCGCATTTCATTTTAGTAAGCCATCTGACTTAATACCTGAATTACAAGGGCGTTTCCCATTACGTGTAGAATTGCAAGCTCTTGGACGTGAAGAATTTTTACGTATTTTAACTGAACCTGATAATGCTTTAACTCGCCAATATGTGGCCTTGCTTGGTACAGAAGGCGTAAGTATTAAATATACCGATGATGGATTAGAAGAAATAGCGGCTTTTGCTGAATTAACCAATGCACAAACAGAAAACATTGGTGCACGTCGTTTATATACTATTATGGAAAAAATCTTAGCTGATATATCATTTGAGGCTCCTGAACAATCAGGTACAGAGATTATTATAGATAAAGTTTATGTTGAAAAACATTTGGAAGATGTACGTGTAGATAAGGATTTAAGCCGTTATATTTTATAAAACTAAAGTATGACTTTAAGTGTTTGTTTCTAAAAAACGCTAAACTTACGTGAAGGCTTTGCACTTGTAAGTTTAGATTATGTCATTTTTATTATAATTGATTAGAATGTGCATGTTTTTTAAAAGTATGTGAAAACATGTTATTGAATTACGATTGAATAATTATTGATTAATAAGGTTATGGTGTATGAATAATACTATTCGGGCTTGGATTTGTGCCATGCGTCCACGCACACTTCCACTTTCTTTGTCGGTTATTTTTTTGGGTTCAAGCCTTGCTGCCGTTGATGGAGCATTTTCATTACCAATTTTTATTTGTACTGTGATAACCGGTGTACTATTACAAACTTTGTCTGACTTTGCCAACGACTATGGTGATGCACAAAAGAATCTTGACGGTGATGATAGAGTAGGACCAAGACGCACAGTATCTTCAGGAGATATTAGCCCAAGACATATGTTGCTAGGTATTTTTTGTGTTATTATATTGATTATAATAAACAGTTTTTTACTTTTTAGTTTAAGTTTTGGTACAAATTGGCTAAAATGGTTTATTTTTTCTATGTTGCTAATTTGTGCTATATGGGCTGCCATATCATATACTATGGGCAAAAAACCCTATGGCTACAAAGCGCAAGGCGATTATTATGTATTTATATTCTTTGGACTTGTATCTGTTTTAGGTTCATATTATCTTTTTACATCAAGTTTTGCATATGCGCCAATTTTACCGGCTATTGCTGCCGGCCTTTTTTCTACGGCTGTGCTTAACATTAATAATACAAGAGATATGGAGGCTGACAGTAAACGAGGAAAATATACAATAGCAAATAGGTTAGGTCCAGTGGGTGCAAGAATATACCAAGTTTATTTGATTAGTGGTGGCATATTGGCTTGGCTTATTTTTTTAGGTGTAAAATTTGGTTTATGGCAAATGATGTTTATATTTTTAACCATACCATTATGTGTAAGTACATATAAAGTTTTTACTTCATGTGAAGCACAGATTCTTGATAAACAACTGCGCATTACAGCTTTAAGCATAGCATGTTTTCATATTATTATGGCGGCAGCACTGCCATTTATGTAATCAAAAAGTTAAAATACCTTTTATGAACCTTTATTATTTAACCAATATAATAATGTTTCATATAAGACAGTAGGATTGATAGGCTTTGTAATATGATCATTCATGCCACTTTTTAGACTTTTTTCTTTATCGCCAACCATAGCATGTGCCGACATTGCAATAATAGGCAATGTACTAAATTTTGGATTTTTTCGTATAGCTTTACTTGTACTTAAACCATCCATAATAGGCATTTGTATGTCCATAAGCACTAAATCATATTGTATGCTTTTAAGCATAGTTAGAGCTTCTTGGCCATTATGAGCAATATCTAAGGTATAACCAACAGATGTAAGCATTTCTTTAGCAATTATCTGATTAATTTCATTATCTTCTACCAATAATAAATGACCGCTATGTGTGTGTTGCGCTTGATCGTAAATATGCTTGGCTTGCGTTGCTGTTTCTACACCCACAGATGCAAGCTTAAATATAGCAGTAAAAAAGAAGCTTGATCCTTTACCTAAATCACTTTCAACCCAGATATCACCTTGCATCATATTGACAATATTTTTTGCAATGGCTAGCCCAAGACCTGTCCCTCCATATTTACGAGTTACCGAGCTGTCTGCTTGTGTAAATGCAGTAAACAATCCACTCATCTGTTCTTTACTAAGTCCAATACCAGTATCTTTAATGCTAAAATGACAATGCAATGCGTCATTATTTTGTATGTTGCTTCTAATCTTTAATGAAATACTGCCGGACTCTGTAAATTTAATTGAATTACTTAACAAATTTAATAATACTTGCTTTAAGCGCAGTGGATCACCTATAATAACTGTTGTAGGGTATGTCCCCTCGTCTAAATTAAATACAAGGTTTTTTCCTTGTATTACATTACCAAGTAAACTTTCTACTTCGGAGCATATTTCATGTATAGTAAATGCCGTTAATTCCATTTCAAGTTTACCAGATTCAATTTTAGAGAAATCCAAAATATCATTAATAATACGCACAAGCTCATTTGTTGAAAATAGGACATTTTCCAAATAATTTTGCTGTACTGCATCCAGCTGTGTAGCTGATAAAATATGCAAAAGTCCCAAAATTCCATTCATAGGAGTACGAATTTCATGGCTCATATTTGCCAAAAATTCACTTTTTGCAGCAGTACTTCTTTCTGCAATATTTTTAGATAGTTCTACCTCTGCTAACATTTTTTTAGTTTCACGCAAATCGTGTACATAGGCAATATACATAGTTTCAGACTCAACATGGGCTTGAGTAAAGGTGACATCGGTATGATGATCATGTCCGTTGGCATCATAGCATAAAAGCTCAAAGCGCGCTTGCCCATTCTGCACAACTTCACTAAATTTTTCTTGAAGGAACACTTTAGTTTCTTGTCCGTTTGGCTGATATTCTGGTATAAAATTCAGCACACGTTCTATATATTCTTGTTTAGAAGAATAACCAGACATACGAATTGCTTCTTCATTACAATCAATAATTTCTATATTACTATTCATTAGATTGATACCTAAGGGCACTCCATCTAAAATAGTTTCAATGCGTTTTTCTGCTATACGAGCTTTTTTAATATTATCTTCAACATCTCGTAGGTCTTTATGATATGCAATCATCATGTATTCGCCACGATTTTTCACACGAATAAGACTTACCTCAGCAGGTAAACTTTCATTATTTGTGCATTTACCAATCCAATAAAATTTAGATGAACCATGTTTTAATGTGTTGTGTAATTGCTGCTCAAGAAATGTTATAGATAAAGAACCGTTTGGTTGATACTTGGGGTAGAGTGTATGAAAACTTGCTACAAAACCTTCTGTATTTTGCAAACCATGCGCAACAGCCATAGCCTTGTTGCAATGCACTAATTGAAAATCCTTATTCCAAATAGCTGTGCCAAAGGGGCTTGCATCAAGCATAAGTTGTGTATATGTATCAGCTTCATGTAGCTTACGCATATTATCATAATGCTCACGCAGGTCTTTTAAAAATACAAGCAATACAGGCTTTCCATCTAAACTACTACGAATAAATGTAATATCAAACGGAATTGATTCTCCGTGAATATTGTTGTTAACCCATTCTTTACGCAAAAAACCCTTTTCAAAAGCTTCATCAATATATTTGGGGCCTAGTTCATGTGATTTTTCGCCATTGGGTTGATATTCAGGGTGCAAGTCAAAAAAATTATCAACAAATTCTTGGTGTGTTTCAAAGCCAAAAATTTTAGCAGTATGAATATTAGAATCAAGAATCGTATAATCTTCAGACCAAATTTGTGCTGGGAAGGGAACAGCATTGAAAAAAACTTTCATATGCTCATCGGAATATTTAAGTCTCTCTTTGGTTATGGATAGTTCCTCTAAACTATTAGACAGGCTTACTTCATATTTTTTTTGTTTAGTGATATCAACAACCACGCCTACTAATCCTCGTTGATTAGTTTCTTTGGTTAAAAATCCCTTACTCCAATACATAGCTGAAGTACTAGAACCCTTAATAATAAATGAAGTTTCATAATGTACTTCTGTTGAATGAATAATAGCATTTACATCTTCTTCTTGGTATCTTTTGCGATCATCCTTAGCAAGATAATTCGCATTCAGTACAGAAGTGTCTAATATACCATCTCTTTTGACATCAAAATATTTTTCGTAGGCTTTGTTTAATAGGCAAAATTTAGCGTCATCATTTTTTACAAAGGTAGGAATTGGAATTTCATCTAAAACAGTTTCAAGAAATGCAACTTTATTACGTAATTCTTCTAACTCTTTTAGCGTTTTATTATATTCTTCAATGGAAACATGTTCTATGCTGTCTTTATTATTCATTATAATTAAAGCCTACAGTAAATTGTTTACTTATATACTATTCATAAAAAACTATTTTATTCTATAATTCATATATAAATTTTTCAAGCAAAATTTATACAAATATACTGTTATTGAAATTTAATACTTTGCCATTAGCTGACTTATTTCACTTTTTGTAAGCTCACGCACAGCTCCAGCTTCCAGTTCACCTAATAGTAATGGTCCTTGAGCAATGCGTATAAGTTTAAATATAGTTAGCCCAAGGTCGCGGCACATACGACGTATTTGTCTATTAATACCTTGAGTTAAAGTGAGTTCTAACAAAGTAGTGCTGGTGTCAGTGTTGGGAGGGCGTACTACGCTAACAAGTACAGGAGCAAGCTTTTCTCCTTCTTTTAAGGTCATGCCACTTTGCATAATTTTTAACATTTCTTGAGTGACATTTTCACGAACAAGCACACGATAT
This sequence comes from uncultured Desulfovibrionaceae bacterium, assembly GCA_964372165.1. GTDB lineage: Bacteria > Desulfobacterota > Desulfovibrionia > Desulfovibrionales > Desulfovibrionaceae > CAYJAD01. Next base: position 2,303 of record CAYJPT010000089.1, on the reverse strand, counting down.
GTTTTAGACAAATGATGACTAGGGTGTGCTAGTTTTTGAGCTAAATTACCATCATCTGTTAATATAATCAAACCTTCAGAAAAATAATCTAAACGCCCAACACTGAATAATCTTTTTTCTTTCCAGAGCTTAGGTAAAATATCAAAAATTGTAGTACGTCCATCAGGGTCATAAGCTGTACAAACAGTATGTACCGGCTTATGCAACATTAAATAACACCGTTGCGCATTGCGTTTAATTTCTTGCCCATTGACACAAATTTTGTCATTAGGAGAAACTTTGAAGCTAAGCTCAGTTATTAATTTATCATTGACCTTGACTTTTCCGGCCGTAATAAGTTCTTCAGCTTTGCGTCTTGAGCAAACACCAGCATCAGCCAAAGCTTTGTTGATACGTACATTTTGTGATTCATCTACACTATTAATGCTATTAAGTGATTTATTTTTCATATTATTTTTTGGCATATTAAAATTTATCCAAGTAAGTTAGTTAATTTTAGTTGAATTAAAGGCGTTTTAAGGCTTTATAATTTTTTTTATGACTCATTGGTCATCTTAATTAATTTTGAATAAAACTGTTTTTGTAGCAAAAGAGGTATTGAATAACATAAATGTAATTTAATCTAAAAAGATTCCAAAGTCTAATGATTAACTAGGTCGAAGCTCAACAGCATGGAAGTGTAGCTTTGAAAAGTTGCATGCAAAGTAAACCAGAATTCATTTCTAACATTCCCAAAGGAGAATTTGGAGTCAATGTGTTTACACCATAGCATAGCCTTGCTGATATGGTGCCTTTTAGCGCAGCACATTTACATGTGTTGTTAAGGTTCGGCTAAATAGAAAAATCACATTTACACTATAATTAAATAAATACTTATATTGATAGTAAATTCTAAATAGCAAAGTTTACATAATTAACATTATGGGACATTAATAAATTAATTTTGCACAAAATATATTATGAAGTCCCCTATCTACGACAGATGACATAAATATGTTGCAGTGTTTACTTGCCATGCATGCCAGCAAAAAGTATACATGAGGAACAGTTAATGCTAATTTTCTATTTTGGGCTTAAAAGGAGTTTTCATGGGTTTTTTAAGTGCTTCATGTAGTTTTACTCGTTTTCGTATTATTGACGAGGTTCCAAAAGATTTATGGAATCAAATACCTGACAAACTCAAGCAATTTGCATTTCAAGACATTGATGATGTTCCACTTGAGCGTGCATTTGGTTGGACTTGTTTTGAGGATTTATTGGACATGCAGTGGCAAACAGCTACTCCACATAAAGGTGCTTATTTAGTTTTTTCATTACGTTTAGATACACGCCGCATTCCAGCAGGCGTAATAAAAAAACACTTTGCCCTAGCTATGCGTGATGAAAAACAAAGCTTAGTTGAGCAAAATAAAAAGTTTATAAGTCGTGAAAGGAAAAAAGAACTTAAGGAGCAAGTGATAATACGCCTGCGTAGCCGATTTTTGCCCGTTCCTGCGGAATTTAATGTGATTTGGGCAACAGATAAAAATTATATATGGTTTGCTTCAACTCAAGGGAAAATGATTGATATGTTTGTTGAATACTTTACGCAAACTTTTGATTTGCATCTTGAACAAATGATACCATATAATCTTGCAATGGGTGTTTTAGACGAGGGTCAACTCTCGCAATTAGATCGCCTTGAAGCTACGCACTTTGCTACGGAGTAAATTAATGAATACATCTTACCTTGGGGAAAGTACCGATATTATTTTGGGGCAGGAATTTTTAACTTGGCTTTGGTATAAAAGTGATACTGCCCCCAGTTCTTTTGTAGATAAAAAAGGTGTGCCCTTTTCAGTATCAATGGAACAGCGTATTGTGGTACAAGGCGGTGAAGGTGACAATTTAGAAACAGCTTCGGTCAGCGGTTCTCTTTCACCATTGCGTGAAGCACGCGTGGGACTTGCCACCGGTAAAAAAGTCACAAGAGCTACAGTACGCTTTGAGCAAAATGACCTTGATTGGCAATTATCTTTACGCGCAGAAGACTTGTCTTGTAATAGCTTACGCACACCAAAAATTGAAAAAGAAGGTGAAGATGATGACCCAGATGCATTTTTACTTGAAAAAATTTATCTTATGGAGTTGTGTATAGAATTAGTTGATGTACTTTATGAGCAATTTTTGAAATTACGCTTATCAGCTGAATGGGCAAAAGAAGTACATGAATTACGCACATGGATGAGCAGTACTTAAGGACATGCTGATTTATTCTGCAAGCAGAATAAATCAGAAAGGCACACTGCCTTCATTCGCCCTGT
>CAYJPT010000088.1:0-10198 GCA_964372165.1 uncultured Desulfovibrionaceae bacterium | reverse complement strand
CTTATTTGAGACTTCTGCACAATTCATTGTGCAGAAGTCTCAGACTGATGACAAACCCCCTTTCAGGCGTTTGTGCCGCCTAAGGCAGACAAGCTGCCTTTTAGTCCTGCACTGTAAATTTTTTGTAAACTTTTTTACAATTTTCACAAAATTATACTGAAAAAATAATTGTGCAGGACTCTTTATTTATTAAGATGTATTGTACTTGTTTTTATTTTTTAATGATAACAGCAACAGGCCCACCACCTGCAGGGCCTTGATGTTCTGCCCCACCTGAAACATAGACCATGGGGTCATAAGCAACAGCAGCAATAACACCGCCTACAACCGCTCGCGCATGACGAGTGTGATTAAAATCAGAATCTGTAAGCATGGTATTTCTGCGTCCAAGAACTAGTCCACTAGGGTCAGCTTCTGCTTTGGCAAAAATATTAACAATGTTTGCAGCCTCTTCTTTAGTGGGTAATGTTGTAAAATTTAAACCTGCTTTACGCATAGCATCAAGCACGGCTTCTAGGTCAATGGACGTTTGCATAACACTATGTCCAATGGCAAAATCACTGGCAAATTCTTGCGAATTTCCAAGCAATATTATTTCACAATTTAGCAATTCTACACCAGCTGAGGTGGATGCAACTGCTGAATATAAATCCCAATCATAGCAAATTTTGGAATCATCAAGATCATTTTCTGATACTTCACCAAGGGCTAGGGCAATGCCAAGCGCAGAAGCTGCACGTGAAAAACCCATAGACTTATATGTGTCAGTAGTTACAGTGCTTTTTCCACGTAATTGTGCTTCATTAATCCTGTCAGATGTTAAAAGTGGGCATTTGATTTGCACAAAGTGAACATCACTTGCTTGTGTGATGCAGGCATCACTCATTGCGTCTTTAACTACACGAGCCACTTCTTTAAGTTGAGCCATTGTTCCAAGTTCTTCTGGTAAGAAGTTGCGTGTAAAGCCTACGCCTAGGCTTAGACTTTTTCCTTTCGCTGTAGCATTTTCATCTTCACTGCGGGTAAATATTGTAACATGTGGTGTTAAAATACCCTCTGTTCCGCCAGACATAACAAAGGCTATGCGTTTTTCTACTTCTTCACATGATATATTCATTTGCTCAGCTAACATGGACTTATAGGCCATAGTGCAATAGCCACGGGTGAAGTCATTTACGCATCCATTACCCTCAGTTTTGCCAAGCACTGCTACAATATCTTCAGCCTTTAGTGTATTAGATTTAAGAAGTTTTTTTAATTCACTTGTATCTTCCGGTCCAGATATTGGAAGACGAAACACTTGAGCTTTTAACATTTTTTACTCCATTATTAATAAAAAGGAATATTAATTTATAATCAGCAATTTTATTGTATATTAAAATATTATCCCACAACAACCGCTATACCTAAAAGCACAATAAATGCTCCTAAAACATAGGGTAGATTTGCTCGTATAACTTCCATAATGGTTAAGTTAAACCCTTGACCAAGTGCTGCGACATTAATTTGCACAGGGCTAATTTGTGTACCTAAACCTGTGGCAATGGCAACAAAGCCCATAGCTTCTGATGGCATACCAAGGTTTGAAAGAGTTGGCAGAATTAGAGTTAAAACGCCTGCACAAAAAGCTCCGGCTGGAAATGCTACACAAAAACCAATAAGCATGGCCACTGGCAAAACCAAACTAGGTGAAACCTGTGAGGCTAAATTTGCAATTGATTTGAATGTTCCAATTTCTGCCATAAGATTGATAAGTCCAAGGAATATACCAACAGCAAATAATGTTGTTAAAATAAATCTTGCACCATCAGTTAGAGCTTCACAAGTTTCTGACACATTAAGCTTGCTGCATAATACAACACTTACAGCTGTAAAAAGTATGATGGTCATGGGTGTAATAAATTTGATGCCAACTAGTGTATTTAATGTATTGCCACCAATTACCAAGAATAACAATATAAGTGCAGGCATTGCCACTTTCCATTGCTCGCCAATGGAAGCAGTTTCAGAGTTCTCTTGATCTGCGTTTCTAAGAATGCCACCTGCACGCCATACACTCCATGCAGCTAAAATTGCACCGCCTAAAACAAAAATTATTGTATAGGGTAACATATTAGATGCATGTACTACAAGATCCGTAGCAGCGGCCTTGGCAGCAATTGCTGTTTCAGTGGAGGCAGGTGAAGTTGTAAAGCATGCAGCAGTTGCAATGGCCATCCCAGCTACAACACCCGGTACACAGCCAACTGCGGCGGCTACTAATGGGGCTATAACCATGGTATTGCCAGCACCAAGACCGGCCATATAAGTTGCTCCAGCTTGAATTAATACAAAAACACCTGCCAATATCGCAATTTTACCTTTAAGGTAATGTTGAGCTAAATTAACTATGGCTTGAACACTACCAGCACGGGCAACCATGGCTGCGGCAGCAGCATAAAGAATCGGTACTATGATGGTTAGCATTTGCTTTATTCCACCTAAAAAAATACCGGTTGCCTGCCCAACAGGCATACCACCGATGAGCATGGTTAGCAGTCCGCCAGCAACTCCGGCAACTAGCATGTGCTGACGTAGAAATAAAAGGGCAATGATAAGTATTAGGGGGAGGCAAAGTATTAATAGGTCCATGAAGCACATCCTTTACATGAAGATTCGTTGGTATGCACTCAAGAGTTGAATGCATACTTTTAGTGGGCTACGCATAAAAACATCTTGATTTGGTATATATGTTTTTTTAAAACATATGTCAATACTAAATTGTATTAAAAATTGTATTGAATATTGTATTGACTTTTAAACTGCTTAAATATATACAAGGATTGTAGTGCAAATAGTATATCTTACCCTTGTGGAATGGAGGAATTATGCCAGTTCAGATAAGTATTTTACCAAGGCTTTACAAAGACTCTGTATCTCTTATGCAAACATCAGCATTGGTTTTACAAAATAATGGAATCAAGCAGGTGTCAATTGTAATGGGTAGTGCTGCGAATATAGACTTATTGCGTGAAGCAGGTTTGATTACCCATAGTGCTCTTAATGCTGGACCCAATGATGTGATTATTGCAGTTGAAGGTGATGATGACGACACAGCGCATAAGGCTATAGAACAAGCAATTGAACTATTAAAGCAAAGTGCAAATTTAAGTAGTGATAGTGATGATAGTGATGAAGTAAAAGTATCAACGCTTAATATGGCTTATACTAAGCAAGGAGATGCTAATTTAGCTGTTATTGCAACTCCCGGTGATTATGCCGCATCAGAAGCTTTAAAGGCCATAAACCTTGGCTTAAATGTCATGATTTTTAGTGACAATGTTTCAGCTGCAGATGAGCGATATATTAAAGAGTGTGCTTTAAAAAAAGATGTAATAGTCATGGGTCCTGATTGTGGTACTGCTATTATTAATGGTGTGCCATTGGCTTTTGCCAACGAGGTTAAGCGTGGAGCAGTGGGTGTTGTTGGGGCATCTGGCACAGGCATTCAGCAGATTACATCACTTATTGATAACTTAGGTGGCGGTATTTCACATGCAATAGGAACAGGTGGACATGATGTAAGCTTGGCAGTGGGTGGTATTAGCATGCTTCAAGGTATAAGGTTGCTTGCCAGTGATGAACAAACAAAGGTTATAGTAATTGTGTCAAAGCCGCCTCATCCAGAAGTATGCAAAGCTGTTGTAGCTGAGGCAAAAACTTGTGGTAAACCTGTTGTCATTAACTTTATAGGGCCAGAGTGGAATGCTTTTTCATCGGAGAATATAACATTTGTACGTACCCTTGAAGATGCAGCTGTTGCTGCCCTTGCACATCTACCCGGTAACTTTGCCAGTGTGGATTCATTAGATATTTTTCAGCATCCCAAAAATATAAGTAATGCCAGTGATACCATTGCAAGTGGCAGAAAGTGGGTGCGTGGCGTTTTTACCGGCGGTACATTTTGTTATGAAGCAACCTATCTTTTAGGTAATGCACTAAGCAAAATTAAATCAAATACGCCTATTGAAAGTGAACAAGCCATACAAAATCCATGGGAAAGCGTTGGGCATACTTTAATTGATATGGGTGATGATGTTTTTACACGTGGTAAGCCTCACCCCATGATTGACCCTACACTTAGATTGGAACGGTTGAAAAAGGAAATTATGGATCCAGAAACAGCTATAATCCTTTTTGATGTTGTACTTGGTTATGGTGCACATTCTAACCCTGCAATGGAGCTTGCTAAAATAATATCTGACAGTAGAAGCTGCCAAAGCGGTAATTGTGGTGGACCTTTGTTTATTGGCTTTGTTTGTGGCACACAAGATGATTTACAGCAGTTACAAAAACAACAAGAAGTACTTATTAATGCAGGTGTTATTTTAACTGCAACCAATGCTCGTGCTGTAGAAATGGTATTAAAATTCAAAAATAATTTGAGCTCTTAGGTTGAAAGAATAATAGCACAAATGGAGTATGCAATGAATAAACTTTTACATAATATACCATCGGTTATCAATCTTGGATTAGAATCTTTTGTAACACCCATTCAAGATGCTGGTGCTGATGTTACACATTTGCAATGGATCCCACCGGCTAATGGCAATGCCAAAGCAAGTATGAGTGGTGCTAAACTTATGGGTAATGCTAAAATTGAAGCTGCCAATACAAAAGCCCTAGATGCAATGCTTGCAAGCAGCCCCGTACTTATAGGTGTTGGTATAGCAAAAGATCTTATACCAGCTATGGATAAAAAATTAATTTTACATTCTGGCCCTCCTATAGCATGGGCAGATATGTGTGGTCCGGTGCAAGGGGCTATTGCTGGAGCCATTCTCTTTGAAAAATGGGCAGACAATATTGATGATGCTTTTGTACTTGCAGCTTCTGGTGCTGTACAATTTGATGCTTGCCATCATCATGCGGCAGTTGGTCCTATGGCAGGTATTATTTCTCCATCTATGCCACTTTGGATTGTAGAGGATAAAAGCAATGGTCATAAAACATTTTCTAATATGAACGAAGGTTTAGGAAAAGTTTTACGTTTTGGAGCCAATTCTCTTGAAGTTATAAATCGCTTAGAATGGATGAAAACTGAACTTGCACCTTGCATTGCAAAAGCTCTCGAATATACCGGACCATTGGTTCTTAAACCTATGATGGCGCAAGCTCTACATATGGGAGATGAAATACATAATAGAAATAATGCCGCTACGTCATTATTTTATAAATTTATTTCTCTTGGTGTTTTGCAAACTTCTGATAGTGCAGAAATAAAAGAAAAAGTATTAGGGTTTATAGCTTCAAACGATCATTTCTTCTTAAATATTTCTATGGCTGCTTCTAAAGCTATGGCAGATGCAGCGCATGGCTTTGAAAATAGTACCATAGTTACAGCTATGTCCAGAAATGGTGTAGAATTTGGTATAAGAGTAAGTGGCATGGGTAATATGTGGTTTAAAGCACCATCACCTGTGGTTGAAGGACTTTATTTTGCAGGATACGGGCAAGAAGACAGTGCAGCAGACCTTGGTGACAGTACTATAACTGAAACTGTTGGTCTTGGTGGATTTTCCATGGCTTCAGCCCCTGCTATTGTAAAGTTTGTTAATGGTACACCAAAACAAGCTGTAAAATATAGCAAGCAAATGTTTGATATAACACATGGTACAAATTCAGCTTTTACCTTACCTATGCTTAATTTTTGTGGCATACCTGCCGGAATCGATTTACTAAAAGTTATTGATACAAATATCTTACCTGTGATTAACACTGGCATTGCTCATAAAGAGGCAGGCATTGGACAAATAGGTGCAGGCATTACTTTTGCTCCCATGCAATGCTTTACTAATGCAGTTGAAGCAATGGCAGAAAAACTTTGTGGGAGTAAGTCATGAATAAAAAATTAGCTGTTATTGCCATTGGGGGAAATGCCCTCATAGCTGAACCTGATAAAATGAGTGTACACAATCAAGCAGCTTTGGTGAGGGATATTTGCAGCCGTATAGTTGACATTATTAGTCTAGGGTGGCGAGTTGTAATCACGCATGGTAATGGACCACAGGTTGGCATGGTTATGCGTCGCTCTGAAATTGCATCTAAGGAAGTACCAATACTTTCACTTGATTATGCAGGTGCAGATCTTCAAGGTGGCATTGGTTATATGTTTGCAAAAGCATTGCGAAATGAGTTCTTTACACGTCACATGAAAACAGAAGTTGCAGCAATGTTAACACAAGTACTGGTAGATAGTAATGACCCTGCCTTTGCAAATCCTACAAAACCGGTTGGGGCATGGATGGATAAAGATGTAGCTATGAACTATGCAAAAGAGCTTGGTTGGGTTGTGGCAGAAGACTCAGGACGCGGTTGGCGACGCTTGGTAGCATCACCTATGCCAAAAAAGATTGTGGAAATTTCATCAATTAATTGTCTAGTTTCAAACGATGTTGCACTTGTTGCTTGCGGAGGTGGGGGTATACCAGTAATACAACAAGACGATGGTAAATTAAAAGGCATTGAGGCTGTAATTGATAAAGATTTTTCCTCAGCCATTTTAGCTCAGGGTCTTAAAGCTAGTGCATTAATTCTTGTTACAAGTGTTGAAAAAGTGGCTCTTGATTTCAATACTGCTAATGAACGCTACATTGATTCCATGACCATTACTCAGGCACAGCAAGCTTGTGATAGTGGACAATTTGCAGCTGGTAGTATGTTGCCCAAAGTACAAGCCTTAATAGAGTTTGTGAAGCATGGTGGTTTTGGAGTTATTACCAATATAGATAATTTGAAATCAGCTCTTACAGGGCAAGGGGGCACTCGTATAGTAACGTAGATTACCATTATTTTTGTTCTTGTTAAATAAACTAATATATAATAAACTTTTTTTGTGTGCTAAGCATGTATTTGTTTTGATACGTTGTACAATTTGTTGCTAAAAAATTTAATCAATGTAGATGATGCCCTTATCGTGACATGTTTTTCAATTGAACGATATATTTATTAGGTACTTTTAATAATTTTGAATTAGGTGAAGTATGGAAATGAGCATGTCTAAAGATAAGATCAGTAAAAATGGTGATGAAATTTTTAATAAAATTCGTCAGCGTATAGTCAATTGGGAATACCCACCAAAATATCCCTTACGTGAAGAAGCTTTAAGTCGAGAATTTAATGTAAGCCGTAGTCCTATCCGTAAAGCTCTTTATATGCTTGAAGCTGCTGAATTTGTAGTACATATATCTAATCGAGGCTATTTTGTTAATCAAGTACAAAAAAAGGAGATCAGAGAATTATATGAGTTAAGAAGTATTTTAGAAGTCGCTGCTGCTGAATATATCTTAAAGCACCCTGAGTTACATGATGATTTAATTGAGCTGAAAAAACCATGGCTTGAGCAACGCACGGTAAGCGTTAAATGTGAAAAGCAATTAGCCTTGATAGATCAAAACTTTCATGCCGGTATAGTTGCTTTGATGGATAATAGTATGATAAACTACTATTTTAAAAATATAAATGAACGTTTGTTTCGGTTTCGAATGATGGATTTTGAAGAAGTTTTAAAAAATCAAAATATTGAAGAAGTAATTAATAATCATATAAAAATAATAGATACTTTTTTACAAAATGATAAAGAAAATGTAGTCAAGCAGTTACGCGAAAATATCAATGTTGGATTTAAAAATATTGATATTAGTATTGGGCGCATACTTATGAGTACATATGATATATAAAATTTCAATTAGGTAACCGTATAAGAAGTATAGGTTTTTTTATGTTTTTTTACTATTAGGCATAACAGGAAACTTTATGCTTGTGTTCTTTTGCGATAAAGCTTAGAAACACAAAAATGCTGAAATTGGATTTCAACATAATACTTGTACATTTAATATTTATAAAATAAAAAAAATAACGATTTTGCTAATTATGCCTGAAACTAAGCATCTTACTCCCCCTCGTTCATATGTTACACTTTCTATGCGTCACGCAAAAAATGGGCATAAAGGTGGTGTTTTTTGGTTTACTGGTCTTTCCGGTGCAGGAAAATCCACTATAGCGCACCTAGTTGAACAAAAGCTGTTTGCTAAAAATATGCTTGTTAATGTCCTTGATGGGGACATCATTCGCAATGGTCTTTGCTCAGATCTTTCTTTTAGCACAGAAGGTAGAGCTGAAAATATACGACGCATTGCAGAAATTAGCCGAATTTTTGCTTCACAAGGTTTTATATGCTTATGTGCTTTTATTTCACCGCTTAAAACACAAAGGGATATTGCAAGGAATATCCTACAAGATGCGTTTTATGAAATATTTATTTCTTGCCCGGTGGAGGAGTGTGAACGACGTGATGTAAAGGGTTACTACGAAATGGCACGTAAAGGTAAAATAAAAAACTACACAGGTATATCTGCTCCTTATGACGTTCCTGATAATCCCCATTTACTTATAGAAACGCATATTACCTCGAAGGAGGATTGTGTTGCAAAAGTTCAAACCTTTATTGAAAGTAAAACAATTATAACATCTTTGTAATTACAAAATTAGCTGAAAGTTTATTTATTGCGTATGATACTTTAAATGAGCATAATTTTTGATAAGTTATGTCTTTTTTGATTACAGTGTTCAGATGGTTTTTAAATAGTATTGATATTGGAATTTGCATGACAACAAAAAAAACTGTTTATTTACATATTGGGCTGCACAAAACAGGCAGTACTGCCATACAAATTGCTCTAGACTCATTACATAAAAAAGGAATCTTGCAAGAAAATGGCTTTGATTTATTGTGGGAAGATTTATATCTTCTATTTAATGCCTGCAGATATGAATCGCCTACATCCCCTGCACTACAGACATTAGAACAAAAAATACATGATTTTGTACAAGCATCTCCATTACCCAATGTTATCGTAAGTTGTGAGGGGTTTTCTGTTTGCCACGAGCATCATATTAAAGCTCTAGGTAAAGCCTTAGCTGAACATGATGTCAAAGTTTTATGTTACATAAGACGTCAAGACCACATGTTGGAAAGTTGTTGGGCTGAAAATATTAAAAATTTTTCTGGTTACATTGCGCCTACATATAATTGGAAACAACATTGGGAGACTATGTTTAGTCAGTATGCGCAGTGTTTTGGAAAACATAATATATTGTTGCGTGTTTATTCTAGGGATTTATTGTACCTACAAGATGCGGCAAGTGATTTTTTGCAGTGGATAAATCTTGAAAAGCTAACAGATTTGATTGAATACGAAAATATTAATCCATCATTATCTGCATCGAATGTACGTATTCGACTTTCTTTTATGCGACAAAATATGTTATCTAAGGAAGAAAAAGGTAAACGGGTTAAAAAGTTAAAGGAAGAAATCAAATCATATAAAGATGGTGCACCTTGGGGAGTTGTTCACTCTTTTGATACAGCACGTGCCGGCATTAATGTGGATTATGACTTCATAGATAATATTAATGAATTGCTTAGTCTAGAGGTTACACCTAAAAAAAATACACATGCTTATATGCAGCCTGATCATCGTGAGCAATATTTAGCACAATTTAAGGAAGAAAATGCTGCTATTGCTCGTGAGTATATGGACAAAGATGATGGAGAGCTTTTTGATGGTAGCATTCCACAAGACACTGTAGACATAAATCATCCCACTACTGATGATATTGTAACTGTATTTTTGCCAATTTTTGTAAATCTTAACAAAAGAATACATTTTTTGGAAGATGAAGTAAAACAGTTAAATACTAGAGTTAAGCACCTAGAAGTTAAAATGAAGCATGTGCCTCAGCTGAAATTTTTTTGTAATAAATATTTAGCAAACATATCTGATTTTTTAAATAAATTTAAATCTAAAGCCTAATTTAAGCTTAGTATTGTTGGTTTGATGAGAATATAAATATTTCCAATTAAATAAAAATATTGCAAATGAATGTGTATTTTTTGTATTAAATTCTTGACAAAATGCCCATGTATCTCTAAAAGAAGTTCTTGCAGAGATTAATGCAATATTAATTTCGCCTGGATGGTGGAATTGGTAGACACAAGGGACTTAAAATCCCTCGGCCTTCGGGCTGTGCCGGTTCAAGTCCGGCTCCGGGTACCACAAAAATTTGGCTAGTTAGAAATAACTAGCCTTTTTTTTGTGGAAAGAAAACCTCCCGCTAGGCGGGAGGTTCTAAAAAGCTTACAGCTATAAGTCAGTAG
>CAYJPT010000087.1:1484-10257 GCA_964372165.1 uncultured Desulfovibrionaceae bacterium | reverse complement strand
GGCAGTGTGCCTTTCTGATTTATTCTGCTTGCAGAATAAATCAGCATTTCCTTAAGTAAACTATTAAAAAGTGAGAATAACATTTACATATTTAGCCTATTTTTAATGCATGCTGCCCTTGTGGTAAAACTCGCCCTACCACGTATCCTTTTTCTCCAAGCTCACTTAGTCTAGTCATAGCTGCGTCAATATGACCTTCAGGTATTGCCAATAAAAGTCCACCAGAGGTTTGCGTGTCAAAAATAATACTTTCAATAGTTTGGTTAAGGTCAGCTTTGCTTTGTGTAAATTTGTGCCAATATTTTCTGTTGGCATGGCTTCCAGCGGGAATAAGACCGTTGTTAGCATATTCTATAGCTTGCTCAAAAATGGGTAGGTTTTGACTTAAAAGTTCGACTTGCACATTAGAGGCAAGAGCCATTTCAATACTATGGCCTGCAAGTCCAAATCCGGTAATATCTGTTGCAGCCTTTAAAGAGAATTCCTCAATAATTTTTGCAGCATTATTATTCAATTTTGCACACCATGTTTCAATGAGATTTTGGCTTGTTTCCCAATCATCCCATCTGGCTTTTACACCTGTTGCCAATATTCCAGTACCCAAAGGCTTTGTTAATACCAACACATCGCCTACTTTAAGACCATCATTAGTAGTTACTTTTTGTGGGTCTACATATCCAGTCACAGAAAGACCATATTTAATTTCTTCATCTTCAACACTATGCCCACCAACCAGTATACACTCTGCCTCTGATAATGTGTCCTGACCGCCACGTAAAATATCGGACATAACTTTCAAGCCGGCTTCTCCGTGACAAGCTGTGGGAAAGAACAACATATTCAAAGCACACCAGGGTTTACCACCCATAGCATAAATATCTGACAAAGCATTGGCAGCAGCAATGCGCCCAAACATATAGGCATCATTAACAATAGGTGCAAGAATATCCACACTTTGCACTAAGGCTTTACCCATAGGAAAATCAACCACGGCTGCATCTTCATTACGTGCTCGCCCTGCAAGAACGCGCTTTTCCAATGAGGCAGTGGTGGTATGTGGTATGGATTGCAGTAAGTTTTCCAGAACCTCTGGAGCTATTTTCGCTGCTCAGCCTGCGGCTTTGGCCATATCTAATAAATGCATGCTTACCTCAAATGCTATGAAAGCTTTGCATATAGCATTAGTAATGTAGTAAAACGATAACCGTATATCACTTAGCTTACAACTTGGCATTAAGCATTATAATACTCCATACTATTTGAGGAGCAAGTTGAATTTTCAGCTGCTTGCCTTTGAAATAATATACTTTAAAGTATTCCCTAACAGCAAATTGCTGTTGTTTAGCATAGCGATATGTTATTAAAAGTCAATTTTAATGTGACGAGTTGGGATAAAAAGTTGATGCCAGCTTAACTTTAGCTAGATAGTGTCGTTAAATTGCAATTTTTTGAGTTTTATCAAGGAAGATGAACGAGCTTTGAGGGAGTGTATAGAGACATACATGGCCGAAAAAGCTCGTGAAATATGACGCAGAGAAAACCAAAAGGCGCATTTGACGACACTATCTAACAACAATAAAACTATATTTAACCTCAACCAAATTAAAATAAAATGATAAAAATACAAAGTGACAATATTTTACACTTTACTTTTTACAAGCTGCGAATTTTTACCACTCAAAATTATTACAAGTTTCCTCTACCATACGTGTTCATATTGAGCTATGCCCCTAGCCGCACGCACATTTTTTCAAGAATCAAGAGAAGGCATAGTCTTGCATTGCTTATTCATGTTTTTTTGTCGTGTTGGCTAACGTCAGCTTTCCATAAGATTACGCACAATGAATGGTGCAGCAGTCTTAATAAATTATTATATTTTAAATGCCGATTATTTTTAATGTCTGTTGTTAGTGTGTATTATCGTTCCTTTATCTATTTTGGATTCAAAAATAACAAATTATGTTCAATGATAAATAAATAATCTTATGTTAACGTTACAATAATTATCAAACATTGCTCTATACAAACTTATATTTGTAGCCGATTATAGTAGTGTAATTGCAAAACAATGTTTGAATATAAATCATGTACATAAACAAGCATACGGCTTCTACAATACAGCAACTTGAAAGCCAATTAAATACAATGCATTTATATAATTAACATTTATAATTTATTTTTTTTCGTGTGCAAGTTCATCGTCTAATAAAAAACTTGACATATTTTCATTTGTAGATATGTTTGAACGCAAGTCAAAGTGGATTTTTCATAATACAATTTTGATGAATTGCATTATTGGGTTTTTCTTAACCAAACAAACGTGTAAGGGCTTAAGTATCACTCTGCCAGCTCTTATTGTCCTACTTGGGTCTGTTGCTCCGCCACTTAACCTTAACCCTTATAAATACCTTCATAATTACAACATTTCAAAGATTATAGCATTTTTAGTATAGTTACAATATTTTAACTTACGATAACAACAGTATAGCATCCTCAAACAATAAGGAATTTCGGTGATACTATGCATTTATCAATTACTAAAAAATTTATTCTCACATTAACCCTGCTACTACTCATCTGTGCAAGTACAATTTATTTTGTTGCTGTTTACAATTATTCTACAACTTTGACAACAGCTTTAAGTGACAATATTCGAGAAGCACAAAGTAATTTTGAATCCATTATCAAAGCAAGTCAAAATGAATTCCTACATATGAGCAGAATAAGTGCGAAATACGCAGGGCTTAGTGAAGCTATCAGCTCTGGAGATCAAGCCACCGTATCAAGCATTGCAAGCAATATAATGAAGCAAGCTGAAGTTAATATTGTTACTATTACAGATGCAAAAGGTGACGTTGTTGTACGTGCTCACTCCGAAAGACTTGGAGACAGCATTATTAATCAAGAAAGCATAACTCAAGCACTTAGGGGTCATGATTATGTAAATTTAGTGATTGGTGTTGAGGCGCCATCTTTTCGCGCTTCTTCTCCTATCATGCTTCATGATGAAATTGTTGGTACAATTTCAGTGGGCAGTTCTTTATCCAGTCCATTGTTTCTTGATTGGCTTGGTAAATTTTTAGGTGTTCAAGTCACTTTCTTTATGGATGATACAAGGGTAATGAGTACCATTCAGAATGAAAAGGGAGAACGCATTTCAGGTACTCGGCTTGGTAATCCAGTCATTGAAAAACATGTACTTAAGGATGAAAAACTATACTTTGGGGAGAGCACTATCATTGGCACAAAGTATCTTTCTGCGTATTGGCCAGCATACACTGATAACAAGAAAGTTGTAGGCATGTGGTTTATTGGTCTACCTATTAGTGCTGTACTTAAGTCAGAAAAAGATGCATTTCTTAATACCCTTCTTGCATCAATTGTTGTTTTAAGTCTCATGATTATAATAGCTGCCATTACTGCTTACAAGCTTGCTAAGCCCATAAAGTGCATTTCACGTTATGCTGCTAACATTGCATCCGGTAATGAAAAAGAAGCTGCATTAAATGTAAATAGCAATGATGAATATGGTTTACTTGCAAGATCTTTACAGGGTATGGTTGCAAAACTTAAAGAACAATCTAGCTGGTATGAAGCCATATTAAATTGTATCCCATCACCCCTTGCAGCTATGGATGTTAATAAAAATTTTACCTTTGTTAACTCTGGCGTTTGTAATATGCTTAACAAAAAACCCGAAGAATTAATCGGTCTTCCATGCTATAATTGGGGAGCTTCAATTTGCCGCACAGAAAACTGTGCTATTGACTCTTGTGAACGCGGTATTGACTCAATCAATTTTGAGCAACCTGGTCTTGGGCATTTTAGAGCTATGGCTGCAAGGTTATATGACGGAGAAGGAAAACATATTGGTTATGTTGATATGGTTTTTGATCGCAACCAAGAAGTTGAATTATTAAATAATGCTGAAAAGGCATTGTCTGACGGTCGCCACGAAGCTGCATATCAATTAGAAAATATTGTAAACAATATTACTACTGCCTCTACATTGCTTTCTGTGCAAATTGATCAGTCAGCAAAAGGAGCTGATGAAGCGTCAGGGCGCATAGCTGAAACCGCTGCTGCTATGGATGAGATGAATGGAACAGTGCTTGAAGTTGCTAAAAATGCAAGTAACAGTGCAGACATAGCAGAAAACACAAAGCAAAAAGCCACTGAGGGAACGACAGTTATTAAAGATACTGAGAGCACTATGATACGTTTAAGGGAAGAATCTGTCGCAATACGAACTAGTATGGATCAACTTTCCGGTCATGCACAATCAATTAACGCTGTTATGAGTGTTATTTCTGATATTGCTGACCAAACAAATTTACTTGCATTAAATGCTGCTATTGAAGCTGCAAGAGCTGGAGAAGCAGGACGTGGATTTGCTGTTGTAGCAGACGAAGTACGTAAACTTGCTGAAAAAACAATGACTTCAACATCAGATGTTTCAAGTGCTATTGTTGCAATACAGCAAAGTACGGAAATAAATGTTAAGCAGATTGATGTTACAGTTAAAAGTATTGAGAAAGCAACGGAGCTTGCCATCACTAGCGGCGAGGCTTTGAATGGAATTATGAACATGGCAGAAGAAAGTGCCGATGGCATTAGAGCCATAGCTACAGCAAGTGAAGAACAGTCTTCAACCTCAGACGAAATAACGCAGTCTATCTTAGCGGTATCCAATATTGTAAACGATACAAGTGCTGCCATGCATGAAGCCGAGCAAGCAGTACACTCACTAAGTGATCAAGCACAAGAGCTATCAAGACTCATTGAGGAATTAAAAAAATAAATCCAACATAAGGCATTATAAGTTAGCTTAAAAGTAAGCATTATTTCACTATAGCATAAAACTACCTTGCGTAATTTATTATACAAGGTAGTTTTATAAATAATGCAGTACATAGTAGTTATAAGCAATGCAAAGCTACTTGAAACATACCACCTGTACTTATACAAAAAATTGTGTAGAAGAATTTAAATATTGTTCTTGATAGTGATTACTATTTGTGAGATGCTTCTTAAACAAAATTAAATGGAGGTTTAATGATGAAACGTATTGCAGCTCTTGCCTCAGTATTCTTTGTTTTAGGTCTTTTTGTTTCTTTTGCTGGTGTTGCCCATGCAGCCGGTAAAACCATGGATGTAGAAATTTTCACACTAACAACTGAAAATGCTACAGGTCTTGGTAAATCTTTGGGTAAGGTTACTCTAGTAGAAACTCCAGACGGACTTGTTATTCGCCCAATGATTAAAGGACTACCTCCTGGAAGTCACGGCTTTCACGTACACGTAAACCCTGACCTTGGTCCGGTAGAAAAAGACGGCAAATTAGTGGCTGGCCTAAAAGCCGGTGGTCACTATGATCCTAAAAACACTGGCAAGCACTTAGGCCCATATGATGACATGGGACATTTAGGTGATTTACCCGTACTTTTTGTTGCTAAAGACGGCTCAACTCCTGTAGCAGTTCTAGCTCCACGCATTAAATCCCTTGATATGATTATGAATCGCTCACTTATGATTCACGTACATGGCGACAATTATTCAGACACACCAAAAGCTCTTGGTGGTGGTGGACCTAGATTAGCTGGTGGCATTATTAAATAATCACCTCTAAAATATACACTCTGATAATTTATACTACAAAAGCTCTCAGCATATTTTTGCTGAGAGCTTTTGTACGACTAACTCTTAAATATTTCGCCGTCGCTGAAAAATTACTAATATTACGACTTAATAAAGATTTATATATTGCTTAGTTTTGCACGCAACATCTTAGCTTTAGCCTTACCAATACCAGCAATTTTTACAAGCTCTTCTTCCGTAGCATTGCGCATGGCATCTGTATTCTCAAAATTATCCCAAAGCAGTTTTGCTGTTGCTGCTCCTATACCATTAATACGCATAAGTTCACTGGCAAGTGCTGCTCCTGTTCTTGCTTTGCGATGTCTTCCCAAGGCAAAATTATGCGTGCAATCACGAATGTGTTGTAGAAAAAGTAACTCCGGCGCACCATCACGTAAAGGCAAAGCATTACTACGATCTGGCAAAAAAATTCTATCTCCCACATTTCCAGCACGCCTGTCTGCCCGTCCATCATCATGACGAGCTTTAGCAATGGCTGCTAGAGCAAAAAGCCCTTCCTTGCCAGCATCCTTAAGTGCTCGTCTCACAGCATTAAGTTGCCCTTTACCACCATCAATTAGTAGCAAATCTGGCCAAGGTGGGCCAGATTCTAAACGCCGCAATACCCAAGCTGCAAGGGTGGCGTAGTCATCGCCATCCCCATCGGGCATGGCATAATTGCGGTATGCAGATTTTTGCGGTTTCCCATCTTCAAACACAACCATACCAACACGAGTTTGCATACCTGATGTATGGGAAACATCAACACATTCAATGCGCCTTGGAATAAAATTTAAATGCAATGCAAGTGCTAGGCGTTCTTCAATAGCATGTTCTTTGCGGCGCAATCCCTCCTCACGTGCATTGGTAGAGGCCATGTCAACTAAACTATTTTCCTCAAGATTACGTGGTGCTGCTATACGCACCATTGCTCCACGAATATCACTTAAGCTTTGTGCCAAGGTTGCAAGCATTTGCTCATCTTGTTCAAATTTTTTATCTTCAGGTAACCAAGGTAAAATTATTCGTGCAGGTGGAGTTATTGCTCCATAAAATTGAGCCAAAAAAGACAACATAAGCTCTGGGCTATCATCAAAATCAAGTCCCGGCCAAAAATATGTACGCCCATCCATTAACAATCCCTCGCGTACAAATAAAATCCCAAGAGCCATGCCCTTTTCTGCCGCATGCAATCCAATCACATCCATATCACCACCACCCGGCAACACAGCAACCTGTCGCTCTATAGTGCGTTTCACAGCATTAATTTGATCACGTAAAACAGCAGCACGCTCAAACTCCAGTGCATCAGATGCAGCATGCATTTCAACTTCAAGCTCTTGCAAAAGTGTGCTTGATTTACCAGAAAGCACACCCATGACCCTTTGCACACCCAAAGCATAATCTTGCGGTGTAATTAAATCCATACAGGGTGCTGGGCATTGCCCCATAAAATGATATAAACATGCCCTAGTTCTATTTTTCATAGCCCTGTCTGTGCAACGTCGCAAAGGGAAGGATTTATGTAGTAGTTTCCAAGTTTCTCGGGCAGCTGTAGCCGAAGTAAAAGGACCAAAATACCAAGCTTTATCACGCCTAGCACTACGCACAATTTCAAGCCTTGGATATAAATGTTTAGATGAAATTTTAAAAAGCACATATTGTTTATCATCTTTCAAAACAATATTGTAATGCGGTCGATGTTTTTTTATTAAACTTGCTTCTAATAGCAAAGCTTCTTTTTCAGTATTAGTTGAAAGGGTTTCAACACTTACAGCATGGCGCATCATAGCCTGTGTTTTTAGTGGTAAGCCATCATCTCTAAAATAAGACATTAGCCGTGAACGTAACACCCTAGCCTTTCCTACATATATAATACGCCCTTGAGTGTTCTTAAAAAGATACACTCCGGGTGTTATTGGTATAGTGCGTGTTTCTGGGCGTTGCATCATGGTAAATATTTAAACTTTACAAGCTTTAATTGCAAACAACATTTATTACTATGTTTATAAAATCATTTTTTGATGTTACCTAATCAAAAACTCCATGTTCAAAAAGAATTTTCATACCTATTGCTATCAATATCAATCCGCCAAATATATTTGCAAATTTAGAAATATCGTCTCTATTACGCACCAACATATAACTTAAGCGCATACCAAGGACAGTCATTACAAAGCAAACAATACCTATAACAACAGATGACCAAAAAATGCTCACACTTAAAGCAGCTAAAGAAATACCAACCGCCAAAGCATCTATACTTGTAGCTATGGCAAGTAGTAATAATGTTAATCCTTTAGTGGGGTCATCTTGCAAAGTATGCTGATCACCCTTAGCCTCCCAAAGCATTTTACCACCCACAAAAGCAAGTAAAGTAAATGCTATCCAATGGTCAAGTGAAACTATTACATCATAAAATTGTATGGCTAAGACCCAACCTATAATTGGCATCATAAATTGGAAGAAAGCAAATGTTACCGACATACGTAACATTTGCTTATAAGAACAGCACCCTTTAACTCCAGTCATAATAGCTACTGAAAAAGCATCCATGGCTAAAGCTAAGGCAAGTATTAATATTTCTGTAAAACTCATACTTTATTTCGTTTGCGTATATCCCTTTTAATTTTACATTATACTACAAATTGAAATAAATATCCAGCAGCCACAGCCATACCTAAAATTACAACCAAAAACGCTATTATCATAGGCATACGAAACATTGATTTAAGCAATACTAACTCAGTAAGACTTGCCCCGCCACCACCAATTATTAAAGCCATAACCGCACCTAATCCCATACCCTTACCCACAAGTACTGCACTTAATGGAATTAATGCCTCCACTCGTACATACAGTGGTATACCAATAACTGCTGCAATAGGCACTGCAAAAATACTATCACCACTGGCATACCTAGCTATGAAATCACTTGGCACAAAACCATACACCAACGCACCCAAGGTAACACCTAATAAAAGATATGGAAATAATTGCTTAAATTGACGCCATGCATCAGCAAATGACCACTTAACTTTCTCTTTGAAACTTTGATTACTAACTTCGTAGTTTGATGAAGAACAACAGGAACTCTCCTGCGTAGGCTCAGAAGAACAACATGAGCTCTCTTGTA
>CAYJPT010000087.1:0-1384 GCA_964372165.1 uncultured Desulfovibrionaceae bacterium | reverse complement strand
ATTGGTTCAAATGGACTAGGTGAACTGCAACATGAAGTCTTTTCAGATTGTAAAGGTTGCAAAGTATTCATATCATTTTTTGTGCTGCAGCAACTACTTGCCAAGTTCGCAGTAGACAAAGACGATTCAGGTATAACATATTGTTCAAACTGCATTTTATTAAGTATAAATCCTGCAAAAATAGATGTCAAAAGTGCTACGCAAGTATATATTATACTAACTTTAAGTCCAAAGGTTGCGACAAAAAGCACTATAATGATAGGATTAAGTAGCGGTGAGGCAAATAAAAAAGTTAAGGTTGGACCAAATCCAGCCTTAGCCTTAAGTAGTCCACGTAACATGGGGATGGTTGAACAACTGCAAAAAGGAGTTATTGCCCCGATTAAAGCCGCTAAAATATATCCACGACCGTGTGACGCACCTAAAAGTGCTTGAATTTTTGAATCAGGTATATACTGCTGCAATAAATTTACTCCAGCGCAAATTAAAATAAACAATATAGATAATTCGCTTCCAAGAAAAATAAACATCCCAGCAGCATCTAAGAACATATTGTAATAGTCTTGCATATTAATTCCTCCATAATTTTGACAATTCTAGTATAGTCAAAATATTTTCACTGTCAAGTTAATTTTGCTATTCTAGAAATATCAAATAATATAACAAAACAACTTGTCTTACATGTTTTGTGTTTTTGCAATGAAGTCAAATTACTTGGTTCATTGTTTGTAGTATTAATAAAGTAAAGATAAAAGGAGTTAACTAATGAATACTGAAAAAGTCGCTCTGGCTCTTAAAGAATTAGGACATGTAACAAGGTTATCTATTTTCAAGCGTTTGGTGAAAGCTGGCGAAAATGGACTTCCTGTAGGCGAATTGCAAAAAGAATTAAATGTTCCGGCATCAACTCTAAGCCATCATATTGCAGCCTTAGTATCAGCTGGGCTTATTCACCAAAAGCGCGAAGGACGTATATTACGCTGCACAGCACAATATACTGTTTTAAATGGTATCATATCATTTCTAACCGAAGAATGCTGCGCTGGATAATGTTTAATAAAAATACAAAAAGCTATTGGTGTTTTTTTCAATTAAAGTAATAAATGTTAGCATATTGCAAAAAATAGTAAGGCTTTATATCAATACGTTTGTAATCACACAAGCTTAGCCTACATAATTTTAACTTTTTCAACACAAATATATAGCAATTAACCATTTTGACAAAATTGAACTAAGAAATATATACCAAATACACAAAGTAAAAATTCATTCAGCTAAATTTTTCATTGACAAAGACAATACATTAGTACATATTATGCGTCACACAACAATGGGGGTGTAGCTCAGTTGGGAGAGCGCTTGAATGGCATTCAAGAGGCCGTGG
>CAYJPT010000086.1:0-10259 GCA_964372165.1 uncultured Desulfovibrionaceae bacterium | reverse complement strand
GCCTAACGGCTACGGCTTCGCCGCTCTTCGGGTAGGACTCTTGATTTATCGGTCGCATTGACTGCTGTCAACGCTCCATAAGACTCCGCACAATGAATTGTGCAGGAGTATTGTTTAACAACACATTTTCATACACTTCTAAAAAATCAATTAATTCTAAATGCCTATGATATTTTCAATGCAAAACAACTATACATGACTAATTTCTTTCCACAGTTCCCAAAAATGCGGAAATGACTTTTGTACCACTGTTGGTTCATCAATTACAATTTCTTGACCATTTAACCCCAATACTGCGCAGCTCATGGCAATACGATGATCATTGTGCGCTGCAAAAACTGTGTTCTCTGGGATAGTTGGTATTTTACCAAGGCCATAAATACGTAGACCATCATCTAAAATATCAACCTTAACTCCAACCTTGCCAAGCTCAGCCGCAGGGGCTGCAAGGCGATCACTTTCTTTAATGCGCAAATGCTCAACATTACTTATAACTGTAATACCTTCTGCAAATGCAGCAAGCACCGCAACTGTTGGTACAAGGTCTGGGCAATTTTGCATATCAACTTCAATTGAATTTAACTTACTAGGGCTTACTATAATATCATCGCCTTCCCAAAAGTATTTTGCGCCCATGTCAGTTAAAATATTCAACATAGCCTTATCACCTTGCAAAGAATCTTTTTGCAAACCTTGGATACGTAGTGGTTTTTTTCCAACAACACCGGCTGCTAAAAAATATGATGCAGCAGACCAGTCCCCTTCTGCTATGTATTTTCCATGCAAATATTGACCAGAAGGGACACAGAACCTTGTCTCACTTGGTACAATATGTTGCACACTTCGCCAATCAATATTCTGCCAATTTTCGCCTGATTTATTTTGCATTTGCACTACAATGCCAAAGTCTTCCATAGCCTTTAATGTTAGCGCAGCATATGGCCAAGAAACCGCCTTTTCACCCTGCAAATAAATTGTTACACCTTGCTCACTACATGGTGCAGCCAAAAGCAAAGCCGAAAGATATTGGCTTGATTCATCAAGGTTAATGTGCACAGTTTGGGATTTAAAACCATCAGTTTTAAGAATTAATGGTGGAAAGCCATTTTTGTTTTCATATGTAATATCAACACCTAATTCTTGCAAAGCATTTGCCAAAGCACCTATAGGCCTCTCATGCAAACGTGGTGCACCATGTACATAAAAACTACCACAACCTGCACTTAAAATACCCATAAGCAAACGACATGATGTGCCTGATTCGTGCATATTACATTGCAAAGGAGTAGCAGTCTTGGACTTAGCTTTACCCTGCATACCTTGCACATAAACCGCACCATTTTGATGATTAAACTTTGCACCAGCAGAGGCAAGAACACCCATAGTGCATTCAATATCCTTGCTCATAAGCAAATTATGCAGCACAGAATCCCCATAAGAAAGAGCTGCTCCCATAAGTATACGATGTGATATAGATTTTGAAGCCGGAACTTTAATACTTAGCATATTTCACCTGCAT
The DNA here is from genome assembly GCA_964372165.1 of uncultured Desulfovibrionaceae bacterium. Lineage (GTDB taxonomy): Bacteria > Desulfobacterota > Desulfovibrionia > Desulfovibrionales > Desulfovibrionaceae > CAYJAD01. The sequence continues at coordinate 8,740 of CAYJPT010000086.1, read as the reverse complement.
TATTATCATCTTGTGCACAACTAGCAATATTTGCAAAGGCAGGTACAGTAGAATATGCACCCAATATGCGAAAAGAATTACATATTTCACGTAATTCTTGCACCAAATGTGCATGCTGATTTTGCTCAAAATCGGCCTCCACATCAGCAAAAAATACATATCTCCAACATTCACCACCAGAAAGGCGTAATGGGCGTGATTCAAGTTTGCGCATATTAATACCATTTTTTGCAAGTGTTGTAAGCACAAGGGCTAAACTACCCGGCCTATCAGTGAGGGTAAAAAGAATTGATGTTTTTCTTTGATTTTGTACCGATTGCTGGAGATTTGGCAAAATTGAATTATAATCTGCCTTGGAAATTATAACAAATCTTGTCCAATTATCGACACTATTTTCAAGAGTTGATGCTAAACAATTTAAACCAAACATCTCTGCCAAAGCTTGATGCCCAATGGCTGCACCATGTTCATCATCAATGGCACGATTTGCAGCTGCTGCTGTTGATTCAACTGGCACAAGCTCTGCATTTGGCACATTAGCACGTAGCCAGTTATCGCATTGTGTTAAAGGTTGCGCATGCGAATAAATACGCTTAATTTGGCTTAAAGCTGTGGCTTTACTAAAAAGGGCATGACTAATGCGCAAAAAAAGTTCTGCTTGAATAGAAACATCAAAATTATAAAATAAATCAAAACATTGCCCAACAGTACCCTGTAATGAATTCTCTAGCGGTACAACACCAAGCTCACACTCACCAGCCTGCACAGCAGAAAAAATATCATGAAAATTTGTATGTGGACTAAATTCTACACTTTTACCTAGGTATTCCATGCCGGCAAAGTATGAAAAAGTACCCTCAGGGCCAAGATAAGCTACTTTTTGTGGGCGCTGTAATGCACGAGAAGAAGAAAGAATTTCACGCCAAATGCTCCTTATATGGCTATTTGGCAAAGGGCCAACATTATTTGCTTCAAGACTATCTAATAACTGAAGCTCACGTTGCGGTTTAAGAATTGTCTCAGTACTATGCGCTTTAATGTGTCCAACCTCAAGACTTAGACTTGCACGCTTGTTCAATATACGTAAAAGCTCTTTATCAACATCATCAATTTCTTGTCGAATTTCTTGCAAGCGATTATTTGTTTTACTATCCACGACTGCACCCAATATGTTAAATTTCTTTTATTTCTTCATCAATGCGCATACCAAAATGACGACCTGCCACATCAACATGGCAAAGAACTTTATGCCCTTCTTTTAACTTCACAACACTAATAGGATTACCATCAGTGCCTGTAAGACACACAGTTTCAGCATTTTGCAGAAAAATACTCCCTATTTGCTCACCAACTTTAGCTTCCACCAAGAGCATAGGGCGCACTTCTACCTTACTGCGTCCAACGCATGCAAGCTTACTTGTACCATCGGCACTAACAATCAGTACCTCATTGCCGGTACGCAGTTCACCAAGATATGTTGTTGTATCAAGTGGTAATTGAGCATAGGCATGCACAGCACCGGCATTTACCCTAAAGGGGCGTGCTGCAACATATTCATTATATTCTGTTTCAGCATGCACAAGAAAAGTAAATGCACTGGAATTACCAACAAGCATACCCTGACCTTTTTGAAAATGCGACAGTGTATCTACACAAACCCTATGTCCAAGCCCTACAGCTTGCACTTTAGTGATAATAGCTTCTTCTAACTTTATAGATGCTTGAGTTGTTTTTAATTCATTGATTATCATTTTCAAATTATTAAGCGCTGTTGACAATACAACAATTGTATGAACACCTTTTTCTAAAATTCCACCTGCCAAGCGAGCTTCTTCTAAGTCTTTAGCTTCAACTGCAACATTATCACACTGTGCCAGCAAGTTTTCTACAGGAATAATTTCAAAACCTGACTGCAATACTAAGTTCAATCCCTTATTTAATTGCTTAACAAGATTTTTTTCATCATCCTTTTTTGTTAGGCATATAGAAGGCATATCTTCATCAGATAACACCGTACATCTAGCAAGGTTTTTTACTGTACTTACTTCAGCAGTTGGCACAATTAAACCATCAACACCTGACTCTAAGGCAAGCAGCACATCTTCCTTACAAAAAGGAACACTTTTATACCAAATATTAGGCATAATTATTCTCCCACCATGGCAAGAGCTGTTTCCACATCAACATTATCATGCACAATGGCGCGTAAAGCTGCCACAAGATCCATACGACGAGGATGCTGGAATACATTACGCCCAACCGAAAGGCCTGCTCCACCAGCTTTTAGTGAATCATGTACTACTTGTAAAAAATCACGTGTAGAATTCATTTTTTCTCCACCGGCAATAACAACAGGAACACAACAGCCTTCAACCACTGAAACAAAGCTATCAATGTTGCCACTGTACGCCACTTTAACAATATCTGCACCAAGCTCAACACCCACACGCGCACAATGTGCTACAACTTCAGGATCATACTCATTAGGAATTTTTGGACCACGAGCATACATCATAGCAAGTAGTGGCATGCCCCAGCGGTCACAATCTTCTGCTATACGCCCAAAATCAGCTAACATATCACGTTCATGCGGATCACCAAGATTTACATGTACAGAAACACAGTCTGCTCCGTAGCGAATAGCCTCCTCTACTGAACCTACTAAGGTTTTATGATTACCATGTGGCCCAAGTGATGTTGAGGCAGAAAGATGCATAATAAGTCCCACATCTCTGCCACCCATGCGATGTCCGCAACGTATTAAACCTTTATGCATAAGCACAGCATCTACACCGCCTTGGGCCATATCATTTACAACTTTTCGTGCATCTTCAATGCCTTCAATGGGACCAAGGGTTGTGCCATGGTCCATAGGCACAACAATTGTTCTTCCACTTTCACGGTTAATAATACGCTCAAGGCGAATTTTTTTTCCAATCTGCATGATAAATCTCCATATTGTTAGAGTACAAAAACTTTGAGGCTTTGCGACCCTTGAGCTACCATAAAAACAAAAAAAGGGCCGCCGGCTTATTGCCTGCGGCCCCAAGAACATCACAACAAAATTATTATGCAATACGTCCTTGACCACAGGCGCGACTAAAATACCCAAAAAAGAATGCAAAATATGCATCTTGGGTAAAATGAGCTGTGGTAAAGAATTGTTGTTGCATTTAAATATATCCTTAAAATTTGTGTTTATCTTTATAATTGACTTTGTAGCTTATGTCAACAACAAAAAAAATTTTATTAAAGAAATTCTTCTCCTATATAATCACCTAAAAATACACGCATATTTATGAGCCTTGCCCACCGCTCATATTATGTGTTATACTAAATAGATAAAACACAAAGGATAATCAGATGAAGAAACTAAGTTTATTTTGTTTATTAATGTTTTGTTTTTTTAGTATTAACCTAAGCCCAAATGTGGCCCTTGCTGAAAAAGCCAGCGGAGCATTACAAGATGCAGTGGAACGTGGCACGTTACGCGTTGGAATATCCTCATTTATACCTTGGGCCATGCAAGATAAAGCAGGAAATTACATTGGCTTTGAAATAGATGTTGCCAGACGACTTGCCAATGATTTTGGACTAGAGCTTGAGCTTTTGCCTACTCGTTGGTCAGGAATCATACCAGCCCTTTTAACCGGAAAATTTGATATGATAATTAGCGGGCTTTCCACCACACCAGAGCGTAGTTTGCGAGTAAACTTTACTATACCATATGACCATACAGATATTGAAGCCATAGGGCGCAAGGACAAACTTGGGGATCACACCAACTTTACTGCCCTTAATAAGCCAGAAACTATTGTTGCCGTGCGCACCGGTACAACTGCAGCAAAGGCCGCTAAGCTCACCCTACCAAATGCAACCATACGTTATTTTGATGAAGAAGCCCCTGCCGTGCAGGAAATGCTTTCTGGACGTGCACATATTCTTTTTGGCTCATCACCCTTGGGCAGCTTTGAAGTTCTAAGTAACCCAGATACAGTGCGTCATGTTAGCGGTGAAATCATTTTTCCACAGCCCATAAGCATAGCCATTCGCAAAGGCGATATGGATACATTAAATGCTCTTGATGCATGGATTCGTGGAGTTGAAAGCGAAGGCTGGCTAAAGGAACGCCGTAACTATTGGTTTAAAAGTAAAGAATGGGAATCTCTCCTAAAATAAGACTCCTGCACAATTATTTTTATACGTCATAAACTTGCCAGAAATTCGCATAATATGCTCTTGTTTCTGGCAAGTTTGTTGATTCATTTTTTTGATTATAAAAATATTTTATTGTAAACAGTTATCATTTTTTCAGTGAAAAAATGCAAATACGCACACCAGAGACAAGAGCATGCACTTCAACTATGTCGATAAATAGCGGTCGCCTGTATCACAAATAAAGCTTACAATTCTCTTGCCTTGCATGTCGTCTCGTGTGGCTAACTCTAAGGCTGCACAAACATTAGCTCCTGAAGATATTCCACAACTAATGCCTTCCTTTGCAAAAAGTAATTTACTCATTGCTTTGGCATCTTCCGTTTTAACTGTAATGATATCATGCAAAAGATCTTGACGTAGAATTTTTGGTATGAAGTTTGGCCCAATGCCCTGAATACCATGTTTTCCAGCTCTACCCTCTGACAATAGAGGAGATTCATAAGGCTCTACTGCAAAAACTTTTAAATGTGGCACATGTTCACTTAAAAACAAACCTGTTCCAGAAACAGTTGCCCCCGTTCCTACACCACCAACTATGGCGTGGATATCACTTCCAAACTTTGAAAATATTTCCGGACCAGTACTTAAATAATGCGCATCAAGCATCAAAGGATTGGTAAATTGCCCTAAGCTAAAAGCATTTGGTAACTCTAACAAACATTTATCAGCACGCTTAACTGCGCCAGCCATACCCTCAGCTGCTGGTGTTAATATCACTTCTGCACCATAGGCTTGCATAGCCTTAATGCGCTCTACGGTCATATTTTCAGGCATGGTAATAATTACATGTATACCATGCACAGCACCAACCATAGCAAGAGCAATACCTGTATTGCCACTACTTGCTTCTATTAATACGCTATCTGTAGTTATTTTTTTTTCTAATAAGGCCTTTTGTATGCAATAAGCGACAACTCTGTCTTTTACTGAGCCTGCTGGATTACGACTTTCAAGCTTAAGCCACACTTCACATGCATATGTATTTAGCCTCCCAAGCTTAATAAGTGGTGTATTTCCAACAGCATCCAATACGTTTAACATAATAACCTCCACGCAATATTATTTATCATATTGCTCAATAAACAATAAGATAATTTTATTTATTTAGTCAACACTACAGCGCGACACAATACACTGTAATAACTTGCTTAAAATATTATATTCGATTCATAAAAATTGATTATACCACGGTGTAAGCAAAACTTTTTGGCTATTATGTGCCATTATTGCTTTAAATGTTATATGCATCCACTTAACAATTTTATTTGACTATTGAACAACATGATAAGCATTTAAAACAAAAACTTTTACAGTTAAATATGTGAATAAAATTTCCAGAGCTAAGCGCATTAAAAACTATTTTATGGTAATTTTATAGCTTATAAAATGGTGTTTTCAAGTGTTGGCTAATTATAAGTGTTATGAGTGAGCAAAAGCTTAATATTTGACAAATATTGCATTTTACTATATTTATTAAATAAATTGCATCAGTATGTACTTGACAAAGTGAAAAATGCTGGAGAATGTCGTGCTATATTTTGAATTTTTATTTTTATTTTGCATGCTCTATCTTGGTAGCCGCTTTAGTGGTGTGGGGCTTGGTGCCATTGCTGCGCTTGGGCTAATGGTTGAGTTTTTCATTTTCCGTATGCCACTTGCAGAACCGCCAGTATCTGTAATGTTAATTATTATTGCGGTGGTTACTTGTGCTGCTGTACTTGAGGCTGCTGGTGGGCTTAAATATATGCTACAAATTGCAGAAAAAATACTGCGTGATAATCCAAAACGCATAACCATCCTCGGCCCTTTTACCACGTATTTTATCACTATGCTTCTTGGCACAGGTCATGCTGTATATTCTATCATGCCCATTATTGGAGACGTAGCCTTAAAAAATAATATTCGACCAGAACGACCCATGGCAGCTGCTTCTGTAGCATCACAAATTGGTATTTGCGCAAGCCCTATTGCGGCAGTTACGGTTTATTACTTAAGCCAATTGTCTGAAGTTAATCCAGATATTAATTTATTAACCATTATGATGGTCAGTATTCCTGCTACCATGTCGGCTGTATTGCTTATGTCATTATATAGCTTGAAAAGAGGTAAAGAATTAGCAGACGACCCAGAATATCAAAGACGCCTTAAAGACCCCAAATGGCAAAAGTTACTTGCAAGTAAAGCCCCTAACAATGAATTGGAGGAATTACCAAAATCAGCAAGGACCTCTGTATTAATATTTTTATTGGCCATTATTTGTATTGTAGTTGTGGCTATGGTTCCAGAAGTTAGAATTGTCAATGGACAGCTCATACCCATGGATAAAATTATTCAAATGATGATGCTTGCCTTTGCAGGTATCATACTCATTGTAACTAAGACCAGCACCAGTAAAATACCCGAAGGTGTGGTATTTAAATCCGGTATGGTGGCAACCGTTGCCATTTTTGGCATTGCATGGATGAGCGATACTTTTTTTCAATATGCCATGCCCACATTTAAAGCTTCCATTACTGGCATGGTGCACGATTACCCTTGGTCTTTTGCCTTGGCACTTGCCACTGTATCTATAGTGGTAAATTCCCAAGCGGCAACTGCTCGTATTATGTTACCTGTGGGCCTTGGTTTGGGTTTACCACCAGAAGTTCTAATAGGTTTAATGCCTGCTACCTATGCTTATTTTTTCTTGCCGGTCTACCCATCAGATGTAGCCACATGTAATTTTGACATAAGTGGCACAACAAGAGTTGGTAAATGGTATTTCAATCACAGTTTTATGATGCCAGGCCTTATATGTGTGACCACGGCATGCACCGTTGGTTATATACTAGCAAGCATTTTAATTTAGGAAACGTTGATTAAGTAAACAAGCCAAAAACCTTACAAAGTAGGCAATTGTGCCTTTCTGATTTATTCTGCTTATGGAATAAATCAGCATTTCCTTAAATAACATATAGGAGAAAATACATGTCCACACGAATTGAGCATGATTTTTTAGGTGAGTTGGTTATACCCAACGATGTTTATTATGGCGTGCAAACCTATCGTGCTATAGAAAATTTTTACATATCACATAGTAAAATTAGTGACATTCCAGAGTTTATTCGTGCTTTTGCCTATGTAAAAAAGGCTGCTGCCCAAGCCAATAAAGAATTTGGCCTTTTGCCAGATGACGTATTTAAAGCCATTTGCAGTGCCTGTGATGAAATTATTGACGGAAAATTGCACGACCAATTCCCTACTGATTGCTTCCAAGGTGGTGCTGGTACGTCTTGTAATATGAATGCCAATGAAGTTATTGCTAATAGGGCTTTGGAATTAATGGGGCATAAAAAAGGTGACTATCAGCATTGTCACCCTAATAATCATGTCAATTGTTCGCAATCTACCAATGACGCTTACCCTACTGCCTTACACCTAGCCCTACATGCTATGCTCAAAAGACTTATTAATGCTATACGCTACTTGCATGATGGTTTTATGCTTAAAGGCGAAGAATTTAGTGATATTGTGAAAATGGGCAGAACTCAATTACAAGACGCAGTGCCTATGACCTTGGGTATGGAATTTACAGCCTATGCCACTACTCTTGAAGTAGAGGTAGGACGTTTGGAATATGCAGCATCTTGTCTTTTGGAAGTAAATATGGGCGCAACAGCTATTGGTACAGGTATTTGCTCACCTAAAGGCTACGCTCCTTTATGCATAGCAAAACTTAGAGAAGTAAGCGGCCTTGCTGTCACACTTTCCCCAAACCTTATTGAAGCCACTTGGGATACAGGTGTTTATGTGCAGATTTCTGCTGCAATCAAAAGTGCAGCCGTGAAAATTTCAAAAATTTGCAATGATTTACGCCTGCTATCTTCTGGCCCACGTTGCGGATTTAATGAAATTAACTTGCCACAATTACAACCTGGTTCATCCATCATGCCGGGCAAGGTCAATCCTGTTATTCCAGAAGTAGTAAATCAAGTATGTTTTGATATCATGGGTAAAGATTTAACAGTAACTCTAGCATCTGAAGCCGGACAACTAGAGCTAAATGTTATGGAACCTGTAATTGCCCATTGCCTTTTTGATGGCTTAAACAGGTTGCGTCGTGCTGTACGTACCTTACAAGACAAGTGCGTGGAGGGGATTACTGCCAATAGAGATGTTTGCCAAAGTTTGGTTGTAAATAGTATCGGTATTGTCACGGCACTCAATCCTCATATTGGTTATGAGGCGTCCGCATCTGTTGCACGTGAGGCACTTGAAAAAAATGCATCTGTGTATGATTTGGTGCTTGAAAGAAAGTTGCTAAGCAAAGAAAAGCTTGATGAAATCCTATCTCCTGAGGCTATGTTACATCCACGAGACGTATAGTCAGAACCACCTGTTAAACGGGCGGTCAGAGTGCTGACAAAGTCTTCTGGGGAGACCCCTCTCTCAAAAAACTTTAACGGCGGCAATATGTTAACGTTGAAAGATAGTCTTTGCCGCAATAAGGACATTGAGTTTTAGAATCATATACTTTGATTTT
>CAYJPT010000085.1:0-10287 GCA_964372165.1 uncultured Desulfovibrionaceae bacterium | reverse complement strand
TTTGACTTCAGGATTAATACGCATATTTATGCTAGCTGTCTTTGTCATGGATAATTCCTCGCGAATTATCAGTGCAATGTATCGCATTATGTTCACACATGCCATACTATGATATAAGAGCAGCCCGAATTAACCCTACACGACCCTTTGTGCCTAGCCCTCACACTATTTTATATTTACGGATAAAATATGAAAAAACAAGACTCTACAGTGAGTCCTCAGCCTAATACACCTATAAGCGAAGAAGACATTCAAACAAGAGAAGAAAATTTAAAATTACAAGAGCATAACCTGCGACAGCGTGAGATTGAAATAACAGCTTCTGAAATAGAGCACCACAAGGCAATGTTTGAGAAAATATTCATAGGTGAAATATGATAGAAAGCTTTGCATGTGCGAAGACAGAAAATCTTTATAGAACAAAAACATCAAGACATTTTGTAAGTTTTCACTCTGTTGCGTTACGAAAACTAGATATGCTAGATGCCGCACAAAACCTTGAATACTTGCGCATCCCCCCAGCTAACCGCCCACGCTTTGGCTCTTGCCATTCAAGTTCCAACAAGCCGCATTGCTGAAATTGTAAAAGAAAAAAGAGGAGTTACGGCTGATACTACCCTTCGCCTTGCCCGTTATTTTGGAACAAGCGCAGAATTTTGGATCAACTTGCAAAGCAATTATGACCTTTCTCTTGTGGCTTCACAAAAGGCACAGGAGATTGAACATATTAGGCCATGCCCTAAGTTAGCATACGCTTAGCAGAGTGTTAAAGGCTAATATTACCATAAAGTACGCTCTAAGCGTTGTGTCTACACAAGATTTAGTATATACTTATCTCAGATAATAGGAGGTAAGTATCATGGAAAATATGCAGCGTAGACATGACTTAACGGATGAAGCTTGGGCAATACTAGAACCTCACCTACCAGGCCAAAGAGGTCAATGGGGCGGAATCGCATACGACAACAGATTATTTATAAATGCAGTATGTTGGGTGTTGAGAGCAGGTGCTCCTTGGCGTGACCTTCCTCCTGAATATGGCAAGTGGGGTACTGTGCATCAGAGGTTTATTCGTTGGAGAGATAAACGAATTTGGGAAAAAATTTTAGAAAAAGTAATAGATGAACCTGATTTTGAATGGTTAATGATAGATGCAAGCCATTGCAAAGTTCATCCCCATGCGGCTGGAGCCAAAGGTGGAAACCAAGGACTTGAGCGCACTAAAGGGGGCTCAACAGTAAAATACATTTGGCCGTGGATGCGCATGGTATGCCAGTCAGAGTTATTATCACAGAAGGTACCACAGCGGATTGTACACAGGCCTTGAATCTCATTTCGGGGATATAATCCGAATATCTACTGGCTGATAGAGGATACGATTCAAACGAAATTGTGCAATATGCTTGTAGCTTAAATTGTGCAGTAGTGATTCCGCCTAAAAAGAATAGGAAAGAACAGCGGGATTATGACAAGTATATTTATCGCTATCGACACTTGGTAGAAAATGCGTTTCTTGATTTAAAGCGGTGGAGAGGCGTAGCCACTAGGTATGCAAAAAACACATTACCATTTTTAGCTGCTGTACAGTTACGATGTACTATAATTTGGTTAAAGGCAATATCTTAATCTCGTGTAGGCACTACTTAAAGCATAGAGCATGATAAGAGCAAAATTGACAATTATTACTTTCACAAGGGGCAAAAGTTTGTGCCATGCTCATATGATTTAAAACAAAGCTTAATAATTGTGGGATGCATTCTGTAATAATTGTATGACGTAAATCTTCTTCTAAATCGTCACCTAGCAGTGCAAATTCCTTTCCACTTTCTGCAAGGTTGACCCATGACGCATCAAAAATCGGATACTTATAATTATGTGCACAAAGTTGTATATAGCAAGGCAGCTGTAAGGATGAAAAATTTTCTGAAATACTCATAAGCAATGTATTTGCATTATCTTTCGTGCAAAGCTTTATGTCATGCCAAAATGTGTCATCTTCCCATATATCACGTTTAATTTTAGGTAGTTTTCCTGTTTTATAATCAAGAATTATGGCTTGTTTTTTCCCGCTAAAATTACGTAAATCAATACGATCAAGTATACCTTTGAGCATAAAAACCTGATTAGCATTGCTTGGATGTAGGCTAGTTACGGGTGCGTGTAGAGTCTTTTCAAGTGCTAATATATGTGTTAGTTCTGGTTGATTTTGCAAAAACCATTTAAGACGTAAAGGTGCAGCAATTTGCAACATCATTAAACTGTCGGGCGGTAATTGTAAATCAGCCTTACTTAGGCATTTATAAAAATAATCATCTACAAGGTCTGTATCTAAGTTAGCTTGATAAACATTTGTACCTTCAAGCGGTTTATATATCTTATGCAAAATATCATGTAGGAGTTTTCCCACTGCTAAGGGATTATAATCTTCATTAACTTCTTCTAAAGGTTTGAGTTTATATATATATTGCCAAGCAAAGCGTTGAGGGCATTGTATATATGTATCTAGTGCGGTTGGTGAAATACCATGCGTTAATATTTGCAGAACTTGTTTGCGCATGTCACTACTAATTTCAATTTCTTGAGGTTTGCGCTCAATGGGATAAACCACACAAGGTACAGTATTTAATGGCCCATCGTTATTTTTTAACACATACCCAAGCTCGCGCTCTTCTTTCCAAATTGCAGTATCAATAAAGCGGCTGCGGCTTTTTTTATCATCAAATAAACTGGAACGACCAATGCCTTCTTGCCAAAAAAAGTGTACATGCTTGGCTGAAGCCATAAGAGCATATAGACTGTGTGCAATGACTTGTTCACGCAATGCAGAATCTGGCAGACCCAAGGTATGGCGTAATGCGTCAGGTAATAGTGGATCTTGGGATGCAAAACCTGGCAGTGCATCATCTGTTGCATCAACTATTATAACACGCTCAAAGTGCAAAAGTCTTGTTTCTAATAAACCTAAAACTTGTAGTCCGGTTATGGGATAAGCTTGAAATGGTACACGTTCAGCTTGTATTAATTGTTGCATTAATGCAAATAGTGTTGCACGTGGCATATGTTCATTTGCTAGAGCACTTCCCATAAGCATTGGTATTACACGTTGCATGAGGCGGTACAAAGCTTCGGCATTAAGTGGGGCGTTTTCCCATATTTCATAACCATAATTAAGTAAAAGCTGGCATAAATGCATTATAGCTTGGGCTAGTTGCTTTGGGGTAGTGACATTAGCAAAATTATCTAAGAGAGCATAAAATAAATCATTAACTAAATCCCAAGTAATATCAGGTTTTGCACCTAATTCATTGTAAGTTTTGTCTATAATATCTTGCTGTTTTATAAAACGACTACCATGTCGTAAAATTTTTTCCATATGCTGCAATATGGGACGAATGGGTTGTCCTTTAACTTCAGCTTCTTTTGTTTGTGTGGGTAAACTTTTAAGCATTTGTATGTAGGGGTGACGTATACAATGCAAGAAACTGCGCCAATAATATTTAATATTATGTTGTGATGTTTGATCGTTTAGATCTGAACTCTTATCGTGGTTTACATTAACGGAGTGTAATGTGACAATAAAGTCAAGTAGGGTAAATAGTGATGATTTTTCAAGTGGATATCCCATGGAGATGTTAAAATCTTTATTGGGTAAATGATGTAGCATTGGTATTAGCAAACTTGGTTTTGTAAGCACAATAGCAGTAGAGCTTTCAGTATTTGCAGTTACATCATCACTTGATAAAAGCTCTTTAACACTGAGCAGTTGTGAGTGTACATCGTATCCTGACACAAAATGTGTTTTAGGTGAGTTATGTTTGTCATCCTGATATAACTCACACTTAGCATTCCATTTTTTTATTATGCGTGCATGAAAAGTACATGACCAATGCATTTCTTTTGTGGGCTTTGATTTTGTGTCAAATGTAGTGACAAGATTGGGGTCAGATTGTAAACAAATATGTGCGCCTTTTTGCCATAATTGTTTTAAAATTACTGTTTCGCTTTGATGTGGTGCTAAAAAGCTTGCTATGAAAACATGTTTATTTTCGTTTGCCTTAATGTCAAATAAGCGTGGTATATCAGAAGATGCAGCAGCATACATGGCGCTTAATCCAGGCGTTGTCCATTTATTTTCTTGTAAAAGAGTGCGATAGTGTTGATGAATTTTACCAAGCGAGCTTAATAGTGCTGCTGCTTGAGCTGATACTTCACCTTCAGTATGATAAATATTTTGTATTGTTAAATTGGCAAATAAATAATCTTCAAAAAGGCTTGCTAGGCGTATTCCCCATGGTAAAAAATGCGCCAAATCCATTTTGGCAAAATGTTGACCAATGTTATTATGATCATCGGCACAAATTTGTTGCACTGACTGAAAAAGGAGAAACAATTGATCTAATAACGTGGCGTTTTGCATAATGCTTGTGTTTTGATTACAATAAAGGTCAATAACCTCCTTCATGGTAATCATACGCGGTAATAGTAAAGGTTTTGCCAAAGATTTTTTTTGAGCAAAAAGTTCAGTAATGTAGCGACGTGGGCGGTCATGTGGCAAAATAATAACACTTTGCCCCGGGGTATTGTTTGTCACTGCACATACATAGTCTATAAAATTTGGTAAAAATGGGCTGTGCCAGCTAAATATTTTAAAGGCATGCATTATTGTTACCTCTCAGCCTTATTCCATATGGGTAAATCTATAAACTCGCTACAACTTTCAGCAGTTACCATTTTGCATTTTTGTAAATCAAGATAGATTAAAACGCCTTCACAACTTACTATTGCTTCTTGATTGATGCTTGATACTTCATTAAACAATTTTATGTAATTGTGTAGCTGTTTTATATGTTTATCGTCCTCTAGTCCTGTTTTGAATTCTATAACTCTATAGCCATAACCATCGTAAGGCGTAAGCAATAAATCCACTCTGTACACCATACCATCACGGTCCATAATGCTTTGCTCTGGTATACCATATTGTGTCCACTCTTGTATTTGGGGTAGGGTTGCATACCAAGTAAGAGCTTGTACTAATTCATGATATAGTGTTTTTGTTTGTGTAATGGGTAGTGTGAAGGTACGCAAACCAAGCTTAACGGCACGTTTTGCATCACTTTTGGCATCACCTGTACTTTGAAATTGTTCTAAGCAATGGTGAGTTAATAGACCACGCAAGCGTGGACTGTAAATGAGATCTTCCAGCGGATTACGAAATAATTTTAAGGAAGGAAGCCATTCCATAGGGCGTGAAATATGACTAATGGTGCTTTGCTGTTCTTTTGCAGGTAAATCACGTTTAGGATGCTGATTTTGCTGTGGTTTTTCATCTTCTATTTCTATGCTAAAACCTAATTTTACGGGTAGTTGCATGTTTAAGATTGGTAAAAGCATTTTTATGCCACATGCTAAATTTTGCATTCTTAGTAAGGTTTTAGTATGCGTATGAAAAATATGTAATTCTTCCTCAGCTCTTGTGCAAGCAACATATAAAACATTTATTGCTTCCAAAGCTTGTTCTGCTTGATTTTTATAATATATATCACCCATTTGGCTGCAGCGTGGAGCAAGTACGTTTAAGCCTTGAACTTTATGATGAACAGGTGGTGGATTGTTGTTTTGCAAATTAAAACTTGTCCAAGGTAGAATAACTACCTTAAATTGTAAACCTTTGGACTTATGTATAGTCATTACTTGAACAGCATTAATTTTAGATGGCATAGGTGCTTTTTCGTCACTTCCATGCTTTGTCCAATAATCTAAAAAAGTACTTAGGGTGGCATAGCCGCGCTCTGCTGCACCATGCAAAACTTCTAAAAAGCGACGTAAAAATACTTGGGATTCAGTAAAATTTTCATGTACTTTTAAAATGCGATACCATTCTTGCATAGCATCATAGGGACTTATAAGCTGGGAGGTGTTATAAAAAGGTGCAAAAATATCTTCCCAAAAGTCTGGCCATTGTTTTTCAAACTCAAAACTTAATGTAGTTTGGTTGGTAGAGTTACTTTGCTTAAGTAGCCAATCATGTAACTCGTCTAAGCTTGGGCTATAATTTTTTTTGCCAAGATAGGGTGATAAAATACTTCCACTAAGCACAGTCCAAAAATTTAAATCATCATGCGATGTATTTAAGAAGTGCAAAAAAGCAATACTTTCTTGTATGAGTGGATGTGTATTTAATAATAAGCTATTTTCTGTAATTACAGGTATTTCCCAGCTCATAAGCCATTGGGCAACTTGCGCAGCACCACTATTTGAGCGTGTTAAAATGGTTATGTCGCTATATGCTCGACGCTCACATAAATCTTGCATGTATTCATATAACTTGCTTTTTACGGCTTCTGTTAATTCGTTACTGTTATCTGCTGATATTTCTTCAATAGTTACAAGTCCACCGGCATAATTATCCGGTTTTACTTTTTGATTAACATCACAAAAAGCATGGCAAAGTTTTTGCGCTGCTACTTTTAATATATGCTCTGGAAAGTCCTTTGATAGTATGGCACCTAGTACAGATTGTGCTGTGTCTATATTACCAAATGGTGAAAATAATTTGTTATTTGCATGAACAACTTGTTCACGACTACGCCAATTAGTGGGTAAATGTTCCATTTTAATATCATTTACCATACAGGTTAGCTCTTGTTCTTGACATAGAGCATCAAACAAGCTTGAATCGCCACCTCTCCAGCCATAAATGGCCTGCTTTATATCTCCAACCCAAGTTAATGACCCACCGCAAGATAAAGCCTCTGCTGCTAGAGGGCGCAAGGCTTCCCATTGCTCAAGGCTTGTGTCTTGAAATTCATCTAATAAAATATGATTTATCCCACTACCAAGCCGACATAAAGCTGTAGACACAGCACCATATTCAAGGTTTAAAATTTTCTTGGCAAGAAGTGGTATACTTGCGGCTGGTACTTTATGTTCCTGTAATTGGAAATGGCTTACATCCTTTGCTAATAATTTTGCAAATTGTACAAAGGGCAGCCATTCAAGTGCTTTTTTTAAGATGTGACCGTCTGTTGCAAATATATGAGCGGCTTGCGATAGCTTGTAATAAGTATTTTGCGCAGCATCTGAGGCACTGTCTTTATATTTTGCATAGAGCAGTTCAGAAAGTCCACTTTTATTGAGCAAAGAAGATTTTCGTGCTTTTTTATCACCACGTGTACATGCAACAAGAGTTTCACGTACATTTTTTTTAATTTGTAGATTTTCTTTGTCTATGAAATCCAACAAGAGTGAACATAATTCATTAAAATTATGTTCTAAATGTTCATATGCCTTTTCAATGTCTTGACGTGGGCTAAGTTCTGGTAGTTTTTCTGTTAGTATTTGTTCTAATACCGGGCGTATGGCATCTGTGATGCGCGTACCGGTGGCAAAACCTCTGCTATTATCACGTAAGAATAGAGAATAGCATATTGCGCGCAACATCTTTTCAATTTTTTCATCTTTTTGCCACGCACGCTCTAGCATAGCATCAAAGATTGGCTCAAGTGTCTCATCGGTGGTAAAGCTGGTTTCAAAATCAGGAGGTAAGCCAAGATCAAGTGCCGCTGTGCGTACAATGCGGTGTAAAAGACTGTCAATTGTTCTAATATTTAGTGAACCATACTGACGTAAAATAGTATTTACCCATGCCTCAGCTGTGGCAGGTGTAATACCTTGTATAACCTCTTTACCAAGAGCTATTTTTTTTAGGCGTTCAAGCACACGCTCCTTCATTTCTGAAGCTGCGGCATTGGTGAAGGTTATAGCTAAAATGTCAGCCCAACTTCCTGTGTTGGCATCATGCTTTAAAACGCAACTTGGTTTATGCTCACAAATATTAATATTTGCAAGATAATCTATAAAGCGCCCAGTTATATCATGAGTTTTTCCTGATCCGGCTGAAGCCTTCACTTGTCGCATATGCGGTGCTTGACTCATATGATATAATTACTTTTCAGTTTGCATTGTAGATATGAGTCGACCCTGTCCTGTAGACTCCATAACAGCGCGCCATAAGTCAGATTGTATATTAAGTTTGCGACGCTGTTTGGTGACAAGTTCTAGTGGTAGGTGTACAAAACGGCTTTGTATTTTGGCTACCACCATATTAGTTCGACCAGCCATGGCAGCATGCACTGCGCATTGACCAAGTAAACCACAATATACCCTGTCTGTAGCATTGGCAGGTACAGAACGAATCATATAGCTTGGGTCAATAAGTTTTATGGTACAACCAACATTTTCTTTTTTAAGGTAAGATTTTATTTCGTCACTTAAATAGGTAGAAATGTCACCAAGTACTACATTTCCTGAGGCATCTGTTACAGCAGATTTGGGTAAAAGATGTTGTCCTGCACCTTCGGCAACTACTATTACTGCATGTTTTCTTGTAAGCAAACGCTCCTTTAAAGCAGGTAGGAAACCACCCTTACCATGTAAAGAAAATGGCGCTTCAGGAATAAGTACAAAGTTAACTTCTTTTAATGCCAAAGTAGCAAGAGCGGCAATAAAACCAGATTCTCGCCCCATAAGTTTAACAAGTCCAATACCATTATGAGCGCAGCATGCCTCGGTATGAGCAGATTGAATGGCATCAGTTGCCTTATCTACAGCAGTTTCAAAGCCAAAAGATTGCGATACAAAGTGAATGTCATTATCAATAGTTTTTGGTATGCCAATAACTGATATGCGTAAATTGCGTGCTGCAACTTCTTTACTTATATTTGAAGCTGCACGCATAGTACCATCACCGCCAATAACGAAAAGAGCACTAATGTTCATACGTTCAAGTGTATCAACAATTACCTCAGCTGATTGTGGCCCACGTGATGCACCAAGTAATGTGCCGCCAAACATATGAATATCTGTAACCCTTTCTGGTGTAAGCTCTTCAACTTTATGTTTATATTCAGGTATGAAACCCTCAAGCCCATAACGAAAGCCCAGTATACCCGGTACATTATAGGCGTGATGAGCTTCCATTACTATGGCTCTTATTACATCATTAATGCCAGGGCATAGCCCCCCACAAGTTACAATGGCGCACTTAGCTCTTGTAGAGTCAAAATATAGCTTTTTTCTTGGTCCTGCGGCTTCAAATTCTAAAAGTATAGGTTCTTTAATGTCTTGGCAAAGCTCTGCATCAACAAATATTTTTAATATTTTATCATCTTCCCATGTGTCATAAGGTAAGTGTGATTCAAGTTTTGCAGGCCCAAGGCAAGAAATATTTGTATCAACAGGCTGTGTATTGCATTTAGACATATTAATCTCCTTTGGCTATATTAAGTTCTGCAGCACATTCACTCATAGCATGAATAGAAAGATTTAAAAATTGATCTAATTCCATATTTAATTCAGAACATTGTTTTATATTATCCCTGCTTACACTTGCTGCAAAAGCTTTGTCTTTCATTTTTTTCTTAAGACTTTTTGCTACCATACCGCTAATGCCGGTGGGTCGCACCAAGGCTGCCGTAACAATAAGTCCGGTTACACTTTCACCACAACGAAGTGCAAAATCAAGCTTAGTACTTGGCTTTGTTCCATTCATCTCACCATTATGTGCGCAAATGGCTTGAATGGCGTGCTCAGGTAGCTTGTCACTCAATAATTCTTTTGAAATTAGTCCGTGTTTTTCTGGGGTGTTGGCAGTTTGCGAATAGTCTAAATCGTGTAAAAGTCCGGTCATTCCCCATACCATTTCATCCTCACCTAATTGGCGGGCAAGTGCTTGCAAAATTGCCTCTGATGCAAGGGCATGTTGGATTAAATGTGCTTCGTTGGTATTTGCTTTTAGAAGTTCAAGCGCGTCTTCTCGGCTAATCATATTTGGCATGGAGTTTCCTTATATTAAATAAAACAATAAATGGTTACAAAAAAATCCAGATGGATTTGACGGATTATTTGTGCAGAATATTCCAGTTTAATTTGCAAAGCAAGTGTATAGATAATTAAAATCATTTTATGCGAAATAGTAATTGAAAAAACAACTTTTTGCCAAGTGCTATAACATGAGAGCTCTGCACAATTATTTTCAAATATAATTTTGCTGTTAAATTTTACAAAATTACTTCAATGGCAAAATACAATGTGCAGAGCAAAAGGCTCAAAAATCAATCGCTTAACGGGCAAGACCGACCCAACGGGCGCGCAGCGTTCCCGTTAAGTGAGTCTACGAACTTTACGGGAATCGAGAGCAGCGCAAAGCTAGCTCTACTCTTGATTTTTGGTCGCATTGGCTAATGCCAACGCTGACATGAGCCTCTGCATAATGAATTATGCAGAGGT
>CAYJPT010000084.1:0-10313 GCA_964372165.1 uncultured Desulfovibrionaceae bacterium | reverse complement strand
TTTCCTTAAAAGATATACTTCTGTTTTAACAATTTCCTTTTTTTAACATGTACTATTATTTGTTGGAGGAAAGCATGCGCGTCACAACCTTAGATCACCCTTTAATACATCAACGATTAGGTCAACTAAGGGCACAACCTCAAAGTCCTATTTTTCGTAAAAATGTTAGAGATTTATGCCGCTGTTTAACTTATGAAGCTATGCGATCTTTTCCTTTAATTGAAGATTGTGTGGAAGGCTGGCAAGGCTCTGTTCAAGTGCATAACTTTGTAGAAATTCCTACTGCAGTACCTATCTTGCGTGCAGGACTTGGAATGCTACAAGGTTTTTTAGATATTTTTCCTGAGGCTCCAGTAAGTATGGTAGGACTTTTTCGTAATGAAGAAACTCTTGAGCCTGTTGGCTATTATCATAACTTTGTGGATGATATAGATACAAGAATTGCTTTTGTGCTTGACCCTATGTTGGCAACTGGTGGTAGTGCTAATGCCAGTATAAAATTACTTAAAGAAGCCGGTTGTAAAAATATTTATGGATTGTTTCTTATTGCGTCGCCACAAGGTATAGCAAATGTACAAGAGCAGCACCCAGATATTAATGTTTACACTTGTGCAATTGATGCAGAGCTTAATGCACAAGGGTATATTTTGCCAGGTATTGGGGATGCAGGTGACCTAATTTTTGGCACATAGATACAGCCTAATGATTTTATATGATTAAATTTTGCATAAATTAAAATGCAAAACTATGTTTTTTCTGTGATGATTAAAAAAGCAAGACCACTGCATAATGAATGATGCAGTGGTCTTAAAATTTGACAAATTTGTCTTTTAATTATTTTTCATTTAATTGCCAATCGTAATCTAACCAATCAAGTTTATAGTTATTGAAATTGTCTTTTGTGTATTTTTGTGCAAAGGCAGTGACTGATGCAAAATCCTCTTTGTACCATTTTAGTATTGAAGATAGGTACACTTTTTTATTTGCATGATCTATTTTTATGCCTTGAGGACTTGAAAAAAACTGTTCACCTTGTTGATCTAATTGCTTAGATAAAATATTCCCTTGATATGCTTCTGAGCGTAATTGGGGACAACTTTT
Organism: uncultured Desulfovibrionaceae bacterium; assembly: GCA_964372165.1. Lineage (GTDB taxonomy): Bacteria > Desulfobacterota > Desulfovibrionia > Desulfovibrionales > Desulfovibrionaceae > CAYJAD01. The sequence goes on along the minus strand of CAYJPT010000084.1, from coordinate 9,212 downwards.
GGCTGCACATACCAAGGCTAAATGTATGCGTGGTTCAAAATATTCTTTGCGTATAATATCATGTTCAATATTATCAAGAGTTACAGCTTTACCAAACAGTTGTACAAATTCTTTACTCCAAGGGCCTGAAAAAATGGAACCAATATCTTTAATTGATTTAAGTGGATAATTATCAATAATTAACTGTAAAGTTGCAGCATTATATAGGTTTATTAAATATGCAAGTTGGTCATTTTTATTCCAAGTATTAAAAGTGGCCTTGGTAACTTTGCCCATATTGTTTAGATAGGCATCAAGGGCGGCACGATTACTTTTAATGCCTTTGTAATCAACCATACCTTGGCTGACGTAGGTTTTTAAAATCTTATCAAAATCAGAATGTAGCTCAGCAGCATGAAGGGTATTAAGGGTGAAAAATGTGCAAAAAAGAAAAAAAATGAAGGTTTTTTTTAGCATAATAACATCCTTTAAAAAGTTTTTATAGCATGCTCTTAAATAGTAAATTTTATTTAAGAGCATGCTAAAAAGATACCATGTTATGCTATGTTAGTAAACCAGCGTTTTTTTAACCATAAAGATACATTTACCAGTCCTATAAGAACCGGCACTTCAACAAGTGGGCCAATAACAGCCACAAAAGCTTCGCCCGAATTTAAGCCAAATACAGCAATGGCAACGGCAATGGCTAATTCAAAATTGTTTGAAGCAGCTGTAAATGATAGTGTTGCAGATTGTTCATATGTTGCACCTGATCTCATGGAAAAATAAAATGAAATTACAAACATAAGTAAGAAATAAATTAAAAGCGGAATTGCTACTTTAACCACATCCATTGGTAATTCTACTATATATTCACCCTTTAATGAAAACATCACTAAAATAGTAAATAGAAGGGCGCGCAAGGTCCAAGGGCTTATTTTTGGTATAAAAACATTTTCATACCAATCAACACCCTTTATTTTTATACCATAAATACGTGAAATTACACCAGCAATAAATGGTATACCTAGATATATAAATACACTTTCGGCAATTTGTCCCATACTAATGTCAACTATCGCACCAGAAAGCCCAAGCCAACCTGGGAGCACTGTTATAAATATATAAGCGTAGACAGAGAAAAAGATTACTTGAAAGACTGAGTTAAAGGCCACAAGACCAGCACAATACTCTCTATCTCCTCCTGCTAAATCATTCCAAACAATTACCATAGCAATGCAGCGAGCAAGTCCAATTAAAATTAGACCTACCATATAGCTGTTATCACCTGATAAAAAGGTGATAGCCAATAAAAACATGAGTATTGGGCCAATAACCCAGTTTTGCACTAATGATAACAATAAGACTTTACCATTACGGAAAACATGCCCCAAATGTTCATATTTTACTTTAGCTAGTGGTGGATACATCATTAAAATCAGACCAATAGCAATTGGAATGTTGGTTGTGCCCACTTGAAAAAAGTTAATTACATTTTTTACGCTAGGCATAGCCCAACCAAGACCAACCCCAACTCCCATGGCTAAGAAAATCCAAAGAGTTAGATAGCGATCAAGGAATGACAGTTTTTGTAAGGTCGATGTGGTCATAGTGTGTCCTTTACTTAATTCTACTAAATCATAAATTATATTGTTAGCATTATGTACTTATGCGCCATCAATCCAAGCCGCAACTTCATCCTTAGTGGGGATGCGCCCAGTCAATTTAACAACATTATCAACAGCCACAGCAGGGGTAGAAAATACACCAGCAGCCATCATTTCTTTTAAATCTGTTATTTTTGTTACTATTACATCACTATTTTTTGATTTTGCAACTTCGCGTACTAAATTTTCTGCCTCGGTGCAACGTGCACAACCTGGTCCAAATACTTTAATTTCCATTGTTTACTCCTATTTGTTTATTTTAAGGCTGCGTATTATTTTGTTAAACAAGCCTTAGTTTGTTATATGTTATAACCACCACGCATTTCCTTAAATTATATATACATGCAAAGCATTAAACAGCCAGCCCACAAGGGTCAATATTATCCATAAATAACCAAGAAATGCAGCTTGTAATTTGATAGTCATGATTTGTCTAAGTAGCATAACTTCCGGAATACTGGCAGCAACAGCACTCATACAAAATGCCATGGTAGTTCCTATGGGCAAACCTTTGAGTAATAAACTTTGCATAATTGGTACTATACCAGTTACGTTAGAGTAGAGTGGAATACCAACAAATACTGCAGCTGGTACAGTCCACCATTCACCTGCACCCAAGTTTTGCGCAAACCAATTTTCAGGCACAAAACCATGCAGTAATGCACCAATGCCTACCCCAATAATAACCCACTTCCAAACTCTCTTAAAAATGGTCAACATCTCGGAGTATGCAAAATTATGCCTATCTTTTAAGCTTAACTTTTTAACTTCATTAGCTTCATTAACATATTGTGTTGTTGGTGTATGCTGCATTGCCTCTAGCACAAAAGGTTGAAGCCAACGCTCAGCCTTAATTGCATCCATAAAAAATCCACCAATAATACCAGCAGCCATACCAATAAAGACATATACCAGCGTAAATTTCCAACCAAGTAATCCCCATAATAAAATTACCGCAATTTCATTTATTAATGGTGATGTGATTAAAAAAGACATGGTTATACCAATGGGAATGCGCGCTGTTGTAAAACCAAGAAATAAAGGTATACTTGAGCAAGAACAAAATGGAGTTATAGCCCCAAATGAAGAACCCAAAAAATAACCTATGCCACGTCCTTTACCTGCCAAATAATCACGTACTCGCTCTACATTAAGTGAAGCTCTAATTACTGCAATACCATAGATTAATGCTACCAATAGCATTAAAATCTTAGTGGTATCATAAATAAAAAATTCTAATGAAGCAGCAAAATGTGATGCTTTGTCAAGTTTTAGCATATCATAAACGATAAAGTTAGCTGCATCTAATACATACATGTATATTAACAGCCATACTGCACCAAGTCCGAATATGCTTAAAAGGTATTTTTTATTCCATGTGGCGGTGGAAGTATTTTCGTTTTGCGCTAAAGTGTTCATTGCATAATCCTTTAATATTTTAACTATTAACAATGCTGTCTAGGTGTTGCTTTAATGAGTGTTCATCAAGTTCTGGTGTTGAAATAGCTAAAAATTTATTGATACGCTCATATAAAATGCTAAAAGTTTTTTCAAAAGCTAATTCATCATTATCAGCTTTATCTGGATCTTCCATACCCCAATGACTGCGTATTACATTGCCAATATAACTTGGGCATGTTTCTCCATGAGCGGAAGCACAAAGAGTGATAATTACATCAGGTTTATGTTCAAGATTATCCCATGATTTACTAAAAAGCCCTTGTGTTGAAATATTATGCTCTTCAAGAGTTTTAATAGCTTTAGGATGCACAAAGCCTGTGGGCTTGCTTCCGGCACTTTGAACATTAATACCAGCACCTGCCAGATGTTTTAAGATGGCTTCAGCCATAATAGAACGACAAGAATTACCTGTGCATAGAAAGAGTATGTTCATATTATTGTCCTTTTTTTAGCTTATTGTGCTAAAAATATATTTTGTATTATACTTTCTACCTTACAATAGATATTTTAATATTTGTTGAATTATTGATGTGTTTCATGAAAAAATATATCCAATCTCTATGATAAAATATCAGTTCGCTTAGGCAAAATACCCGGTTGAATGTGGCTGTTATCTCTATAGCGTTGACATTGCAATGGATCATTTGAGCAACATTTTTCCGTTAAATAGGCAACAATTTCAAGCATTAAAGGAATATTAGCTTTATAGCGCATAAAACGTCCCTCCCTTTCAACATTAGCAAGGCCACTTTGTACAATAGCTTTTAAGTGAAAGGATAGGTTGGTTGATGGTATATCAAGAAATTTAGCAATATCACCCGCAACGAGGCCATCTGGTGCATTTTTTACAAGCAGCCTAAATAAATCAAGGCGCACGTCAGAAGATAGAGCTTCAAAAATTATACTAGCTTGTTTCGTTTCCATAGATTGATATTTCAACATTTTTTGAAATATGTCAAGATTAAAATTTTATATTTTGTGACATATTTTTTATCCAATTAAAATGTACTTATATTTAGTTGGCACTTAAAAACTAAGCAATATGCTGAAATACATTGTTATTTTTGCAAAAATGGACAAATAATAATGCCAGAAATAAGGGCATGAAATGCATTTTTCTGTCATTATTATGGTACTAACGCAGTTGCTTTTTAAGTGTAGACTAACGAAATTTTTCTTACAGAAAAATTTAGCATAGCGTAAAATAAGCCAGAACTTGCTTCTGGTGTCCCCAAAGGGGTATTTGAAGCCTGTGTGTCTTTCTGATTTATTCTGCTTGCAGAATAAATATTATTATCTTAAGTAGGATTATCGACTTTATTGCCGAAAATGAATTTATTGAAAAAGAAAAATTTGAAAATTGTACCGCAACCTTGCACCGCAACAAATACATATAGATAGTAAAAGTTGTAGAACTCAACAAAAAAGGTGAAAAATCCAAACTCAATGGCTCTAAAAACCATAGCAGATGAAATAAACTTCCAATATTGCTTGAAAAAGCTTGGTCGATTAAATTGTTTAAAAACAAAATATCTGCAAACTAAAAAGGCCATGCTTGTTGCACAAGTAATGGCCAATAAATAACTTAATGTTTTTGGCCAAGCTAAAACTTCTACGCAAAAGGTCAGCACAGTCATATTGGTTAAAAACGCAATTAAAGATGACTGTAAAAATTTTAAGCCTTTAAAAAATAGCTTTTTAAGATCCGAATTATTTTTAAACATTTAATTTGAGTTGTTATAGTTACGTAAACGCTCAAGGTAAAGCACTTCTTCAGTAATGCGCCTTTGAGAGCGTAGAAGATTACCAATCACAGCTAATGCATTAAATATAATAGCTATTAAGCTTGCAATTACCAGCAGTAGTAGCGATGGTAAATGCTCACGAATAAGACCACCTGTGCCCCAAGCAATGCAAAGTGCTCTAAGCCCAAGTAAAAAGGCTATGCTCCAAAAAGGAATTGATAAAAAAGTAAAAAACATGCTTGGTCTATACAACACAAACATAGAAATAATAGTCATGCCGGACTTACATATATATTGCCATGTGCTACTAAAAAGCCTTGAATCACGGGTTTTTGGATTAACTCTTATGTCTACAGATGCCACGCGCAATTTACTTGTGCCGGCATGAATTAAAGTTTCCATACAATATGAAAAATCTGTATGAATAACTGTTCGCAACATGGCTTCACGTGAGTATGCTCTAAATCCACTTGCTGCATCTCTAACTGTAGTTTTTGAAATTTTACGTAAAGTCCAGCTACCGAGTAATTGTAATATTTTTTTAGCAATGCTAAATTCTTGGTGATCAATAATAGGGCGACACCCTATAACTACATCAGCCAATCCATTAACCACAGGTTGGCAAAGTTTTTCTATATCTTGCCCGCAGTATTGATTGTCACCATCGGTATTTACTAATATATCTGCACCGTTTTTAAGCGCATATTCAATACCATACCTAAAGGCAGTAGCTAAACCACGATTTGTACCAAGACTAATAATGTGCTTAACTCCAAGTGCTTTTGCCTTTTCTACGGTTTTGTCCGTGCTACCATCATCAATAACTAAAATTTCAATTTGGCTTATGCCTAGTATAGTGTTTGGTAAATCATTAATGACTTGTTCAAGTGTATTTTCTTCATTGAAACAAGGTATTTGTATAAAAAGAATCATGTATTCCTCTTTATGGAGTAAGCACTAAATATTGAATAATAATTTATTATGATAGGTGTTTGAGGGCATGATGTCAATATGTGCAATTTTGCTAATTTAAAGAAATTTTACATGTTTTTATATAATTTATTATATTTAATATTGAGATGTTGCAGTTACTTTTTTAATTTTTTACTTGATGTTATTTTGTTTTGCTAACAAAGCTTTTTGTCGAAAATTAAGAGCATTATCAAGACCACGCCCTGCATCATAAATGCCAACTATTTCAGATGTAATTTGAATATTCTTGGCACGTCTATAGTAGCGTAAAATGTTTTTAAAATCGGCCTCATATTTATCTCCAAGCCACCCTTTACAAAGAGTAACAACAAGTTCATGCGTCAGGCATAGACATAGAGGATCAATATTACACTGTCTTATAAGTGTTTTGCCGTCTTCTTCAATTGGTAAATAGGGAATATCGTGTGCATTTGAAACATCTATACGAGCAATAAGCATGTCAGCATGGGCATGAGTTGCATATATATTAAATGCATTTTTTGTTAATATATTATCATCATCTAAGAAAACAATGCGCGTACCCCTTGCTGCTTTTAATAAAGCATGACGCAAAGCATTGCCATAATCATTATTTAAGGGCAGATCATAATATTTTATGCAAGGTAAATCTAGAACTCTTTGACCGTGTACACCATCAAAACCAACTAAAATTTCAACATCTTGTGCATCTAAATTTGCAAAATCTCGTGCCTTTAATACTGAGTCAATGGCAAACTTAAGTGCCTTTGGCCTATCACCGCGACTGGGTATTATAATAGAATAATGTGGCATAAAACTATACTAATTTGTTTTAAGTAATACTTCAAGTGTCGTATGCAGCTTAAAGTTTTATGGAAATGCTGATTTATTCTGCAAGCAGAATAAATCAGCATTTCCATAAAAAAATTGAAAAAACCAAGTTGCATATGTAAAAAACATTGTGCAACTTGGTTTTGTATTAATATATCAAGTGATTAATGGAAGGCTTAGTACATGCCGCCCATACCACCCATGCCACCCATACCGCCCATATCAGGCATAGCAGGAGCATCTTTCTTTGGCTCAGGTGAATCAGCAATTGCGCACTCAGTTGTAAGTAACAAAGAAGCTACAGAAGCAGCATTTTGTAAAGCGGTACGTGATACCTTTTTAGGATCAATAACACCAGCTTTAATTAAGTCTTCATACTCACCAGTTGCAGCGTTAAAGCCATAACCGTCTTTACCATCACGTACTTTTTCTACAACAATGGAACCTTCAAATCCGGCATTGTGAGCAATTTGACGTAGAGGCTCTTCAATAGCGCGACGAATGATGTTAACACCGGCAAGCTCGTCATCATCAGCTGGCTTAATATCATTAAGCACTTTTGATACACGAATGAAAGCAGTACCACCACCAGGAACAATACCTTCTTCAACAGCAGCACGTGTTGCATTAAGGGCATCTTCAACGCGGTCTTTCTTTTCTTTCATTTCAATTTCAGTTGCAGCACCAACATGTACTACAGCAACACCACCAACTAATTTTGCAAGACGCTCTTGCAATTTTTCACGGTCATAATCAGAAGTAGAATCTTCAATTTGAGCACGAATTTGTTTTACACGAGCTTTAATGTCGTCGCCTTTGCCAGCGCCATCTACTATGGTGGTGTTGTCTTTATCAATAACAACACGCTTAGCAGTACCAAGCTCTGCAAGAGTTAGGTTTTCAAGTTGAACGCCAATGTCATCAGAGGCAACTTGACCACCGGTAAGAATAGCAATGTCTTGAAGCATTGCTTTACGACGATCACCAAAGCCAGGAGCTTTAACAGCAACAACTTGTAAGGCACCACGAAGTCTGTTTACAACCAAGGTTGCTAAGGCTTCACCTTCAACATCTTCAGCAACAATAACTAATGGACGATTTACTTTTGCAATTTGCTCAAGCACAGGTAGCATATCTTTCATGCTGGAGATTTTCTTTTCTGTGCAAAGAATGTAAGGATTGTCCATTTCGCAAATCATTTTTTCTGCATTGGTTACAAAGTAAGGAGAGAGGTAACCACGGTCAAAACGCATACCTTCAACAACATCCATGGTTGTTTCAAGTCCTTTAGCTTCTTCAACGGTGATTACGCCTTCTTTGCCTACTTTAGCCATGGCTTCAGCAATGATATTACCAATGGTAGCATCAGAGTTAGCTGAAATAGTACCAACTTGTGCAATTTCTTTTTGGTCACGAGTAGGTTTAGCTAGGTTTGCAAGTTCTTCAACAAGAGCTTCAACACCCTTATCAATACCACGCTTAATAGCCATAGGATTACGGCCAGCAGCTACTAACTTTACACCTTCACGGTAAACAGCTTGAGCTAAAATGGTTGCGGTTGTTGTGCCGTCTCCAGCAACATCAGAGGTTTTAGAAGCAACTTCCTTAACCATTTGTGCGCCCATATTTTCAAACTTGTCAGCAAGTTCAATTTCTTTAGCTACGGTTACGCCGTCCTTGGTAATAACTGGTGCACCAAAGCTCTTTTCAAGAACTACGTTGCGCCCTTTAGGACCAAGAGTAACTTTTACGGCGTTTGCAAGTTTATCCACTCCACGAGACAATTTCTCACGGGCTTTTACATCAAATAAAATTTCTTTGGCAGACATATAATATTCTCCTAAAAATGACTTTTAAAATAAGTGATAAGAATTAGCCGATAATGGCAAGGATATCATCTTCGCGCATCACAAGATGCTCTACACCGTCAAGCTTAACTTCGGTACCAGCATATTTATTAAATAAAACTGAGTCACCTGCTTTAACAGCCATGGCAATTACTTGACCGTTGTCTGCAACTTTACCTGGGCCAACAGCAACAACTTCACCTTTAGATGGCTTTTCTTTTGCGGTGTCAGGGATATAAAGGCCACCAGCAGTTTTTTCTTCACTTTCAAGGCGCTTTACGAGCACGCGGTCATTAAGGGGCTTTAGTGTCATAGTCTCCATTCCTCCAAACGGTTAATTTTAGACATACATTTCCTACAATATTTGACAAGACAAATCTACAAATGAATGCACTTGTCGGATGTATATATAATTTTTTCATCAAAAAAATGATGAACGAGAGTAAAATAATCCCCTTTGCAAATTTGAAAAGGGGAAAAATGAAAAAAAAACATTTTTTTTATAAAAGATATGTATTATAGATGGGTTACTGTTGTAATTTGTGTAAAAAAAATTGTGCATCACCAATCCTTTGTGTAAATTAAAGCTTGAGAATTGATTTTTTGTTGTTTGCATGCTTTTGGGATGCTTTTATATATAGACACGGCATTCTAATTTCAAATTTATGTATAAGAGATTTTATTTGAACAATGTAAATGTATGAGGTTGGGGAAGGTTTTTTGAGCAATTT
>CAYJPT010000083.1:0-10428 GCA_964372165.1 uncultured Desulfovibrionaceae bacterium | reverse complement strand
TTTGAGCAATTTGCTGCGACGGAGCGTATGCGGAGGTGCTGCAACGCGAAAAAAACTTTACCGAACCGCATACATTAGCTTTTAACTTCACAAATTAGAATGCCGCGTGCTTTTCATTGGCGACTGGTATTTGGTTATTGGAAGCTAAAAAAGTCATTTTCCAATGACTTTTTAAATTTCGCTTATATTGCTTAAATTGTTTATTTACTACAGTATATTATAATGTGTTTAATGGCGACTGGTTAAAGTAAAAAATCTATATTTCAAAGCCAAATTCTACAACAAATTCACCTTGCGATAATTTGAATGGAATAACCGTAATAAGGGCTTTTGTATCATGTTGAATATTATGGCCTTTCCCGTCTAGCATGGTGGGGGTAGAACCATCAAAGGTCACACCTAAGCTGGCCATATGGCGTCTAGCATCGCCGGAAATTATATTTACCAATTCCCCAACGACTTCTTTTAAGCTTTGTTCATCATCAACGTCTTCACCCAACATATTTTTAGCAACACATATAGCTCCGTTTTTAGTAAAGGTAACAGCAATACTACCTTTGCCCTGTGTAGCTTCGCAATTTGCACAAATAAATGCTGTATAGTCACCAAGTGCAACACTACCTTTTTTTGTAAAAGGTTTACCAGCTTGAACACTGGTTTGTGCCATAACATCTAATACATGCATTGTAGATTTAATAAAAATAGCATTTAATGTATTTGCATCCATGTGGGCCTCACTTTAATCTATGTCGTCATATTCAATGTTTTTGTATTAACAAAGTTGTTTACTAACGTAAATACATGCGCATTGCCACAAAAATTTCCATTTAAAATATTTTTCTTAAATATGGGTAATTTTTCTTCAAATTTATAAAGTAGTTCTGAATTTAGTTTGAGCATGTTGGCTTGCATGCCATAGCCTAGGCGTTCAATATAGAGTGCATTTAAGCGTTGTTCTACCATAGCCATAATGGGTAAGCTTAAAATAGGTTTACCCAAAAATAATGCTTCTGTCATAAGGGTATGCCCCCCACCTAAAACGACATAGGCACAGCTACTTAACAGCTCTAAAAATGCTTGTTCTGATTTTTTCATAAAAATAACATTGCCACTTTGACCTTCATCTTGATGATATCCAAAAACGTAGCATGTACGCTTGGTTGATTTTTGTAAAAATTCAACTAAACCTTTATGTGTGGCATTACTTTGATAAACAAGCACATGCTCATTGTCTTGCGCGGTACATTCAATAACTGTATCACGTAAAATAGGTGCCACGATACGTGCATTATATTGTGGCTTTATGGGTGGGGCATAAAAAGAAATGATAAGATTTTCTTCAGTAGGCTTAAAAAGGTAGCGTGGCGTAATGCCTTGCAAATAAAAATCAAACAGCATATTTAAAGGTAAGTTATGCTCACAGCAAGTCAAAACATGCTGATGGTCCAATGTTAAACATGTTAATCCCGTTTTGGCAGCTGCACGTGGTACAAAGTATTCAAGGTCTGTGATGCAAACATCAGGCTTGAATTTTTCAATAATATTCACAACTTGCTTGGTGTATTTTTCTCTTTGTAAAAGTAGCGGTATAGCTGCACTAATACTGGCAGGGATATCAACTTTGTAATTTTTAAAACGTGTACCTAGGTTTGGTATGCGTTCAACAGGAAATTCATTCCCAAAAATCCTTAAAGCATCGTCATTGGCAACAAAAAGGAAATCATGCTCACGTAATTTTCGTGCAATGGTTAAGCCACGCATGGCATGCCCATGTCCTGTTCCGTGAATACCATATAAAATGCGTGCCATAAAAATCCTTAATAAAACATTACCACTATATAATAGAACTTTTTATGAAAGTATGTTTTAAGCTATTAGTAAAGCTTGATTTAAAAGGTTGTGAATAGTTTTTGATGTACAAATTTTAATTTAGCAAATTAGAGTTTTAAGGTCAATGTTGCAATGTGCAATTAAGACTGTGGGTTTTATAAAGGTAAATTCTTTATGAGAATAAAGGAAATGCTGATTTATTCTGCAAGCAGAATAAATCAGAAAGGCACACTGCCTTCATTCGCCCTGTGGGACGCAAAAAAACTGGGCTATTGCCTTTTTTAAGCTTGCAATATAAAGTAACTAAACTTTTTGCATATAAATAATAACAAAGTAAATATTTAGGGATGATGAATAACTTATGGATATAAAAGAAGTTCGCACTCACCTTGGACGAGTTAAAACCTATTGCTCCCGCAAAGAGACAGAGCGTGCCCTTGCATCAATGGTAATGGGTTTAAAGGGTATGGGTAATAAAGCTTTTCCTTCAGATTTACGCTCCATTATACGTGAAGTGGTGCAAGTATTAGGAAAAGATGAAGTTGTTGTAAAAGTAATTGGTAAACCAGTTACATATCAACCAGGCCAAGAGCAAGCCCTCTTGGCAGCCTTTGCTAAGGTGTATAAGGTAATTCGTGGTGAAGCTGAAACAGAAAACCATGATAAAGCACTTGGCAGAAAACTTGGCATAGACCACGCATTAAATCAAGGCATGAAGCTTCTTGAACAAAATCGTGTTTCTGAGGCAGATGAATGCTTTGGGCAAGCAGTGAAAAATTATAAAGATGAACATTCATTGTTTGCAATTATTGGTAAGGCATTAATGGATGCAAACCAAGTACGCCGTGCATTCCCATACTTAAAGCGTGGGGTAGAGGTTAATCCTCAAAATGCAAATGTTAAAGAATTATTGGCTAAGTGCATGGAGTTGCGCGCTCAATTGTAGTACGACTTGCAGCATGGTTTATTGTGTGCAATCTTTTGTAGTGTTGGCAATCGACAATGTGACCAAGAATGAGACTAAGAATGTGAGTGAGAAATAAAAAAATAAGGTGAGAGTTGCTTACCTCGTTAAATGAAGGATTTGCATGTCTTGTGTTCTGCGCATATTAATTTACAAAGAAATGTAAAATTTTTACAAAAGCACAAAAAATAATTGTGCAAGACTAATATACATTAGCTTAGATAGTTGTTATTAAAGCCCCTTGTATGACTGCATGGGGCTTTAATATTTGTATTTATTAATATGTCATAAATTTTGCGGATAAAAAAATTTTCTTTTATATAAAATACTTGCTTTTTTCTGGAAAAGTTCTAGACTTATAAAAACTCTTTATTTTCTAGGGGAAGCGATAAATATGTACCCAGTTCGATACATTCATGCGGCAGATTTACATCTTGATGCATCCTTTCGCGGTCTTTCGCAAGTGCAGCAGACAGAATTTTTGGCAGAGCAATTACGCGCTGCTACTTTTACGGCTTTGGACCGTATTGTAGCTTTATGTGAAAAAGAAAAGCCTGATTTTCTGGTGTTAGCTGGTGATATATATAATGTTGAAGATCAAAGCTTAAAGGCTCAATTGCACCTGCGCGATGCTTGTATTCATCTCAATAAACTTGGCATTAAAGTTTTTATTGCGCATGGTAATCATGACCCTTTGTCCTCTAGGTTAAAAATGCTATCATGGCCTGAAGATACAATTATCTTCGGTGATACTGTGCAAAGCCATGTTGTGACACGTGATGGAAAAAATATTGCTGTTGTGCATGGCATAAGCCATGCAACGGTACGTGAATCGCGTAATTTGGCAAAGGCATTTACTCGTTTAAGCACAGATGATTGCGCAGCAATTTTTCAACTTGGTGTACTGCATTGTACTCTTGAGGGTGAGTCAAAGGCCGATCGTTATGCTCCATGTAGTTTGGAAGACTTACAAAATACCGAATTAGATGCATGGGCACTTGGACACGTACATGAAAGACGTATTATTAGTGAAAAACCATTTGTAGCATATTCTGGTAATACACAGGGTTTGCATATTAATGAAACAGGTATCAGAGGTTGTCTGCAAGTTTCTGTGACTCCTACAAATATTGATGGTAACTCAAAAAATAGTTTTGATATAGAGAGTAAATTTCACAGTTTATCTCCGGTGATATGGGCTAGTATCGAAGTTCGTGTGGATGATGCTGAACATCTTGACCAAGTGGAACAACTTACCCTGCAAGGTATAGAGCAAGTGGTATTGCATACAGACCCGCAATGCACAGCATTAATTGTGCGTGTTAGACTAATTGGGCGTTCAGAGCTTGAGCATGTCTTACGTAAGCAGGATATCGTAGATGACCTTGTGGAGCGCATACGCAAGCAAGTTCCGGCTATGCCTTACATATGGTTAAAAGATATTGTCATCAATATAACAGCGATTCAGCCACTAGATACATTAAGTAAGCGTGATGATTTGCTTGGTGAAACTTTGCGTCTTGCTAAGGATATTGAAAATGACAATGACAAATTACAAAACTTTGTTCAAACAAGCTTAGCCCCACTTTTAACGCATTCTAAAGCAAAACAAATTTTGCAAGTGCCTACAGACGAGCAAGCTAAAGAACTTTTAGAAGAAGCACAACGCCTATGTGTAGACATGATGGAGAGCAGATAAATGTATATTTCATCTTTTCATATTGATGGGTTTGGAGTTCTTTCACAAGTTGGTGTTGAGCAATTACCACCTGGATTATCTATTTTTCTTGGTAAGAACGAAGCCGGAAAGTCCACTTGCTTGGATTTTTTTCGTACAATGCTTACTGGTCATGTGGTAGCACGTGGTAAAAAGGCACAAGGGCGCAGCTATATGCCTCAAAATAAAGCTGCTATAGCTGGTGGTTTTTTAGGCTTGCAAACTAAGCAACATGGATTGGTGCGTCTTACTCGTAGGTTACAAAAAAGTAATGATGAGGTGGTGCTGACCGACGCACAAGGAAATATTCTTGAGTCTAAAATATTAGATAGTATTTTGTTTGGTATTACACGTGAGGTATATCGAAATGTGTTTGGGTTTAGCTTAAATGAGCTACAAGTATTTGATTCTTTAGATTCTGAAGGTGTGCGCCATGCACTGTATGGAGCAAGTTTTGGAATGAGTTTGCGCCCACCAGGAAAAGTGATTGAAGAATTTACAAATTATATGAACAAGCAGTTCAGGCATGGTGGTGCAAACCCAGCTATTAATACAGCATTAACTGAACTTGAGCTTGTGCAAAAGCAAATTTATAATGTGCAAAGTACTTGTGCCCGTTTTGATAGTCTCACTATAGAAAAAAATAATTTAGAAGCGTACTTGGAAGATGTGCGCAAGCAAAAAAATGAAAGTGAGAAATTACGGCATACTGCTGAACGCCAACTTGGTGTTTGGAGGCAGTGGGACGAATGGCGCACCATTGAAAGTAGGTTGGCAAGACTTGAAGAAGTGCCAGGGTCTTTTCCTGAAGATGGGCCTGCTCGTCTTGAGCGTGCGCAAGAGTTGCGCCAAGAAGCTGCAAGGCGTGTGCATACACAAAAAGAACGCTGCCAAAAGTTAGAAAATATGATTGCCGAACTTACAATCAATGCGTCTCTTTTGGAACAATTTACATTTTTGCAAAGTTTGAGTGAACGCAAAACGTCTTTTCGTCAAGCACAAAGCGGACTTGTCTCACAAAATGCTGCTTTACAGCGTAGCCAGGCTTTGCTTGAACGATATTTATCTGACCTTGGGCCACAGTGGACTTGTGAGCGCATACGCAAAACTGATCGCTCTCTTTTTGCACGTGGTGAAATGGAAAAGCAAGCAACAGAATTACAAGCGGCTGAACAAACCTATTTAGCAGCCATGAATGCTTTAGAAAAAACTAATAAGGTTATTGAACTAGCTGATTTTGAGCATGCATCGGCAAAAGATACTTTGAAAAGTTTACCACACCCGTCAGCAACTCTTAATGATACAGAGCGTAATAATGTACGTAGCAGTATAGCCCAAATAGAAAATGCTCAAAAAATATTGCAAGAAAAGCAAGAAACATTGAAAACCGCAACGCAAAGTTTTCAACGTACCTTAAATCCATTACAAATACGTAGTACCTCAAATGAAGATCAAAAGAAAATTATCCAAAAATTAAATGTGCTTTTAGAAAATCAAGGGCAAGCTTTAGAAATAGCGGAAGAATGCGCTCAAGCTGCTGTAAAAACACGTAATGCTGAGCATGGTGTCAGTCAAGCTCAAGAAACAGAAGATAGAGCAAGAGTACGCCTTGAACGCGTCCGCAGATTAAGTCAAGAAAATTCCACCAGCACCAAATCTGCACTAGATGCAAGAGCAAGTGCTGTGCGCTTACTTCGTGCTTTATACAATAATTATAGCGCAGAAAAAGAACGCTTGGCAGAATTGACAGAGCGTATCAACACAAGCATTGCCCCTGCCCCGGTAAAAAGTGTTGTTTTAATGGTTATTGGTTTTATAGTTTTGGGATTAGGCCTTGCAGGTATTATTGTTCCAATGCATTGGGATATTACAGAAATACAAATTACGCCACGTTTGATTATTCCATTAAGTCAGTGGTCAGCTTATTTGGTTGTGGTAACTGGTGCAGCATTTTTAGCAGGTGGTTTGCCACGTTCTGGACCTGAAACCAAGCGTTTTGAGTTAGAACAAAAACAACTGCTTGATCGAGCAAAGAGCATGCAACTGCGTATTGCAGAGATGGAGGGTAATATTCAAGAGCAATGTGTCACGGCGCAAGTGCAAGCAGCTGATAATGTAACCTTAGACGCTGTAGAATTATTGCTTGAACGTGAGCGCGAACAATTTGCTGCCAATGAGCGTCTTGGTGTTGAGATAGATGGCCTTGATGCAGAGTATACTGCCATGCATGATAATGCCAAACAGAAACGAGAAATTCTAAGTAAGGCTCAGGCGGAAGAACAACAAGCTCGTCTTCGTTGGCATAATCATTTGCGTGCTCACAATGTGGAGGCAATACCTGCTCCTGATGCAGCCACAGCATTCTTTGCAAGGGTGGAAGCAGCAACTTTAGCGCATGCAAATTTGCATACTTTGCAGGAAGAAATTGTCCAGCTAGAGCTGCAAGTGCAAGAACATAGTGATAAATTGACAATAGTTGCGCCTATTGCAGATATTTTAGAAGAAAATGCCAAAAAACATTTGGAAATTGTGCAAAATCAAGTGGATTTACTAGAGAATGCAGAAGATAATACGTCACAGGTACAGCCTCAAGAGCAAGATATTATGGAAGAAAAAGGCAATACCTTGCAGGATATTTTATTAGCCAGTGCACGTGTACTTGAGGCATGCCGTGAGGCAGATGAAGCACAATCAGAACGCCTTAAAGCAGAAGCATTATTACATAATGCCCTTCATAATCGAGAATTAGCAAATAAAGCTCAAGAAGACGCCATGCAAACTTTAAGCGATAGTGAAAAAAAGCTTGAGGTTATACGTGCGGCATGGATGGAACGCTTGCAAAGTTTAAGTATGGATATGCAGGTGTCACCAGCCATGTTGCGTGCTGCTTTAGATAGCATGGAGCGTTGTTTATCAGTAGAGCTTGAAATAAGTGGTATTCAAGAAGAGATACAACGTCATGAAAATGAGTGTGCAGCATTGGTTAACCCCTTGCGCACCATTTTAGATAGTGTTGCTATTCCATTACCAACTGCGGCTACTACAGAAATACCATTTCAAGAAGATTGGTTAAGCTTGCTTGATGCTTTACTTTCTGAGGCTCAAATTGGACATGATAATAGCCGCTTGCAAGAGCAATATAAAGTGCAGCTTGAAACGCAAGAGTTTGAATTGCATGAAGCAAGTAAGGCTTTAAGTGATGCAAAGGCAACTGAAGATAATTTATTGCACTTGGGTAAAACTAATAGTGTTGATGAGTTTATACGCCTTGCAGCAGTGCGTGCAGAAAATCGTACATTATTACAGCGCAAGGCAGACTTAGAAGATGCTTTACGCCTTGCAGCAGCGGATAATAACTTTGAGGAATACCTACTCTCGTTTGAAGAAACAGACCAGCATGAACGCCAAATGTTCATCAATAGTATGCAAGCAAGAATTGATGACCTTATACAAGATGATCAAGAAAAATCTGCTACATTGGCAGGCATAGTTGCTGAGCTAAACACTCTTACAAGTGCTGATACTCTTGCTCAATTGCGTCAGCAAGAAGCAGATTTACAAGAAAATATTGAGCAAAGAGCATACAATTGGTCAAGCTATGCCTTGGCACGTCAGTTGCTGTTGCAGGCAAAGCAACGCTTTGAAAGTGAACGCCAACCACAAGTTATACGTATGGCCTCAGATATTTTTTCAACTATTACCAATGGCAGTTGGCAAGGTATTACAGCAAAACTTGATGAAAATTCCTTGCAAGTATTTCCGCCACATGGTGCTCCAACTTCCCCACTAAATTTAAGTCGCGGTACTCAAGAGCAATTGTATTTAGCTTTACGTTTGGCATACATAAAAAATCATGCCGAACATGCAACTCCATTGCCGGTGATAATGGATGACATCTTGGTTAACTTTGACCCAGAAAGAGCAAAAAATACCGCAAAAGCTCTGCTTCAATTGAGTCAAGGAGCACAGAAACACCAAATTTTATTCTTTACTTGTCATCCGCATGTTGCTGATATGCTACAAGAAATTAATCCTGAAAGTCAAAGGTTTATGGTTCAAGGAGGGCAAATTCAAAGCAGTTAGCCATAAAGGTTGAAAATTAATGATACTTTATTAAAGCCAATTATTCACCCTAAGTGTATGTAATATAGTTTTGGCGCAGTCTTCTGGCTCAAGCTTTTCTATATCAAGATTGCATTGGGAATATTTTTCATAAAGCGCTGCTCTTTCAATGAAAAGGTCTTCAATGGTCTGACCTGGTGCAATGGCTATGCCGCGCTCAGGATTACGAGCAATGCGCTCCAAGATGAGAGGTAAACCGGCACTTAAATACACAATTGGTCCAAGTTTTTGAAGGTTTTGCATGGCCCGCTCTCTATATACAACACTACCTCCGGTTGCAATAACAGTACGGTAAAGACGTAGTGAGGCAACAACTTCCATTTCTAAATCTAAAAATTCTTCTTTACTCATGGCATCGGTAACACTTTGCAAGGGCACACCATAAAGAGATTCAATAACATAATCTGAGTCGACAAAGGACCATTGCAGGTGTTGAGCTAAAGCAAGTCCCACTGTAGATTTGCCTACGCCGGGCATACCCACTAATGAAATACAAGGTGTTTTGTGGCTCTTAGGTGAAGCTGGTGCAAAATATTCAGACATGGTTGTTCCTTAAAAAATATATTTAATGGTACTTGAGTGATCGGCACTGTAAATATATTAACATGCTTTTATAACAAATTAAATGTTTAAGTTAGCCATAATATAAAGTCCAGAATCAAAATCTGCGTACAGTGAATTGTACAGCAGTCTTATTTAATAGTTTGACTTTCTATTACTTTGTTAAAGCATTTCTCAAATTTAGGCAAGAAGCACATTAAAAGTATAGCCATTCAGAGCATGGATTAGCATGTTAAAAAATTAAAGTTTGTTTTGAATTTTCCGATATGTATTGTGTTCATATTTTTATCTGCTTTGAAAATTAATTGGACAGCATGGACAATATTTGTAGTGAAAGAAATGCTGATTTATTCTACAAGCAGAATAAATCAGAAAGGCACACTGCCTTCATTCGCCCTGTAGGACGCAAAAAAGCGTGGTTTTTTGCTCTCATTCGGCGTGCAAAGTAGGCGCAATTGCCTACTTTGTAAGGAAACGCACAATATGTTTCTTGACCTGTTGATTTAATCAGCGTTTGCTTAAATTCTAAAATAGTGTTTAATATAATAAGACATTCATTTGTACTGTTTATTGGTAAGGAGCATTTATGTTAAAGTCTCAAAAAATTATGATTATTGTTTTTTGTCTTATCATGCTTTTTAGCATTCCTGCTTTGGCAGCACAAAGTGTTGGCGGCTATGTTTCAAATACACCAGTGGCAGCAGGGCCTAATGCAAGTATTGGAGAAGTATGGATGCGTCATGGTGGTGCTAGGTTGCAATATGACGCTCTTATGGGATCAATCCAAACCAATACCAATGGTGTAAAGCGTAAAGACCCTGTAACTATTACCTCATTGCCTCCACTTTACCCACAAAAGTACAGTAAGAGAAAAACAAAAAAATCTACAGCAAAAGCACCCATGTCCAAAAAAGTAATGCCTAAGGTGCACTCATCACCTAAGCCAACTATACAAAGTAGTAGTTCTAGCACTCCATACTCTGGAGCTGCGCCAGTTGCTCCTGCAGCACCAGCTGCAACACAAGCAAACTCCACGCCTCCATCAAGAGATATAGTCAGTACTCCTAGTGTCAGCGCAGTTCCTCAGTCGGCTTTCCCTGCAGCTCAACAATCAGCTACAATGCCTGCTGCAAATCCTCCAGGCATTGCGCCGAGATAAGTTTTAAAAAAAACTTGATGAATGTGTTATCATCTGCATTTAGTGTGTTTTGATAGTAAGTTTTTTGCCCGCAAT
>CAYJPT010000082.1:0-10598 GCA_964372165.1 uncultured Desulfovibrionaceae bacterium | reverse complement strand
TTAAGTGTGTTATAAAATGTGTTATAAAATTTTTTCATAACACCATTCATAACACGCAAGGTAAAAATAGGCAGAAAATGAGAGAAAAGCAATAAGTTTTTTACTCATTGCCTCTCGTGGTGATTTCTCTGTAAACCATTATTTTATGCGGATTTATTAGGTTTTTCTTGGCGCGCCCGGCGTGAATCGAACACACGGCCTTTGGCTCCGGAGGCCAACGCTCTATCCAACTGAGCTACGGGCGCAATGGGGAAATAAATCTATGCTTTGTGGAGCTTGCTGTCAAGGAGCATAAATGCTATCGGTATTTGTGGGCACAGCCACCAATTTGTCCTTATGCGCAAAGAGGGCAATAAATTACAATGCTACAGTTTAATGTAAAGTATTAATACTTTGAAAAGATTAATATGTTATGCGCATACAAGCATGGTCAAGCTAGGCAAATTTCTTTTAGCTTATGTGTGTGATAACTTAACTGCTGTTAAATCAAAATACTACAGTGATACGTTTTCAGTATTTTACGGGAAAAACCAAAATAAAAATACACCCCAATAATTAGGAGATACAGTACAATGTCAAAAATCACTTGGCATGGGCATGCAGCCTTTATGATTGAAGAAGCAGGACTAAAGATATTGATAGACCCTTTTTTAGACGGCAATCCTAGTTGCAAAATTGCCTCTCGTGATATTGGTTCTGTTGATTTAGTCCTTATTACGCATGACCATGCAGACCATGTAGGGCAAGCTATAGACATTTGCCGCAAGCATAATGCCATGCTTGGGGCTGTTGTTGGAACTGCAGAAAAACTAGTTCAGGAGGGTTTACCTTCACAATGTGTATTAAATACCATTGGTTTTAATATTGGTGGGACAGTTCGCTATAAAGATATAGCCATCACCATGGTTCCTGCATTACATACTTCAGAGTCAGGTGTACCGGTAGGTTATATTATAAGCTTGCCTAGTGGACTTACTATATATCATGCTGGAGATACAGGTATTTTTAGTGATATGCAGCTATGGGGTTCATTATACGATATAGATGTGTCATTATTGCCTACAGGTGGTGTATTCACCATGGATGCACGCCAGGCGGCCATGGCTTGTCAAATGCTTAATACAAAAAATGTTATACCTATGCATTGGGGTACTTTCCCCCTACTTGAGCAAGGAGCACAAGACTTTAAGGCTGTATTAAAACATTATGCACCTAATTGTATTTGCGTTGATATTGCCCCTAATGAAAGCATAGAATTTTAATTTTTTTCTAAAATGCATCTTCCATACTGACCTTAAATGTTTATATTTTGTATTCACATTTAAGGTTGGTATAACTATTTTATACCACATGCACTAACAATGCCAAGCAACTAATATTGCAACAAAAATGATACAAGAGGACATAAATGACAAAACATAATTTTGAACTTTTACTGGAGCAAGAAGTACAAGAGGTTCTGGGAACAGCTAGATTGTGGCAGCACAAAGAGACTGGTGCACAATTATTATCTATAAGCAATAATGATGAAAACAAATGCTTTGGTGTAACCTTGCGCACACCTCCACCGGATTCATCTGGTGTTGCTCATATTTTAGAGCATTCTGTACTTTGTGGTTCTGAAAAGTTTAAGGTGCGCGAGCCCTTTGTGGAATTGCTTAAAGGGTCATTACAAACCTTTCTAAACGCTTTTACTTTTCCCGATAAAACTTGCTATCCTGTAGCCAGTACTAATTTACAAGATTTTTATAATCTTATTGATGTATATATTGATGCTGTTTTTCACCCTTTAATTAGTGAAGATACCTTTAGGCAAGAGGGCTGGCATGTAGAAGCAGAAGGTGCTGACACGCCGTGGATATTTAAAGGTGTGGTATATAATGAGATGAAAGGTGTTTACTCCACGCCCGACTCAGTGCTTGCCGAGCAGTCCCAACAGTCTATTTTTCCGAATATGCTATACAATCTTGATTCCGGTGGACAACCTCAAGCTATTTTAAGTTTGACATATGATGGTTTTAAGGATTTTCACAAAAATTATTATCACCCAAGTAATGCACGTTTTTTCTTTTGGGGTGATGATAATGAAGACAAACGTCTTGAAATTATCAGCAAAGCTCTTGAAGGTTATACAGCGCATAGTGTTGATTCCACCATACCTTTGCAAAAACCTTGTGATATGCCACGCCACATAGAAGTGCCATATGCCAGTTCTGAACATGAAAATAGGGCAATGTTTACAGTTAATTGGCTTTTATGCGAAACTGCAGAAAGTGAAAAGGCCCTTACCTTTGAGATTCTAGAGCACATTTTAGAGGGTCTGCCAGGCTCTCCATTACGCAAAGCACTTATTGAATCCGGACTTGGTGAAGATACTACGGGCATAGGGCTTGAAAGTGATTTGCGTCAAATGTATTATTCTATAGGTTTAAAGGGTATTGATGCACGCAAAGTGCATGAAGCTGAATTACTCATTTTTGATACTCTTGCAAACCTTGTGGCTGAAGGCATTGCACAAGAAGCCATTGAGGCAGCTATTAACAGTGTTGAATTTTCATTGCGTGAAAATAATTCTGGTCGATTCCCTCGTGGACTTGCAGCCATGGTGCAAAGCCTTTCCACTTGGCTTTACAGCAAAGACCCTACCTCGGCTTTAACTTCGCTTATGTGGGAAGCTCCACTTAAGTCTATTAAAGATCGCCTTGCACAGGGTGAAAAGATTTTTGAACAATGCATAGAGCATTGGTTTTTAAATAATGAACATCGCAGCACCGTTGTACTTTTGCCCGATACACAGCTTGAAAGTAGGCGTGAGGAAGAAGAGCGCACCCGCCTTTTGCGTATCCAAAATGCTTGCTCTCCAGAAGAACGCCAAGCCTTGGTTGAAGAAACAAAACGCTTGCGTGCAGTGCAAGAGCTAGTAGATAGTCCAGATGCTCTTGCCACTATACCAAGCCTTGCTTTATCAGATTTACCTCTAAAAAATAAGACGATTCCTTTGGAGGTTCGGGGTAATAGCGACAGTCCAGTTATTGTGCATGAGCTTGATACATCTGGTGTAGCGTATGTAAATTTACTATTATCCTTACAGGGTGTGCCAGAAAACTTGATACCGCTGTTACCATTATTTGGTCGTGCGCTTATAGAGATGGGCACTGCTAAGCATGATTTTGTAGATATGGGTATGCATATTGCTGCTAAAACGGGAGGTGTATACGCATCACCGTTTATCCTTACACATCGTACAAGTCGTGCGCCTCTTGCTTATTTTTCTTTAAGCGGCAAAGCAGTACGAGATAAAATTCCTCACTTATTTGATATAATGCAAGAAATTTTATTTGAACCAAAACTTGACCAGCGTGAGCGTTTTTGCCAAATGTTGCTTGAAAGTAAAGCACGCCTTGAGTATTCATTACTAGCTTCAGGTCATGCGGCTGTGTCTTCACGCATAAGAGCACACTATAGCACAACGGGTTGGCTTGAAGAACTAACCGGCGGAATTAGCCACCTTGAATATGTACGTGAACTTGCCTTACGTGCCGAGCAAAATTGGGCAAGCGTATTAGCAGATTTACAACAACTATATGCATTGATTTTATCTGCCAAGGGCTGCCTCATTGATTGCACAGCTGATGCCGCCACTTTGAAGCAAGTTGAAAGCCACACTCAAGCTCTTTTACAAAGACTACCAAGAAAAGATATTCCTGTCGCAAATTGGGCTAAGCCAAGCTTACCTATGGCAGAAGTGTTTATTGCTCCGGCTCAAATTAACTTTGTAGGCAAAGGTGCCAATCTCTATGACTTTGGGTATAATTATCATGGCTCAGCGCATGTAATTTTCCGCCACTTACGTATGGGCTATCTGTGGGAAAAAATACGTGTTCAAGGTGGAGCTTATGGCGCATTTTGCACCTTAGATCGTTTAAGCGGAGTTATGATTCAGGCTTCATATCGTGACCCTGCTGTACTTGATACATTGCACACTTATGATAAAGCTGCGGATTTTTTACGTACCTTTAACCCTACTGAGCGTGAACTATCAGCAGCAATAATAGGGGCCATTGGCGACCTTGATACATATATGTTACCTGACATTAAAGGTGCAACTTCTCTTAGTCGCTATCTTTGCGGTGACAATGATGAAGTGCGTCAACAAATGCGCGATGAAATACTTTCAACCACCGCAAAGCACTTTCACGAGTTTGCACAAGTTATGGAGCAAGCTGCAAAAAGTGGTAGCATTTGTATACTTGGTGGAACTAATGCTGAACAGGCAGGACAAAGCCAAGGATATGATGTAAAAAATTTACTTTAGCCTATGTTGAAATAAAGTATAACTGTTTAAAAACATGCAGTTAAAGACTCCTGCATAATTCATTGTGTGGAGTCTTTTGGAGCGTTGACGATAGTCAATGCGACCAAAAATCAAGAATAGGCGGAGCTTTGCTTCGCCGTTAAATGATTGATTTTTGAGGCTTTTGTCCTGCACAAGTAGATTTTTAAATAAATGCAAATTTACTGTAAAAGCACAAAAATAGAACTAAATAATAATTGTGCAGGACCCTTAGTTAAGGTGAATCAATTAAATTGCCAGAAAATCGCATTATGCTCTTATTTCTGGCAATTTAATTTATATCTTCCCTCTTGCTTTCCAGCATGGAGATTGTACAAAGAATAAAGTTTTTCAACATATTTTCTGTTGGTTGCAAAAAGTTAAGATGCACAACACGCATAAGCCCCACTAAGGATGATGCCAAAAGGCAAGCCGTGTCAGATGGGTGTAAGTCTTTACGTATGCAATTATCTTTTTGACCTTGTTCTATAGCCACCTGAAAATGTGCCTGTAAAATAACATAAATGGCTCTTGAATGCTCAAAGGCTGCACTATTAGGATCGCCATAATGCCCTGGTGCATCGCGTAAAAGAATTGCAAAATCAACATTATTTTTATTAACAAACACATAGCATGCTTTTATTATGGACACTATGCGTTCAATACTTGTTTGCTCACCTTGTATTTCAAGGTACTGCAGCACATCATATGACATTTTATCCCGCAAGCATTCTACAAGAGTTATAAACACATGCTCTTTATTTTTGAAATAACGAAAGATTGTACCTTCGGCAACACCTGCTTGTGCTGCTAATTGTGCTGTAGATGTGCGAGCATAGCCTTTTTGAGAAAAAAGCTGTGCTGCGGCTTTAAGTATGAGCTCTTTTTTCATAATTTTTTCAATTAATAAATTAAGTTTTTTTACCCATAAAGCCTGCAAGGACTTCATTGCGCACTTCACGTGATTTTTCTGATGCTATATGATTAAGTTCAGATCTTTCCACATACATTATGGCAGAACATGGGCACATGGCAACGCATGCAGGTTCCATGCCCTCAGAGCGTCTTTTAGCGCACAAATCACATTTGCGACTGCCAACTCCTTTATCAGACTCAAAAAATCCTGCATAAGGGCAAGCCATCATGCAATTTCTGGTTTGGCATCCACGACAGAGCATGGTGTCCAATATAACAGCATTGTCGTGATCTCGACTAATGGCATTACGAGGACAAACGCGCATACAAAAAGCTTGATCACAATGTATACAGTAAATTGGTACAATTTGGCCGGCTGCACTGCGGGCCATCACAATGCGTGGTTGATCATAAAGAAACTTACAAACAGCCTCGCAAGTTTCACAGCCAATACATTTTTCATAATCAACGTATAAAGTTTTTCCTGTTAATGGTGTTTTAGACATATATTTTTACCTTAGAGAGTTTGGTGCAATAACGTCAGCAGCATAATTATATTCTGCCTCACGATGCTGTGATTTTAGGTCAAGCCAATGATTTAAAGAGCGTGCCGCACGCAATCCACTGTAAACGGCTTTGCCTATCTTACTTGGTCCGCTCAGCACATCACCGGCTACAAAAACATTTTCAATTTTTGTCATATGCAACCAGCGCACCTCACCCTTACGCACATCAGTTAATCCCAATTGATCTTGAAAAGGTGGTGTTGGTATTTCACCAATGGCAGACACTACCATATCCACAGGTAAGCTGCATTGCTCGTTTGTAGTTTTATTTGTATATTCAATACTTTCTACATGAACATCACCAGTAATTCGTGTGGGGACACAAAGCTCATGCCACTGACAGCCAAGCTTTATTAAACGCTCAAGCTCAAAATACCCTGCTGGAGCATCATTCATAGTACGTCGATATATCATATAAACATTGGCTGCACCCATAATTTTAGCTGTATGTGCCACATCAACTGCAGAGTAGCCAGCACCAATAACTGCAACATTTTTATCTTTAACGTCAGGGATTTGCACATTGGAACTGCCATAATGAGCTGCTCTGATAGGAAAAAGAAATTCAAGTCCAGATAAGACATTAACTAAATTTTCACCTTCAACACCTAATCGGCGAGATTTCCATGAACCGGTGCAAATCATAATGGCATCGTGTTTTTCGACTAATTCATCTATACTACGCATATCTTGCGAAAAATGATCACCCTCTTCCTCAAAAAGTGGATTTGAACAGCAAACTTTTGTATTACTATGAAAATGAACACCATATGTTCGTGCAAGAAAATTTGTGCCGCGATGAATGCGATCAGAAGGAATACGATGCCCTGGAATACCAAATAGCATTAAGCCACCAGGCTTTGGTAATTTATCATACATATCCACCTGATATCCATGAGAAGCCAAAAATCCGCATGCTGCAAGCCCTGAAGGTCCTGCTCCAATTATGCCTACACGTCTATTATTAGGCGGTGTAGGTTCCTTTTTCAAAAAGGCAAAATTCATCATGTCTTCCATTATAAGACCTCTTTTATCTTAGGCGAACCTAAAAGCACTTGTATTTACTTAAAATTCGCATTGACTAACAATTCATTTAAATGAATATCACAAAAATTTCTAGCTCTCCTTACTGCATATCATTGCAAGGCTAGTTTAAAAAAAGCGTTTCAGCTCAAATAGTTTTCGTCTTGGCGTAGTAGATATGTGATAATATTGATTTTGCGGAATATAAATATATGGTATATCCTCACTACGTTGCAAAAGGAAAAGTGATAAAATCACCCTATTAACAGCTTGATGCCCTACAATAAGTAAGGGTGAATCTCCGGCAAGAAAGAGCGCGCGGCGCAAGCCTCGCCTTACTCGTTCTCGTAAAATAGCATAACTTTCACCCTCAGGGTAAGCATATGTATACTTATTGGCATGCCGACCCTTTGTTACTTCCGGCATATTCGTGCGTATATCATCATAACGCATGCCCTCGCATTTACCGGCCCATATTTCATCAAACTCTTTTAATGCCATCTTTTGGCTGTGCGGCCTATTAGACAGTAAAGGGGCTGCTGTCTGATGAGAGCGTAAACGAGTTGATGTAAATATCCATGAAATATCTTCATCTTGCAAATGTTCTGCCAAGGCTTTAGCTTGATTTCGACCCTTATCTGTGATGTTTGGATTACCACCAATGCGCCCTTCAACATTAAATTGAGTTTGGCCATGTCGCACAAGATATAAATTGCGCACCCACATAGAAACCACAACATCACGTATAGCAGGATAATAAGGCGACCCATCACATGGACTTTCGGCTAAAATACGGTTGGCCGTTGCATCAACACACAACCAATACTTTTCAGCAGGTCCAACTGGCTCATATATTTGTTCATAATAAGCAATACGCGTGTGAAAGCTTTTCAAAGCAGCACTTGCAGGCATATTTTGAAATTCTGGCAACTGGCATTTGGAGCGTATAAAGTTATCTTGCAAGAGTGGGTCTTCATTAACACAATCAACAAAAAGCACAGGGAAATCTGTTAATGTTTGTGTAATAACTTGTCGTCTGGCACGACTTGCATTAGTTGCGTCTAAAATGGCAACATCACCACCTTGCTGCAAAAAATCTTGAGCGCGTTTCATATTCTGCAAAGCGATATGTTCACGCATTTCTCGCCCATGTTCATTACTTGCCGAATAAAATTCTGGCTCTGTAGATTCAGCACCGGCTATCTCACGCCGCACATCGCCATTATTAAAAATGGCAGCCTTAGTGCCCTCATCACGCAAGTTTTCACAAATACGTCGTGCTAATGTACTCTTTCCTCGGGCAGGCAAGCCCACCATAGCAACATAAAGCTTACGCATAATTACCTCACTGTTAGGCGCAAAAATCTTTTTTTACCTAAGCGGATAATATAAGAACCTGAAGCAAGAGAACTTTGAGCATCATCACAGCGCACATCGTCAATGGAAAAAGCCCCACTATCAATAAGCCTACGAGCCTCACCACGGGATTTTACAAGCCCAGCTGCCTCCAAAAACACTGGTGGCACACTATCTTCACCTGCATCACAACTATATTCTGGAGCATCATCAGGCACACCACCCTTCACAAATACAGCCGTAAAACCTTGGCGTGCTTCTTTAGCTGCTTTTTCAGAGTGATAACGTGTAACCATTTCTTCAGCTAAATCTTCTTTTGCCACCTTTGGATGCAAATTACCATCGGCAACAGCTTGCTTTTTTAACGCAATTTCATCAAGAGTATTAGAAGATAATAGTTCATAATAACGCCACATCAGTTCATCGGATATGGACATTACCTTGCCAAAAATATCGCTTGGGCTTTCATCAATGCCAATATAGTTACCATAAGATTTGCTCATTTTACGCACACCGTCTGTGCCCTCAAGTAATGGCATAGTAATAATGCATTGTGACTCTATATTATATTGACCTTGCAAATGCCGTCCCACAAGCAAATTAAATTTTTGATCTGTACCACCCATTTCCACATCTGATTTTAATGCAACAGAGTCATAACCCTGACAAAGTGGATATAAAAATTCATGTATTGCTATAGGTCTTTGTTCACGGTATCTCGTTTCAAAATCATCACGCTCTAACATACGTGCCACAGTGTAACGTGATGCAAGTCGTATAAAGTCTGCACCTCCCATTTCACCAAGCCAAGAAGAATTAAATTCAACCACAGTAGTTTGTGGATCTAAAATTTTAAATACTTGCTTCTTATATGTTTCAGCATTGGCAAGAACTTGCTCTCTGGTTAATGGTGGGCGTGTTTCTGTACGACCAGACGGATCGCCAATTAGTCCCGTAAAATCACCAATTAAAAAAACAATTCTATGCCCTAGCTCTTGAAAATGTCGCATTTTGTGCATTACAACAGTATGGCCCAAATGCAAGTCCGGAGCTGTGGGGTCAAAGCCAACTTTTACGGTTAAAGGTTTACCTCTGGCAATTTTTTTACGTAGCTCACCCTCATCAATCAACTCTGCGATGCCACGTTTTATTTGGCTCATTTGTAATTCAATATCTATCATAACTATCCCTTTCTTAAATACTATTTAGCACAAACATTCGCGCTTGGTATGAATTTTAATATGGATAAAATCGCTTTAAACATACATAAACTATGCATCTGTGTGAGTTTTACAGCGATGTGCCACACTGTCAATACTTGGTAGCAAAAAAAACGATTTACAAAGCCCAATTAGCCGCAAGATAAGCCTCTCCAAACGCTACTTTTAAGAAAACAAAAAATTGTTTTCTACTCATTTTACATGGCGCGCGTTAAATTTCTCATAAGTAATAATAGCTGCCACTTTAGTGTTTTATCACAATCTATAAATTATCTTATTGTAAAATATGCGCCAAAATTGCATCAGCTTGCATAGCGGCTGCCTGCATCACACGTGGCGCAAGGGGTGGAAGTAACGCCATATCTGAACTAAAATCACCTACTAAGACTAGATTTGCTAATTTTTTTTGTTGCATGGGTGACCCACCAAAACCACATATACCAGAGGCACTAACCGTAAAAAGACTTTTCTCTAAAGTATGTTCTACAAAAAGGCGTTTACTTGGGGCTTCATCTAGAGCTTCTACCCAATAATCCGCTAATATTAAAAACTTATTTACATTATATGCATCTATACGTTCAATAAAATGTTCTATTTTGATATTTGGGTTTAATTCAAGTAAACTCTCTGCCAAAGCACATACTTTATATTGCCCAACATGCCTTGGAAAGTAGTGTTGTCGATTCAAATTTGATGCGTCAACTTTATCATCATCAATCAGTACGAAGTTTGTTATGCCACTACGTGCCAAGAGCATAGCACAGTTAGAGCCAAGCCCGCCCACTCCGGCAATGCCTATACGCGTGCAACTTAGTTTTTTAAGTTGAGTACTATCAAAATACCTTTCCAAACCACTAGGTAACATAATTTATGGCTTCAAATTTTTATTATACTGTTATTATTAATTTATCATCAAAAATGCAATAATATTTAGACTACCACGCAATAGCAACCACGTCATTCCGATTTAAAATTTATTTATTATTTTAATTATTATGGTAAAATATAAGTTTTGTTTTTTGCACGGCCTTGCGGCCCTACGTGCTCCGAAGGGTGTTTTAAACTACCCCTTGTTTTTGAGTTCATGCTGCAATTGTAATTTTGCATTTAATCTGAGGATACTTGTATCCCTAGACAGATGACAAACCCCCTTTCGGGTGTTTGTGCCGCCTAAGGCAGACAAGC
>CAYJPT010000081.1:0-10598 GCA_964372165.1 uncultured Desulfovibrionaceae bacterium | reverse complement strand
GAGTCTTAAAATACTATAAAATAAACTTTAAATTTATAACGCTTTAAAAGATAAAACCCACTGAAATTATCAGCGGGTTTTATTGTTTTATACTATTTCTGTTATGGGCAAACTATTAAAAGAATTGACCCATAGTGAACTCAAAACGTCCTGGAGGTCTATTGCCATCATAGTCATCAACCAGCGGGATACCGTAGGCTACACGTAAATCACCCATAGGTGAACGCCAGCGTAATTCAAGACCTGCTGAAGCAACTAAGTAGTCGTTAACACTCATGTATTTTGAATCAATGTTAAAGCCTGCGTCTATAAATGGTACGATGGAAAGTCCAAGTTCTTTTTGGAAAGTCCAAATGTATTCTAAGTTAAGTACACCCATTCTATCGCCACCAATTCTATCATTATAGACTTGGTCACGTGGAGAAAGACTTGTGTAATCATAACCACGAACTGTATCGATACCACCGATGTAGAAACGCTCAAATACAGGAACTAAGGTATCACTTTGGTTTTCAAACACACCACCTAGACGTCCGCGAACGTGAAATACATGGTCAGGTCTAAAGCTGTAGAAACCTTGCCAGTCAATCATTGCCTTAACAAAGTTGTCAGTTCCACCAAGTCCGCCGCCGCCGTATTCAGCCCAGAGGCGAGTAATAGTACCTGTAGTTGGGCGGCTTCTATCGTCAGTTGTATCACGTACTATGCGTGCATTAATGGCACTGGTCCAGTTTACACCTTTATAATCACTAATTGTAGGTGATGAGAATGCTTCAACATCAGATAATTCGTAACGTTCAATACGATATCCACCACCAATTGTTGTATATTCTCCCAAAGGATATGATAAACGTATGCTATCACCAAGAGTATCCTTGGTAAAATCATCCCAATAATCATGTGTATAATAGAAGTCATTACCTATTGATAAATTGGTGTCATAAACTCTTGGGTTTGTAAAAGAGAAAGTACCAGATGTACGACGCCAAGATACAAAACCTTGCAGTTGCAACCAATAGCCACGCCCAAATAGGTTACGCTCTGTAATAGAACCAGACACACCAACATCATAATAGGTTGAGTAACCAATACCAGCCATAATAGCTCCGGTATTGCCCTCTTTAACCTTAATCTTAAGGTCAACTTCTTCAGGCGTACCTGTTGGTACAAGCTCAATATCAACGGCCTCAAAGTAGCCTAGGCGGTTAATACGTTGAGTTGAGCGGCGCATTTTAGCACCTTCGTATACATCACCGTCAGCTAAGCGTAATTCACGTAGGATAACATTGTCACGTGTCCTTGAATTTCCTTCAATTACTGCGCGGCGTATATATACTTTTTGTTTTTTATTAACTAAATATCCAACATTTAATACTGGTGCACCTGATTCATCTTTAAGTATTTTAGTGTCCACTTCAGCAAAAGCATAACCGTAGTCACCATAAAAATTAGCTAAACGCTTTGAATCTTCTTGCATTACTGTTAAAGAGAAGTATTCATTATCTTCCCTCTGGTTGTCCATTTGGACT
This sequence comes from uncultured Desulfovibrionaceae bacterium, assembly GCA_964372165.1. Taxonomy (GTDB): domain Bacteria; phylum Desulfobacterota; class Desulfovibrionia; order Desulfovibrionales; family Desulfovibrionaceae; genus CAYJAD01. Next base: position 9,069 of record CAYJPT010000081.1, on the reverse strand, counting down.
ATATGCATAAGGCGCTCTTCAGTATCAATGAGGTCTCCGCCAAATTGAACTTCTCTAATTTTATAGCGTGGTCCTTCATTTACTTGAAAAGTAACGTATATACCATCAGATTTATATTCTACATCCGGTGCAGATACTTGTATATCAACATAACCCTCATTTAATCCAAAAGCTGCAATGGCATTAGAATCACGCTCAAGATATTCTTCTTCCAAAACACCTGTACCTGTAAACCAAGAGAACAAGGTGCGAGGTTGTAGTGCCATGTAGTCAGAAATATCGTCTTGATCAAGTTCATTTAATCCATTAATTATAACTTCTTGTATATACAGCTTATTGCCTTCATTAACATTAAGAACAAGGCGTGCACCAACGCCACCTTCACGGCTTATAACATTTGGTGTAACTTCAGCTAAATAATAACCTTCTTTGCGATAAAGCTCTGTTACTTTTTGTATATCATCCGCAAGTAGTTTTTCATTAAGAACAGCACCAGTTTTGGAGTTCATGGTTGCTAAGATGTCATCTTCATCAATGGCATCAGAACCTTGAATTTGGATGCTGTCAATACGTGGCTTTTCAATAACATTAAATACTAATACATTACCTGATTCTAATTGTGCATTTACATCACTAAAGTAGCCCATGTCCCAAATACGTTTTACTTCTTCGTTTATGGCAGCAGCATTGGGATTGTCTCCCTTACGTAGTGAAAGGCGCATAAGCACCGCATCTTGGTCCATAATGCGTAAGCCACTAACTCTTATATCTGAGATAGCACCTTTTGGTAGCGCAGCACCAGCAACAAGAGCTGGAGAAATGCCAACAGCGGCTGATGGACCTGGCATCACAATGTTTTTAACACGTGTTGTTAGGGTATCAACAGCAGTAGCAAGTTCAACCATATTTGTTTTTTGAATGGTCACAACATCTGGTATTTCACTGCTTACTATGGGTACAATGCGAGAGTCTAAGGTAAAGCCAGAACCAATTTGGTTAAACACACCATAAACAACGGCTTGAACATTGGCACTTTCACCCATGCGTCTAGCAGCTTTTATGTCAAGTGTTTCAAGCTCTTGTTGGTTTACTAGAGAGCGTGCTCTAGAAGCAGGTACTACATTAATACCTTGACTTTGCAATCTATCCAATAGGAGTTGTGGTATGTCATCACGTAAATAATTCATATCATCGCCAGCATTGACTTGATATGGTATGATGAGTACCTGAGGCCCACTTGCTTGTGCTGCCTGAGCTGCACTAACTGTGAGCAAACAAAATAGAAATACGGAAAAAAGATTAAACAAACGTTTTATCATACAAAACTCCTGAACGAAGTTCTAAGCTTCGCCCCATACTGGCTGCCAGTTCATTATTGTGAGTTACCACTACCAATGTCATACCCAATTCTTTATTTAACTCTAAAAGTAGTTCTCCTACTTTTGAACCTGATTGAGTGTCAAGATTTCCTGTTGGTTCATCTGCCAAAAGAACACGTGGTTGCATAAGAATAGCACGTGCAATAGCGGCGCGCTGACGCTCGCCACCTGAAAGAGTAGTGACCTTATGCTCCATTCTTTTAGCAAGTCCTACTCTGTCTAACATTTTTTTAGACTTTTGTATAGCCTTCTCATGTGACATTCCGCTAATTATTGCTTGCATAGCCACATTTTCTATTGTTGAAAACTCTGGTAATAAATGATGGAATTGAAATACAAAACCCACGTAATTATTACGAAAATGCGCCTTTTCGTCTGCGGACATAATTTGTAAATCTATGTTATTAAAAAAAATTTTTCCAGCACTTGGAATATCTAATGCACCCATAAGGTGCAAAAGTGTTGATTTGCCAGATCCAGACGCACCAACAATGGAAAGCGATTCGCCTTCGTGAATTTTAATATTAATATTGTTTAATATATCAATTTGTTCTTCAGCAGAGCTAAAACTTTTGCAAATATCTTGGAATTCATAAAGCACATTGTTATTCATAGCGCAAAGCCTCCGCCGGTTCTAGGCGTGCAGCTTGGCGTGCCGGATAAATAGTTGCCAAAAAACAAAGAACCATTGCACAAACACCCACCAAAATAGTATCTGACCATGTTAGAAGTATGGGTAAATGATCAATGGTATAAACACCTTTAGGCAATTTTATAAATTGGTAGCGTTTTAGTAAAAGCGCCACACTAATGCCTAACACATAACCCAATGCTGTGCCTACAATGCCAATAATTGTACCTTGCAGCATAAAAATATGCCTAATCATGTTTCGAGTGGCACCCATAGACATTAAAATTGCAATGTCACGCGTTTTTTCCATAACCAACATTACAAGTGTTGTAACTATAGAAAAAGAACCAATAAGAACAACCATGGCCAGTAAAATAAACATACCTATTTTTTCAAGTTGTAAGGCAGCAAAAAGATTGGCGTTCATTTCCATCCAATGACGAACGTAAAATGGTGATCCAAGTTGCTTTGCTACATTATTAGCAATTATATCTGCTTTGTATATGTCATCAATTGAAAGCTCAATACCAGAAATTCGTTCAGGCGGTAGGCCAAGTACCTTACGTGCTGCAGGTAATGCAACGAAGCCAAGCGTTGCATCATACTCAAACATTCCGGTCTTAAAAATCCCTACCACATTAAATGGCCTTACAGCCGGCGCAAAACCTGCTGTGGAAGTTTGTCCCGAAGCTGAAAGCAAATTTACTCTACTATTTATGTCTAAATTTAATCGTTTTGCTAATTCAGCACCAATAATAATTCCAGGAATTCTGGATGCAGGGTCGTTAGGGTCTTGCTCAAGAGCAGTTACAGAGCCTGCTTGCATATTGCTTAATATTGAAAGAACACTTGGTGCAGTTTTAGGATCAATCCCACGCAAAACCAATCCCTTAACACCATTTGGTGATGAAAGCATCACTTCTGTGTACAAAAATGGTGTAGCACCCAAAACTCCAGGTGTTTGCAAAATGCTTTGCATGGTTTGCTCTGACTGATCAAGCGCACCCGGAATATAAGACATAACGATTGCATGTGCATTTGCACCAAGAATTTTATCGCGTATATCTGTTGTAAAACCATTGTATACGCCAAGCACAACCACCAATGCACCAACGCCTAAAGCAACGCCAAGTATAGACATAATGGATATGACATAAATAAATGTCTGCCTGCGCTTTGAAAACAGATAGCGCAGGGCAATAAATAGCTCAAAAGCCAAGGGCGATTTTTTTTGTGCCATCTTACTTTGCAAACCTACACTTCAGGCTTAAGCAACGGGAAGAGTATAACTTCACGTATGGAGTGGCTATCAGTCAATAACATGACAAGCCTATCAATACCTACTCCCTCGCCAGCAGCCGGAGGCATAGCGTACTCTAAAGCGCGCAAATAATCTTCATCCATAGAGCAAGCTTCTTCATCACCAGCTTCTTTTTCACGTACTTGATCTTCAAAACGTGAGCGTTGGTCCATAGGGTCATTTAGTTCAGAAAAAGCATTAGCCATTTCTCGCCCGGTAATAAACAACTCAAAGCGATCTGTAACATCAGGGTTATCGTCATTTCGACGAGATAACGGTGAAATTTCAGTCGGGTAGTGATATATAAAATGCGGCTGAATTAATTTTGGCTCTACATCAAGGTCAAACAATCTGGTATGCATTTTAACAATGCTCTCATCCTTGAGGACTTTTTCACCACGGTCACGCAAATATTGGCGTACCTTGTCTGCATCATTGTAAAAGGTTGGGCTATGCCCTCCAATACATTCCAAAGAGTCATAAAAAGTAATACGCTTCCACGTGCCTGGGGTGAGGTCTATTGCTTGCTCTTGATATGTAATTTGTGTACTTCCGCAAACCTTTTCAGCCAGATATGCATACAATTCTTCAGTAAGATCCATTAAATTTTCGTATGTAGCATAGGCCCAGTAAAATTCACACATGGTAAATTCTGGATTATGGCGTGTTGATATACCTTCATTACGGAAATTACGATTGATTTCAAATACTTTTTCAAATCCACCGACTAAAAGACGCTTGAGGTATAATTCCGGCGCAATACGCATATAAAGTTGCATATCTAAAGCATTATGATGCGTAATAAAAGGCTTAGCAGCAGCACCACCGGCAACCGGTTGCATCATGGGTGTTTCGACTTCTAAAAAGCCCTTGTCTTCCATAAAACGGCGAAACTCTCTAACAATTTGACTGCGCTTTTGGAAAATATCACGAGCTTTGGGCGTAACAATTAAGTCAACATAACGCTGGCGGTAGCGTGTTTCCATATCCTTTAAGCCATGATACTTTTCTGGTAAAGGACGCATGGAACGTGCAAGAAGACGCACATTTTGACAGTATAAAGTCAATTCACCTGTTTGGGTGTGAAAAAGAGTGCCCTCAACGCCAACAATATCGCCAATATCAAATTTTTTAAAAATAGCGTACAACTCACCTAGGTCTTCTTTAACAGCATAACATTGCATGCGCCCGCTTTGATCCATAAGGTGAAAAAATGTTGCCTTACCAAAAGAGCGTAAAGCCATAATGCGACCGGCAATGGCGAATTTTGTTTCCTTTGCCAATTGCTCAAGGGCACTTGCGTCATAGCCCTCATACTCAGCAACTATAGGGTGTATGCTATGCGTTTTCTTAAAGTTGTTGGGAAATAGGGCAACCTCCTTGTCTAAAAGGTCACAAGACTTTACTACACGATTTTTGACAACCTCATTAAGGTCATCACGCGCAGCAAAGCTCTCTAGCATTGGAGTAAAGTACGCTACATGCGGTGACTTACTCGCAATCTTAACAGGCTTACGCTTTTGTTGTTGCTCCCTATGTTCCACCAAAGTTCTCCTAAGTAAAAATAAAATCAGACATTATGTTAATGTGCAATAAAAAGCAATAACAGATTAAATTTAGATAAAAACTTGATATTACAAGATAAATTAGCTTTCGATGTATGCGCCCAATGGAATACTATCAATTGAACAAAAAAATCTGGCCTCAGTTCCTGAGTGTACAACATCACATAAAGCTTTTTTATGGTTTTCAATTTTATAATCTTTAGCTTTAATAATCAGATGCTTAGCACCTGGAAGCATGATTCGTATAGGCAATGTAGTATCCCATTTGCTACGCACATTTACACGCCATACACCTTGTCGCTCTTCTTCACCTATGCGTGCAAGCACAGAGGATTTTGCACCTCGTGGCGGTTGTGGTGCAAATACTTGATGATTAGGTATAAAAAAACCTGAGCCCAAGGCACGCACAGCGCATAATTCAAGCTCACCAAGCATTGATATATAAGCCTTGCGCCAATTAGCTTTACTTATACCTTGTGCGCAAAGGTCCAAGGCATGGCGGTAAACATTAACAGCATGGGCAACATACCCACCACTACGCATGCGTCCTTCAATTTTTAAAGCACTAATACCTTGACGCACAAACCAAGGAACAAAATTAAGTAAGCATAAATCCTCCGGTGACCACACGGCAGAATAACCCTCGTCACCTTGACTGACTTGCCATAGTGGATGGTCTGGTCGTTTGGATTCCTCTAATATCAGGCTTTGATTGGGCATGGGGCGATATTGAAACCTACATGGCTGCGTACATTGCCCTTCATTTGCAGGGCGATTATTTAACCAAGCTGACAAAAGACATTGCCCTGAAATTGCAAGACATTGTGCACCATGTACAAAGCACTCAAGCTCCATTTGTGGGCAGGATTTTTTTATGGAGCGAATTTCTCTGTAACTTAATTCACGGGCGGTGTTAACACGTGTAGCACCTTGATCGTGCCAAAATTGCACGCTGCCTTCATTGCATGTATTGGCTTGGGTTGAAATATGAACAGGAATTTGAGGAAAATGCTTTTTTGCTAAATATAAAACACCGGGATCGGCAATAATAAAAGCATCAACTTCAGCATTTGCTCCCTCTTCTAAATTTTTTATGGCATTTGCCCAATGCCCTTGCCGAGGAAAAGCATTACAACAAAAATATAATTGCACATTGGCAGCACGGGTGAGTTTTCTTGCAAGGGCTAAATTATCATGGTCAAAATTACGTGCAGCTCTAAGTGATGCTGTACCACCAAGGTAGACAGCATCAGCACCATAAAGGATAGCGGCTTCCAATTGCTCTATTGCTCCTGCCGGAGCCAATAATTCTGGCAGGGAGATATCATTAGCTGAAGATTTCATTTTTTATAATAAGTTAAATTGCCAAACCTTTATTAATACGGCTTTGCTTCAAAGTGTTTAAAATGTCTATACCAATGCGTAGGTTTCCTTTACCAACACCCAAATGGATTTGTGGCTTAGCACTTCCGTGATAGTCAGAGCCACCTGAAATGTCCAAATCATATTTTTTTGCAAGTTTTAAGCACATGCTTTGAACAGCATCAGTATGTGAACTATGATAAACTTCAATGGAAGACAAGCCTAAATCTTTTAATTTGTGTACTAAATCTGAAAGCCATGCTTCGGTGCAATTTATTAACCCCGGATGTGCAAGGCAAATGCTTGCCCCTGAAGCGTTTAATAAACGCATGGCTTCATGCACATTCAAAGTTTTTTTTGGCTCATAAGCTTTGCCGTGCGACCCAAGGTAAGTTGCAAAAGCATCGCGCACAGATGCAACGTAACCCTTTTTCATAAGGGCTGCAGCAATATGTGGTCGCCCTACTGCATCGCCGCCGGCAATACTTAATACATATTCATAGTCAATATCAAGACCCATAGTCTTTAATCTGTCCACTATAATTTTATTACGTTTTGAACGGTAAGCTTGTAGCATTTCAAAGGCTTGTTGAAGCTCAGGCGCATGTTTGGCTACCCATAGCCCAAGAATATGTATCTCGCCGCATTCAGAATCAACAGAAAGTTCACATCCTCTTATAACTTCAATATTACTAATCTTTCCTTGCTCGGTGGCTTCATCAAGGCCGGAAAGAGTGTCATGATCAGTAACAGCTATGGCACAAAGGCCAAGCTTTGCAGCTTTTTTTACTAACTCACTAGGCGTGTCACTTCCGTCAGATGCACAAGTATGAGTATGTAAATCAATATATTGCATAATATTTTCCTTTAATTTTTTTAGTTTAGCAAAAATATGCACGCTTGACAAAGATTAGTTTTTTGTAATTTTTCCATACAAAATAAGTAGTTATGCAATATTGCCATTATGTGTGATATGGATTATACTTATAAGATATACGCTTTTATATGAATTGAAAGTGATGTGATCAATCAAGGATGTACTTATAAGGATAATTTATATGGATAAGCAACTTTTAGATATTTTGGCTTGCCCACGTTGTCATGGAGATCTCACTCTTAAGCAAGAAAAACAAGAAAATGTAGGTTTGATTTGTGACGCCTGTGCACTTATATACCCCATTTGTGATGATATACCTATTATGCTTATTGAAGAGGCAAAACCATTGACCAAGGATGACAAAGCATGCGCATCCTCATAGCATCAGACATACATGGTGCACATGATAGTGCGCAGTTTTTAAAAGAAAAAACTAACACACTTAAACCAGACTTATGTGTTTTGCTTGGTGACTTTCTTTATCATGGCCCAAGAAATCCTTTACCTACAGAGTATACTCCTAAAGATGTTGCCGCTATACTTGGCGACCTTGGAGTAAGCATTGTTGCCTTACGTGGAAATTGTGATGCTGAAGTAGATGAAAGCCTACTGTCTTTCCCCTTGGTTGATCAAAGTTGGATTTATGCCGACAACTTGCGTATATTAGCATCACATGGCCATAGATATGATTTTCATGAGCAAAATTTTGCTGATTTACCAGCTGGTAGTGTTATTCTTACAGGTCATACGCATGTACCTAGGGGTGAAGATTACAAGCATGTACATTGGTGGAACCCTGGTAGTTTAACTTTGCCAAAACAAGGTTATCCACGCACCTATGGGTTTTATGCCAATGGTGAATTTTCTGTTTTGGATATGCAAGACAAGTGTTTTTTGAGCCATAAAGTTGCATTGTAAAATCTCTTAAATTTTACATTTAATGCAAAAATTAATTATTTGGAAACGCTGATTAAATCAACAAGTCGACAAACATATTGTGTGTTTCCTTACAAAGTAGGCAATTGTGCCTTTCTGATTTATTCTGCTTGCAGAATAAATCAGTATTTCCATTTGTATAAAATTTTATTTAAAGAAATAATATGCCACGCATTTTACCTAATGAAACTGATATATACGCGCTTACTGACTCTAACTTAAGTCTTGGGCGTTCTGTTGTGGAAGTTGTTGATGCATTGCTCAAAGCTAAGGTCAAGATTATACAATATCGAGAAAAAAAACTTAAAGCCGGTGATATGCTACGTGAGTGTCAGCAGTTGCGCGCTATTACAAAAGAAGCCGGAGCTTGTTTTATTGTAAATGACCATGTGGATATTGCCTTATTAGTTGATGCAGATGGAGTGCATGTTGGGCAAGAAGATTTGCCTGTGTCAGAGGTTCGCCGTTTGGTGGGTCCAAATAAGATTATAGGTTTATCAACACATAACCCTGAGCAAGCACGTGAGGCAGTATTGCTTGGTGCAGATTATATTGGCGTTGGGCCAATTTTTGCGACACAAACCAAGGAAGATGTTTGTGCACCTGTTGGATATGATTACCTTGACTTTGTTGCACATAATATAGAATTACCCTTTGTAGCTATTGGTGGAATAAAAAAACATAATATTGCTGAGGTTACAAAACATGGTGCAAAGTGCTGTGCATTGGTGTCTGAACTTGTTGGCGCAGTGGATATAGTTGATCAAGTTGCTAAGGTACGCAAAGCTATGCAGCAAGCTTAGCCTTATGCATTTAAAATATTGTATAATCACATAGCCTTTAAGGTAATGCTGAATAATTCTGCAAGCAGAATAAATCAGAAAGGCACACTGCCTTCATTCGCCCATGGGACGCAAAAAAACGTGGTTTTTTGCTCTCATTTAGCGTGCAAAGTAGGCACAATTGCCTACTTTGTAAGGAAACACACAATATATCTTTTGACTTATTGATTTAATCAG
>CAYJPT010000080.1:0-10628 GCA_964372165.1 uncultured Desulfovibrionaceae bacterium | reverse complement strand
CAACGCGTGCCTTTACTTAAGTTGACAGTAGTGATGTCAACTTAAAATACTATAAAGAACACAAAAGTAGCACGTAGGGTCGCAAGGCCGTGCAAAAAACAAAACCTATATTTTACCATAATAATTAAAATAATAAATAAATTTTAACTCAGAATGCCGTGGGGCAAGGGGCTTCGCACCAATAATTTTGTAGAAATTTTATTTATAATATCGTAATAAAAGTTTATAACAGAATGCTATTTTAAAAAGAGAGAAAAATGACTCAAAAAAAAATGCTCAATCTTGGCTGTGGTTCAAGCTTTCATGCAGACTGGGTCAACATCGACTTTATAGACCACGGCGGTAAAGTTTTAGCCTATGACTTACGCTTAGGTATACCCTTTAGCGATAATAGTTTCGATGTTGTATACCACTCTCATGTATTAGAGCATATGAACAAAACGTGGGGCGAGTTTTTCCTCGCAGAATGTTACCGTGTGTTACGTCCAGGCGGACTTTTGCGTGTTGTGGTACCAGATTTAGAAAACATTACCCGTACTTATATAGATTGCCTTGATGCAGCGCGCCGCGGCGAAGATGGTGCAGCTCAAAAACATCAATGGATGCTAGTTGAGCTTATTGACAACTTGACACGTACACAAAGTGGCGGTGAAATATTAAACTACTTGAGGCAAGACCCACTGCCACAAGCAGACTTTATCTTTACACGTCTTGGCAAAAAAGTAGAAATTGGAGTGATTGGGGCGCAAGGTCAAATACTTTCAAAACCAACTACTGCTTTACCACCTCTAGATACAGCATTCTATTTGCAGGGTGAGCTACACAAATGGATGTATGATAGCTTTTCTTTGCAGCAATTGCTTGAGCAAAAAGGCTTTGTATCCGTAAAATCTTGTGCACATAATGAAAGTTCATTACCAGAAATAACACACTATGGCTTAGACACTATGGAAAATGGTAAAGCGCGCAAGCCTGATTCTTTTTTCATGGAAGGCATTAAGGCAACAAAACTTAGTGCAAATAACACAAAAACAAGTCCACAAATTGCGCTATTTTCTACAACAGATAGCGGAGGTGCTGCCATTGCTGCTTTACGTTTACATGAAGCTTTGCGTGATATAGATGTACATAGCCATATGTACGTGGCACAAAAGCAATTTTTTCAGCAAAGGGTGCACGTGCTACCATCACAAAGTGAGGCCCACAACGGTTTGCAAACTCACATGCTAACCGTTGGCAAACATTCCACATGTTGCATACGCAAGGAACTTCCACCTTATCACAAAAGTGTGCATGCTGCTATGTCACATTATCCACATCGCCCACAAGGTGCAGAATATTTTTCACTGCCGGGGCAATGCACTTCTTTAAGCAATGTTCCTTTTTTAGACGATTTTGAAATTTTACACTTTCATTGGGTGGCAGGTATGTTAGATCCCTCATTAGATATGGCTTACCTTAAAGGCAAAAAAATCATATGGACTTTACATGATATGAATGCTTTTACAGGTGGATGTCATTATAGCAATGGTTGTCGTAAATTTGAAAAACTATGTGGCGCATGTCCAGAATTGGGCTCTCAACAAGAAAAAGATTTAGCATTTGACACATGGCGAGCGCGCAAGGCAGCCTATCGCGAGCTTGATATTCATGTAGTGGCACCAAGTGCTTGGCTTGCAAATGAAGCACAAAAAAGTGCTCTATTAGGCAAATTTCCCATACATCACATTCCATACGCTCAGCCCTTGCATGTATTTCGCCCTCTCCATAGAGAGTCCATACGCCAACAATTAGGACTCAAGCCAGAAAATTTAACCCTACTTTTTGCATCACAAGACCTAACAAATACAAGAAAAGGTGGCATTTACCTTGTAAGGCTGTTGCAAGACTTAGCACAAACTCCACTAAAAGAACATATTGTAGTCTTTATGTTAGGAAATAATGCTGCACCAGAATTTACAAATGCTGGCATTACCGTAAAATGCCTCGGCCACATTGATGACATAGAACAAATGTCAGCCTTATTCAATGCAGCAGATGCAGTGATTGTTCCTTCTCTCGAAGATAATCAACCTAATGTTATTTGTGAATCTCTTGGTTGTGGAACACCGGTTGTGGCTTTTGCCAATGGTGGCATTGTTGAAATGATTCGTCATGAAGAAACAGGTTATCTGGCAGAATCTAAAAATGTAGAGCAGCTTCTTAAAGGCGTACTTTGGGCATATGCCCAATTGAATAAACCTTTAGTACGTCGTTTATGTCGTGCCCATGCCTTGGAGCAATTTTCACCACAAAAAGGTGCAGCTATGTATGAAGAATTATATAAAAGTATACTTCTAAATTAAAAAACAACATAAAATAAAAATGTTACAAAGATAAAAAATACTTCAAAGCAAACATATGGCACATCAAGGCTTTAGTTTAACTTTTTAATAACTGCTTTATCGTATTTTACACATCTAGTGCTATATTAAGTTTTTATAGCATTAATTATTCGCTTTGCGTTTTTTTAAGTACGCTTTTGTACCTTCAATAACTATAGGTAATACAGAAATTATAATAATAGCGTATATTATTAAACTAAAATTTTCACGAGCAAATGGAGTATTTCCAAGAAAATATCCAATGCTCACAAGCGACCCTACCCATATAATACACCCAGTTACATTATAAAAAGCAAAAGAAGATAGACGCATTTTTGCAATACCTGCAACAAATGGCGCAAAGGTGCGTACAATTGGTATAAATCTAGCCAAGATTATAGCTTTTCCACCATGTCTTTCATAAAATTCTTGTGCGGCAAATAAATGTGATTTTTTTATGAAGCGTGTATCTTTTTTAAAAATAGTTGGGCCTACATATCTTCCTATATTGTAATTAACCGCATCACCAACAATGCCTGCCACAAGTAGCACAGCCATTGCCTCAACATAGCCAATTAAACCAGCACCAGCTACAACTCCTGTAGCAAATAGCAATGAATCACCCGGTAAAAATGGCGTAACCACTAAACCTGTTTCACAAAACACAATGAGAAACAAAATTGCATATACCCAAGTACCATAATTAGCAACTAATTCAAATAAATGCTTATCAATATTAAGTATAAAATCAATTAAAAACATTACAAGTTCCATAAATTATAACCCGCTACCTTATAAATTTACATTTCTGTAGATATTAAAGCACTTGCATTTTTAGTTTTTTTTTGCCATAAGATGTGCTTTGGAAAACACTAAAATACAAACACGTAGACCTTATACGCACACTTCTAACAAAAGACAAGTTTATGTTACTATCTTCATTATTGGCATTATCTCCATTATTCTTAGTATTAATACTACTACTTATCTGTAAAATGTCTGCTGACAGTGCTGGTGCTCTTGGCCTTGCACTTACTATTTGCTTAGCAATATTTTATTTTGATACAGCACCACAAATTATACCAAATTTACTTTTAGCAGCAGTTTTAGGTTCATTACCGGTAGGTTTAGTCATAGCAGCAAGTATTTTGCAAGTTACAATCATGGGCGAAAGCGGCGCACTTGGGCGTATCATTGCATTAATAAAAACCTTAAGCCCTGGCGATAAAGCCGTACAAGTTTTATTAATAAATGTAAGCATTGGTACATTGCTTACTGGTCTTGGTGCTGCCACTATGGCAATTTTTCCACCAATATTAATGGCACTTGGATATTCCGTTACTGCATCTATTATACTGCCATCACTGGGATATTTAGCTTTTTGCATGTATGCACTGCTAGGCATTCCGGCTGTGGTAATGGCTACTTTTGCTGGGCAAAGTTTATTGGAGACTGGTATAAGCCTTGCTGCATTTATGCCTATTGTATCCACCAGTGTAGCCTTGGCATGCCTGCATGTTGCCGGTGGGTTTTCTTTGATGTTACGTGGTTTTTGGCCGGCTGTGCTTACCGGTTTAAGCTCTGGTTTTATTGCCATTGCTTTAGCAAAAATGGGCTTATTAACAGTTACAGCAGTGGTGTCCGGTGCAGCCGTTGTGCCTATTTTGCTAATTTATGTAAAACTGCGTGGTGGGCAAGTGCAAGATACAAGCGCACTTACCGCAAAAGATGCAGCAGCTATTGAAAAATTTAGCCTTTTGCATGCTGCATCACCTTGGATACTACTATTAGTTGTCTCTTTAATATTAAATACACCTAGCCTGCCTTTTTTTGACATAGTATTTAAAAATTGGTCTATGCCTGTGGATATTATTCCCGGTAGCCCTGAAAGAATTCGCTTATTTTGGCAAGCTTATTTTTGGGTATTTTTAAGTACCATTTGTTGCCTACCTTTGCTTAAGGTATCACCTAAAGCTGCTGGGCCAATGTTTGCCAAGGCTTTTCAACGTGGCTGGCGCCCTGTACTTGCAACTGCCATTTATTTTTGCATTGCCTATGTAATGAACCACTCCGGAAAACTGGCTAATTGGGAAACAGTACCACAAAACAATATGATTTTACTCATTGCAGAACAAGCAACAGCACTTTTTGGTACAGCCTACCCCATGGCAACGCCTTTTCTTGGTCTTATTGCTGGCTTCATTGGTGGCTCGGCATCTTCAGCAGTTGCAATGCTTACAAAACTACAAGTTACTGCTGCCACAGCCATGGGTGCTTCACCACTTACGCTTGTAGCGGCAAATGGTATTGGTGGCGGTCTTGCTGGAGCTATATCCCCATCTAAGGTTTTAAGTGCTGCTGCATCAATTGATAAGCCGGAGGCCGCAGGCAGTGTCATGGGTTATGCCTTTGTTTTAACTGTCATTGTTACTGCAGTATGTGCCATTGTTACTCAGTGGTGGGCTTTTTAATTTTATCTTAAATTTTATGAATACAAATTTTGATGTAATTGTAGTTGGTGCAGGGCATGCTGGTTGCGAAGCAGCTATGGCTTTGGCAAATTTAGGGCATAGCACATTACTGATTACAGGTAATATTGATCGCATTGGTCATTTATCGTGCAATCCTGCCATTGGTGGATTAGCCAAAGGGCATATGGTACGCGAAATTGATGCCCTTGGTGGTATGATGGGCCTTTGGGCTGACAAAGCCGGTATTCAATTTAGAATTCTCAATACTAGTAAAGGTCCTGCGGTTCGTGCCACACGAGCGCAAATGGACCGAGATGTGTATATGGCGGCGGTTAAAGAAAGTATTTTTTCAAGCCCTAAGCTAAAAGTGTGGCAAGATAGTGTTGAAGGGTTGCAAACCAAGGGTGAGCGTTTAAGCGGAGTTTATACAGCGCAAGGCTTACATTTTACTGCAAGGCATACTCTTTTAACTACCGGTACTTTCTTAAGTGGTTGTATACATATTGGTAGCATGTCAACATCAGCTGGACGTATGGGAGATTCACCCGCTGTCCACCTCTCACAAAGCTTACGTGATTTAGGGTTAGAAACGGGACGACTTAAAACAGGTACACCACCTCGCATATTAAAATCCAGCATTGACTTTAGTTGTATGGAAGAACAAGCCGGGCAACAACCTCTTCCAAGCTTTAGCTTTCATGGGCCAGGCCCACAATTACAGCAAGTTTCATGTCACATTACCTGGACTAATGAAAAAACCCATGATGTCATTAGAACGGGCTTTGATAGATCGCCCCTTTTTACGGGAGTTATACAAGGAGTTGGCGCACGCTATTGTCCATCTATAGAGGATAAAATTGCGCGTTTTCCAGATCGCACACGTCATCAAATTTTTGTTGAACCAGAAGGACTCAACAGTCCGGAATGTTACTTAAATGGTATATCAACTTCACTGCCGCTAGATGTGCAAATTAAGTTAATTAATACCATACCTGGACTTGAACATGCGCATATGGTGCGCCCAGGCTATGCCATTGAATATGATTATGTTAACCCTGTACAATTAAAGCCCACTTTGGAAACTCGCAAAATATCAGGACTTTGGCATGCTGGACAAATTAACGGTACATCAGGGTATGAGGAAGCTGCGGCACAAGGTCTTTGGGCTGCAATAAATATTTCTAATGAGTTGCGTAACCTTCCACCATTTATCTTAGGGCGTGACCAAGCATATACTGCTGTACTCATAGATGATTTAATTACCTTAGGAACTCTTGAACCTTATAGAATGTTTACCTCAAGAGCGGAATATCGCCTACTTTTAAGAGAAAATAATGCCGATAAACGCCTAACCGCCAAAGGGCGAGAAATAGGCCTTGTAAGCGATTCGCAATGGTGCAAATTTGAAAAAAAATGTGCCGATGTTGAACAATTAAATAATATTTTAGAAAGTGTACGCTGTGCACCAAATTACACATTAAATAATGCTTTGCAAAGCATAGGTGAAAGTTGCGCCACTAAATCCATGACTTTGGCTGAACTTTTACGCCGCCCTAACATTAATTTAGCGCATCTTTATCCGCTTTGTGATGACATAAAAAACTTTGCTTTTGACGTGCAAGAAGAAAGTCAAACTCTTGTAAAATATGCAGGCTACATACAAAGACAAGAACAATTAGTACAACGCTCCACACGTATTGAAAATATGCCTCTGCCACAAGATATAGATTATGCTAATGTTGCAGGCCTTTCCATAGAAGTAATTGAAAAATTACAAAAGCTAAAACCCCATACTTTTGGGCAAGCTGGGCGTATTTCTGGCGTAACTCCTGCAGCTTTGACATGCCTTGAAATACATTTGCGTAAGTTGAAAAATATTGATACAATACATATAAGTGATTAATACTAAAACCACGTAAACCTAGCAGGAAGTTATGCAAGTTAGTCATGTGTTATTATTTTTTTCAGCCTGTATAATTGGTGCAATCTTTTTATATTGGATAATACCACTAATAAGGAAACGTATGATTGATTATCAAAATAATGCTCGCAAAGTTCGTATTATTAATGATTTGCTTAATAGAGCCATTGGACAGCGCAGTAAATTTAATATTGAAGTTACTGATGGTGAGCTTAAAGGCTTTGCAGGTGAAGGGATTTGTGCTGTAGCGGATGGACAGCACATGGAAATAGAAATTGCAGATACCTTTGCTGCGCAACAATTGCAAGATTGTCATTGCCGAATTTTTTTCCAAGTAATTCACACCAATACCATTGGATTTTTCCATTTTTCTGAAAAGTGCATAAATGTTTCAAGGCGTGGAGCCATAGCTATTTTAACATTTGTACTGCCAAGCCAACTAGAATCTGGCCAAAAACGCAAGACTTTACGTTGCAAACCACCACAAGATGCTATCAATGCCATAGGTGTTTGGGGAATTGCTCCAGATCAACCCTTACCAACTAAGAAAGATGATATTAAAGATCCTATCTTCACATATCAACCACGCAAACAAAATGTTATCGCTCTTAAAGATATTTCAGCTGGTGGTATGCATTTATTATATCGACCTAAAGAGGATAATGACAAATCACAACAGCTTAAAGTAGGAAGCCATGTGCTTTGCCTTCTTATGCTAAACATACCGCAAACCGAAAAGAAAATTCTTGCCTTGTGGGCTTCTTGCCGCGTAGTTTCTCAGTCTTTTGATGAGAAAGAAAAAATATGGAGCATAGGTCTAAGCTTTGTCACTTGGGCAGGCATGGATGAAGGTAAAAGTGAAATAATTTGGTTTCCCAATGATGAAAATGGTAGTATACCAATTTTAGCACCTGTAATTTTGCGATGGAACATGCAGCAAAACAAAAAATCATTATCATAAAAAATAATTAAACAAAAAATATAATGACTTAATTTGAAAGAAGTTATTTTATACTTAACTTAGTATTGATTTTTATACTTTGACAACTTATACTGATACTAGTTTAATTTATTCTAAGTCGCTTTGATGTGAATAAAAAATAATGCTTTTTTTAATTTATTTTAATATTTTACAGCATATGACAAATTTTGGTCACAATTAAAATGTGCATTATATTAGCTTTGAAAAGCCTTATGTGTTAAAGTATAAGCATTGCTTTTGTGACTTGTTGTTATAAATATTTTATAAACTTTAACTAGGAGGATCCTTTGGACGGAGGTCCCGACAGTACGATTTGGTCTCGACTGGGTAAGCTATTTCGCCGAGACGATGAAGAATCACTAGAAAGAGCCATCCTTGAAGCTCGCGCTGAAGGAGAAGTAGCTGCAGATGAAGAATCCATGCTTCTTAGCATTCTACGCATTGACGATATGCAGGTGCAAGATGTCATGACCCCACGCACGGACATTGATTGTATCCCATCACAAACCATGCTTATGGAAGCAGCCAAATTTATTATTGAATCTGGTCATTCTCGCATACCTGTATTCCATGATACAAGAGATAATATTATTGGAATTGTGCATGCTAAGGATTTATTAAGCTCATTAATAGAACCTGAAAAACAACTTGTGACTGTAGATGAGCTTATGCGTGAACCATTTTTTGTTCCTGAAACCAAAGCTATACGTGAGCTACTACAGGAATTTCGTTCTCGCAAACTGCATATTGCTATTGCAATTGATGAATATGGTGGTACATCTGGTATTATCTCCATTGAAGATGTGCTGGAGGAAATTGTGGGCGACATTGAGGATGAGCACGATGCACCAAAAGAAGATGAAATTCGTGTCATCAACACTAACTGTTATGAACTTGCAGGACGCACCTACCTTGAGGATTTAGAAGAACTGGGAATACACTTAGAGTCAGACGAGGTAGACACCATTGGCGGATATCTTAGCTTACAAGCCGGTCATGTGCCAACACAAGGTGAAGTTTTTGCTCTTGATGGTTGGTCATTTATAGTAAAAGAAGCTGATGTAAAATTTATTCGTCGTATTTTAGTGGAAAAAATCGAGTTCAACACCATACAAGAAAAAATGCCAGAACAATAATGCCTCATTCTTTATATTCTTTTTGGCTAGTACTTGGTATTCTTGGCATATGGATTGGCTTTCCAAATGCTGTTTATCATTTACCTATTATGGTGTTACTCTACCCTTTAAGCCTTTTTTTAATAGGCTTAAGTGCCAAGAACCATATGGATGCCTTGCGTAAAGGTTGGCTTTTAGGATTACTTGGTTCATCTGCTGCGCTCTACTGGCTTGCAATACCAATACATAATGTAGGTAAACTACCTTGGCCTTTAGCTATACCTTGCGCCTTAGCTATTGGAGCATATGTAGGCTTTTATGCTGGTCTTTTTTCTTTAGCATCATCATTACTTAAGCGTTATATGCCACATACTATTGCTTTACGCTGCTTAGCTTTGGCTTGTATTTGGTATGGTCTTGAATATTTGCGCGGTATACTTTTTACTGGTTTTTCATGGTTACAATTGAGCACTGCCTTTGTACCTTGGCCCATTATGTTACAAGCTGCATCAATTGTTGGGGGGTGCATTCTTTCTGGAATATACGTTTTTGCCACTTTACTTTTGGCAGAAGCTGTAATTGGTCAAAAGCATAGTAATATGCGTATGCGTCTTGGAGGCATGGGTATTTTATGCACGGTACTACCTATCATATTTGGTGTGTATACCCTTTATACCAACCCAATTATGCAAAAATCAGAACAAGATATTGCCTTTATAATGACCGAAGGCAACATTGATCAAAATATCAAATGGGAACCTGATACACAAAGTGCAAGTTTAAAAATTTATGAAGATTTAACTCGCCAAGCCGTTAATGCGTGGCATCAAGAAAATACAGGCAAACAAAAAGCTATTATAATTTGGCCAGAAACAGCAATGCCCTTTTTTCTTGAACATCACAAAGTATTTACACCAAGATTGATGAACTTTGTAAATGAAATGCAATTACCACTAATAGTAGGCGCTCCCGGTATCATCACACACAGTGCAAAAAAGAGAGAGATATTTAACCGTGCCTACTTACTCAATCCCAAAGGATATATTGGTGGTTTCTACGACAAAATGCACCTTGTACCTTTTGGAGAATACGTACCATCATGGTTGTTAATAAACTTTTTAGAATCCCTTTTGCAAGGTGTTGGCAACTTTACACAAGGTAAGCAAATAACACCCATTATATATGAAGAGCTTGCCCTTGGTATGCTCATCTGTTATGAAAGTATCTTTCCAAGCATTGCTAGACAAAGGGTGGAACAAGGCGCAAATATTTTTATAAACATCAGCAATGATGGCTGGTTTGGTGATTCCTCTGCGCCGGAACAACATTTGCAATTAGCTATGTTGCGTTCCATTGAGCAAGGGCGTTTTCTTGTGCGAAGCACCAACACTGGTATATCAGCCATTGTTGATGATTTTGGACGATTAATATTAAAAGGCAGCCAATTTAGCGCTAAAAGTTTAACGGGCTATGCCCAAATAAAAAACCATCGTACCATATTTTTTCACCTTGAGCCGTGGCTACCTTTAATTATACTTATTATATTTTTAGGTGTATTTTTTTATGGCAAAAGAAAACTAAGGAAACGCTGATTAAATCAACAAGTTAAAAAACATATTGTGCGTTTCCTTACAAAGTAGGCAATTGTGCCTACTTTGCACGTCGAATGAGAGCAAAAAACCACGCTTTTTTGCGTCCCACAGGGCGAATGAAGGCAGTGTGCCTTTCGGATTTATTCTGCTTGCAGAATAAATCAGCATTTTCTTAAGGAAACGC
>CAYJPT010000079.1:0-10655 GCA_964372165.1 uncultured Desulfovibrionaceae bacterium | reverse complement strand
GCCAAGGCAGCTTGTCTGCCTTAGGCGGCACAAACACCCGAAAGGGGGTTTGTTAGCAATCTTAAGAAAACGCTGATTAAATCAACAAGTCAAAAAACATTTCCTTAATTAATATATTTGGGGGATTGATTAGGTAGTGTCAACAATTTATCGTATTAGTAGATCTATGCGAGCAATCCTGCATTTTTACATAAAGATATATATATTGATTCATGCTGTTTTGTCATAGCGTCAAGTGAGTAATGTTCTATCATATGCCTTCGCCCGGCTTGTCCCATAAGTTTTGCTTTTTCTTTATGCTCTAACATAAGGCATATACTTTCTGCTAAGCTTGCAGGGTCACGAGCTGGTACTAATAAGCCGTGTTTATTATGTTCAACCACATCGGGTATACCGTCGATAGCTGTAGCAACAACAGGCATAGCACAAGACATTGCCTCAAGTAATACATTGGGTGTACCTTCATCTATTGAAGACAGAACAAACAATTGAGACTTTTGAAAAAACTCATGCACATTGTCACGCGTACCTTCAAATGTTACAGCATGCTCGACATTTAAAGAACGCGAAAGATCTTCCAGTTGAGAACGCAATTCTCCTCGTCCTAAAATGTGCAAGTGTGTACCGGGTAAGCGTTGTTCAACAATTTGAAATGCGCGTAATAGAGTTGTGTGATCTTTTGCATCTACAAGACGCCCAACACACACAATAGAAGAATTTGCAGAAACATTGTTAGCCTGCGGAGCAAAAAAATCTGTATCCACCCCATTAAGAATATTATATAAACGGTCTTGAGGAATACCTTTTTGTAATAAGTCTTTTTTAATGGATGATGCATTGCATATATGCATGTGAGCTAGTCGCCATAAAAAACGTTCATATTGATTATTAACATTACCTTGCGCGCGTACCGAAGCAACAATTACAGGAATATTTAGCAATCTACCCCAAATACGCCCCCATACATTTGGAAATGTTGTACACAAATGCAGTATAGGTGGCTTACGCAAGCGCATGTACTTTAAAAGCGCAATGGCGGCTGGCAATGGCTTTAAGGTTTCATCTTTGCGCAAAAAATGCACCGGAATATTAGCATTTTGTGTTACATGCAAAAAATCTCGTCCCTCACGCAAGGTCCATATTTCAGGAGCAAAAAAACTTCTATTAATGCGGCATGCAACTTCTAACATTTGGCGTTGTGTTCCACCAAAATTTAGTTCCTCAAAAATAAAAACAAGGGGAATAGGCTTAGAAGGTAGTGAAGTTGTTAAATTAGTATGGGTATTAGTCATGCGTGTAACCATTGTTTCAAAATGTTTAATTTATGGAAATGCTGATTTATTCAGCGTATCCTTATATATTTGCAAAAAAAATTCTAGTGCAGGCCAAAAGACACAAACATCAATCGCATTACCCTAAATTTATGTAAGATTAGCAAATTCATCGCCCGTTTAGTTAGTTTTAATAGCAAAATAAAGCTATGCCTATTCTTGATTTTTGGTCGCCTTGGCTAACATCAATGCTACAAAAGTCTCCGCACAATGATTTGGAAAGTAGTTACTTTCTTGACTATAAAATGATTATTGTCAAGCTTATATCCATATAAAAACCTCTGCGCAATGTATGTGCACAGAGGTTTTTAACATCTTAACTTTTTCAATGCCGGTTAATTAATTCAGTAAATATTTACCCTGTTTATAAGCTGCAACACCACCAGCCAAATAGCTGATGTTAGTGCATCCACGTGCTTGAAATATGGCAGCCGCAATTATAGCACGATATCCGCTTTGACAAAGCACTACTGTACCATTTTCTACCTTAGGGCACGACTCTTGGTTTAATAGCTCATCAAATGATAACAATGTGGCATTGGGAAATGGCATAGCTGAGATTTCAAAAGCTGTTCGCACATCAATAACTGTAGGTGCGCTATCTGTTGCAAGTTGTTCGTATAATTGCTTTGATGATATAATATTGACACTTTGTGTTGGCAGGCCTTTACCAATCCATGCGGCCATACCATTGTACAACCAACCCTCTACATCATCGTAACCCATACGTCTGAGCATGGTTCTTTGTTCAACAAAGTCTGCGTTATCATTAAGAACCAATATTAAACGTGATTTAGGTTTAACAACGGTACCAATCCAATTTGGAGCTATACTTTGTGTTGCATCCACATGCAAACTACCAGCTATATGTGCTGAGGCAAAAGCTAGTGAACTGCGCAAGTCTAATATGGTAGCGCCATCTTTTTGCAATGCTTGCACTTGGTCTGTACTTAGAGCTGGTAATGTTTCTTCGCAAGTTGGTAATAGTGGTGCACCGGCAATATTGGTAGCAATAATATGAGAAAAACTTTGTGGACGCATAGGAAAGTAACCCATTACATTTTTATAAAAATCCTCAAACTCCTTTATTACCATGCGCGGATTAGCAACACGCTCAAAACCTAAGGTAGTATGAGGCATTGCACTGATTCCACCACCACATAACGAACCTTGACCATGCCCAGGGTATACTTGCAAACCATCTGGAAATTCACCAAGCACAGTTTGTAAGCTATCAAAAAGTGTACGCACTTGTGCATCCAAGATAGCCTCACCTGGTAAATCAGGGCGACCTGTATCACCAACAAATAATAAATCTCCAGATAATAGCATTTGTGGATCTTTGGAGCGGGCTTTATCAGTTATAATAAGCGAAATGGATTCAGGTGTGTGTCCTGGAGTATGCAAAATACGCACATGCACTGGCCCAAATTCAAAAATGTCATTATGGCGTACTTTTTTTGCTGTATAACCGATAGGAGCGTTTTCATGCAAATATATGTCTGCCCCAGTCGCTTTTGCAAGCTCTCTGCCTCCACTTATATGATCTGCATGGACATGCGTATCAAAAATATGTGTAATTTTCATTCCCATACTTTTTGCGCGCTCAAGGTAAACTTCTATGTCGCGTTTTGGATCAACCACAGCCATGACTCCAGCCACAGGGCATCCAAATAGATAAGAAAAACAACCTAGTCCAGGGGTTACAACTTGTTCAAAATACATTATGACCTCCATTTAAAATTTTTTCTAAAAATTCTTATGCATTGCTAAAACATAAACTTAATAAAAATAGATTGTTATGCTCTATGAATATTAAAGCCGCTTGGTTAAATGCAACTTAAAAAATAACAATATTAAGTGAATATGTTAAAAAATTGCATTGATGAGTTTTTTAAAAAAAATTCTTGCCAAGCACATGTCTTAATGATAATAGGATTCATTCGCGTAGTCAAAGACTTTTTTGTCTTAAAAATAATAACCGCCAATGGCGATAAAATTAGGAGAAATATTATGAGTTGCTGCACTGATAGCATACGTTTACCACTTTTGGGCGATGCCCTACCTGAATTTGAGGCTGCTACTACTCATGGCCCCATGAAATTCCCTCAAGATATGAAAGGTTCTTGGTTTGTGCTTTTTAGTCACCCAGCTGATTTTACACCAGTTTGCACAACTGAGTTTGTTGGTTTTCAAAAACGTATCGAGCAATTCGAAGCTTTAAATTGCAAACTTGTTGGTCTTTCCATTGACCAAGTTTTTGCACATATTAAGTGGGTAGAATGGATTAAAGAAAAATTAGACGTAGAAATTACTTTCCCAATTATTGCAGGCACAGAAAGCATTGCTCTTAAGCTTGGCATGCTTCACCCCGGCAAAGGCACAAATACCGTGCGTGTAGTGTTTATCATCGATCCTAAAGGTATGTTGCGTCTTATGCTTTACTATCCACAAGAAATTGGACGCAATATGGACGAAATTGTACGTATTGTTAAAGCACTTCAAACATCTGATGAGCAAGGCGCAATGCCAGCTAACTGGCCTAACAATGAAATGTTAGGCGACAGAGTTATTGTGCCACCTGCTTGCTGCGTTGCTGATGCTCAAAAGCGTATGCAAGAATTTGAAGGTTATGATTGGTGGTTCTGCCATAAGCCACTTAAATAATCTTTAATAAATGTAATACATCTGTGATTATAATAACCTAGCATTATAATCAGTTTCATAAGACCCTACACAAAAGTAATTTTGTGTAGGGTCTTACACGTGCTGACAGGGTCAGTGCGGTCGATAAATCAGGAATAGGGCGAGCTTTGCTTGCCCGTAGAGACTGATTTTCGTGTCTTACTGCCAAGCAAGCTTTGCTTGCTTAGGCGGGATAAACGCCCCAGAAGGCGTTTGTAATTAATCTATGTGCCTACACAAAAGTAATTTTGTGTAGGGTCTTACACGTGCTGACAGGGTCAGTGCGGTCGATAAATCAGGAATAGGGCGAGCTTTGCTTGCCCGTAGAGACTGATTTTCGTGTCTTACTGCCAAGCAAGCTTTGCTTGCTTAGGCGGGATAAACGCCCCAGAAGGCGTTTGTAATTAATCTATGTGCCTACACAAAAGTAATTTTGTGTAGGGTCTTACACGTGCTGACATAGTCCTAAAATAAAAGTTACAAGTGAAGCTATATAATGGGCAACTGTTATTTTACAGTGACCAATTCATAATCACTATTGCCTAGGCCAATTTTTTCAGCGTGGGAAAGTTGACTACGCCAATCTGTTGCAGGATGCACAGCTTTGAAGTGATCACCCAATTGGCCATGTTTGCAGCCACAATCTTCCATGATGCTTGATCCAATTGCAGGAGCAGCATTTACAGCATCAATGCAAGCTTTGTCTAAAGCGACAGGATCTAAACTCGCAAACATGCCAATATCTGGTACAATGGCTGCATCATTTTCACCGTGGCAATCGCAATATGGTGAGACCTGATTAACAATACTAATATGAAAATGTGGTCTGCCTTGCAGTACTGCTTTGCTGTATTCAGCCATGCGGCAATTTAATATGTCAAGATTGCTGTCAAAGGGTGCAACAATGGCATCAAAATTACAAACACCCATACATCGTCCACATCCTACGCAGTTATCATGATCGATGCTGGCTTTTTTATGGTCATCATAGCTTATCGCTGTATGAGCACAATACTTTTTGCATACACCACAACCACGGCACTTATCATTTACTGTTGGCTTGCCTTCGCTATGCATATGCATTTTTCCGGCGCGGCTGCCACAGCCCATACCAATATTTTTTATAGCACCACCAAACCCTGTCATTTCATGGCCTTTGAAGTGGCTTAGTGAAATAAATATGTCTGCGTCCATAATGGCACGCCCAATGCGTGCACTTTGACAATAGTCAGTGTCTGTAAGTGGAACTTCAACATCATCAGTTCCTTTTAAGCCATCGGCGATGATTACATGGCAACCTGTGGAAAAAGGAGAATATCCGTTTTCATACGCGCTGGTGATATGCTCAAGGGCATCTTTACGACGCCCTACATAGAGGGTGTTGCAGTCAGTTAAAAATGGCTTTGCATTTTTGCTTTGTAAAACGTCTACTACAGTTTTTGCAAAATTTGGGCGTAAAAAAGATAAATTACCGGGTTCACCAAAGTGAATTTTTATTGCTACAAATTTACCATCTAAATCTAGCTTAGTAATACCGGCTTTGCGAATGAGTTTTTCTAATTTCATTTGCAAGCTTGTGCCGACTTTGCAGCGCATATCAGTAAAAAATACTTTAGATTTATTTTCGTCTTTGTTCTTATTCTTTATTTTTGTTTTTTGTTTATTTTTTTCTTTAGGCTTTTCCATGTTTTTTCCTCGGTTTATGGGTTATTCAGTAATTTATTTTAGGCATAAATTTGCGCTTTATTCTTTTACTTGTCTTACTTTGCCAGTGTCAAGGCTTTCTATGGCATTATACCACTAAAAATTAAATTGTAAGTTATTCAAAAGCAATGCTTATAGTTGTTTTGAAACTTTAAGTAGTGAGTTATGTATTAATTAAAACTATTGAAGGATATTTGTTGATACAAATAAATTAAATAATGGCTGTCCATTTAAGCTTGTGATGCCAAGTAATTTAATTTTAAGCATATACTGCACATTGTTAATGATCAAAAAAGCTCACTGGATTGAATTTTTTGTAAAATTAAGTTGCGTTTAAGTTTTAATCTTAACGTGTTATCTGGTATTTTAATGTTTACTAATTTACTTGTTTTTAAGAATCAACTAATATAAAATGAATATGATAACCTAAGTTGTCCTTACATCTTTGACCATTAAGTAGGTGAATACTATGAATGCAACAATTGAATATAAAACATTTATTTGGCTGTTAATATTTGTCAGCATTGGTTTTGCGGCGTTAATGTTTCCATTTCTTGGAATAATTTTTTGGGCCGTAGCGATTAGTATTGTATTTGCCAATGTGCAAGATTATTTTTTGAAAATTACCAATAGCCCTAATATTTCATCATTAATTACATTACTCATAACTATTTTTATTGTGGTATTGCCCTTTCTCTTTATTGCCAGTGCATTCTTAGAGCAAGGCCTAGCCTTGTATCAAGGTATAAGTAGTGGTGCTATTGATGTAAATGCTTACTTTGATAATATAAAAAAATCTTTCCCTGTAGTGCAGGAGTATATGACCAAGATGAATATTGACCCTGCTTCATTACAAGAAAAAATTACAGAAGTGGTAATTTTTGCAAGTAAGTACATTGGCCAACGAGCAGTATCTATAGGCACTGAAACTATTAATATTATAGTGCAAACTGGTTTATTACTCTATATTACATTTTTTACATTACGTGATAAAAAATTCATTATTCAGATGCTACACAAAGCCCTACCCCTTGGAGATGAACGAGAAGCCATATTGTTTCAAAAAATTACAGAAGTTACCAAGGCTACAATTAATGGCAGTCTCGTTGTTGCTATAGTGCAAGGTACTCTTGGCGGTGTGATTTTTTGGCTTCTTGATGTGCAAGCTCCAATTCTTTGGGGAGGGGTTATGACCCTTCTTTCTCTTGTTCCAATGATTGGTGCAGGGCTTGTATGGGTTCCTGTCGCCATTTATTTTTTTGCCACCGGCAATATTTCCTCAGCCCTAATTCTCACTGCTTTTGGAGTTTGTGTCATAGGACTGGTAGATAATGTATTGCGTCCCATATTGGTTGGTCGTGATACGCGCCTTCCAGATTACTTAGTGCTTTTGTCAACCTTAGGTGGTTTTGGCCTACTTGGCATGAATGGCTTTATTGTGGGTCCACTTTTGGCAGTTCTTTTTATAACATGCTGGGATATATTTATAAAAGAGTATAATATTGAGGAAGATAGAAATATGAGCCAAGAGGATGGCGATAATACATTAGTTTTAGTAAAACATGAAACTAATGTTGTGCAAATAAACTTACCGGAAAATGAAGGTTAAACATTAAATGTGTAAGTGATTGTATATACCCTAATGTATCTTGAAAAATAAAGTTTAATTTTAAAAAAAATAATATTGACTTTCATTATCAAAAAGACTAGGTTGTAACCAAGTTGTTCATATACACCTTGGAGGTCGAAATATGGCTAAGAAATCTAGGCAAAATAATGTTAAAAAGGCTAAGTCAAGTTTGATGCTTGCTGAACATAATGCAAAACAATTCGCATCTGATTGTGCTGCATGTACAGAGAATTGCCCATGTGCAAAATGCCCAAAGCGTGTACTTGTTGTCGGTGGTATAGAGCGTATGGAACCTCTATATCGTCAGTTGATAGAAAAAATGGGGCATCATTTTGAGTACCATGCTGGTCACTTGCGTAAGGGTGGAAATAAACTAGAGCATTGTCTGCAACGTGCGGATATGATTTTGTGCCCTGTTAATTGCAATAGCCATTCTGCCTGTTTGCAGGTGAAGCAGCTTTGTAAAAAACATAAAAAGAATTTGCAAATCATGAAAAATTTTAGCCTGAGTGCTATTGAGCGCACCTTAGATCAATATAATTCTGTTCAATAACACGTTAAAATATTATATTTTTTATTATGCATAATGTCTAAGTGTTAAGGTGTTTTTGTCGATAGAAAGATTTTATCAAGTGGTTTGCTGCTATTGTTTTTTTCTGTGCATGCATTGTCTATTTTGCGCCTTTGTCTTCATTCCTTTGACTGTGATTTTATTTAGTTGATGCGTGAAAAAAACGTATTTTAGCATCATAAAAATGCCAGAAAAGTGCATTGCAAGCCCTTATTGCTGGCATTTTTATTTATCTATTTCTGTAAAAAATAATCATTTTCAGCGTATTGTATAGTTTTTTCAGTTCCTACTATTTAAAAAGTTGAAAAAAGATGTTGACAGTCATTTTCATTTTGCCATAAGGTAAATTTATTGAACGCCATGTTAGGTGCTTTCATAGGCAATATGGCTATAAATGTGCATGGAGAAATAAAAAAACTATTATATCTATGCATTGGCGAATTTATAGGTGTGTAATGGTATAAAACCTTAGTGGTTTTAATGCTGTTCACGTGGGGAAAATGCAGTAATAGTTTTGCATAACCTCATTAAAGAGTAAAAATATGTAAGTTCCATTGAAATGGGAGGCATAAAGGCACAGCGTTTATATGGTGTTGCCACCTTTCCTCTTGAATTTAGTGGGGCTTATGTTTGTGTGTAACGATAAAGTTTTTTTGCTTACGTATTAGATTTGGCTTTTATAAAGGTGCTTGAGGAAAATAAGAAAAGCAGTTTATTACTGCAATTTTTTCTGATTTTTTACAAATATTTAAGCTAGATTAAACGAAGGCTTGTAATACAAGAAAAAGTTGAATATTACTAAATAACTCATGGCGATGCTGATTTATTCTGCTTGCAGCATAAATCAGCAAAGCACTCTGCCTTCATTCGCCCTGTGGGACGCAAAAAAAAGCGTGGTTTTTTGCTCTCATTCGGCGTGCAAAGTAGGCACATTGCCTACTTTGTAAGGAAACGCACAATGTTTTTTAACTTGCTGATTTAATCAGCGTTTCCTTATATCTGTGTAACGAAACAGATAAAGAGAGTTTAGTGCTTAAAACGTGGCTTAAAAAGTACACGGTTAGTAGTAAAAAATTTTTAAACTTTGACTGATAATGAAAATTAAAGTCTAAATTAGCAATCCCCAGCTACAATGTAGCTATTATAACATAACATGGAGGAAACTATGAAGAGAAAATTGATGACCTTAATCCTTGCCGCTGGCTTGGTTTGGGGTGCTGCAACCGATGCTAAAGCCATTGAGTTTAAAGCCAGTGGTGAATGGTACATGGGTTTTGGTGGGGTTGAAAGCACCTTTTTAGATGATGACAATGGTGGTAATGACGTATTCCAAGCTATGCAACGTATACGTATACAATTAGATGCCATTGCTTCTGAAAACCTTTCTGGTACATTACAAATTTCAGTTGGTGACACAACTTGGGGCCAAGCTTCAAGCGGTGGTGCATTGGGCGCAGACGGCATTATCGTAGCTATGCGTAGTGCTTACATTGATTGGTATGTGCCTAACACTGAACTTCAGTTCCGCATGGGTGTATTTGGAGCAGCTACTCCAAATGCAGCTGGTGGTTCTGCAATCCTTGATGAGCAATCTGCAGGTATTGTAGCTAACTGGAGATTGAATGACGTGGCAAGCATTACAGCCATGTGGTTGCGCCCATTAAACGATAACTACTTACAAAATGACCATACCAACAATGATGCAGAAGATCCAAGTAACTACCTTGATAACGTAGATTACTTTGGTTTATCTGTGCCTTTATCTTTTGAAGGATTTGAAATTACTCCTTGGGTTCTTGTTGGCGCAGTTGGCAAAAATGCACTACGTGGCAGCATGGAACAGTGGGAAAATGAAGAAGTGCCAGGTGGCGGTGTGTTAGGTGGATTTATGCCGATTGGTTTTGATCCATCCAATGCTGACCAAAGATGGAGTTCTGATAACGCATACGGAATTCAGTTCTTTGCAGGTTTACCAATCATTATATCTGCATTTGACCCTGTTAACATTGAATTCGATGTGAACTATGGTCTTTCAACAGGCATGGGTGACTACACAGCATTTACATGGGATGGTAGAGGCACAAGAGCTAGCGCAGACCGTTCTGGTTTTGTATTAAAAACATTGGTTGAGTACAACATGGATTGGGGCCGTCCAGGTCTATTTGCATGGTACGGCTCAGGTGATGACGGTGATATATCTAATGGTTCTGAGCGTATGCCAACAATCGTACCTACATCTAATTTTACATCATTTATGCAAGACGGTGTAGTTGGTTGGGGCATCAATGGTGCATACGACCTTATGCTTTCTTACAGCGGCACATGGGGTGTTGGCTTACAAATAGCTGATATGTCATTTGTTGAAGATCTAAGCCACACCATTCGTGTTGCTTATTGGGGTGGTACAAACGACGGCAGTATGATGAAATACGCCGGTTATCAAGGCTGGAAAGGTGGAGAAGGTTTATACCTAACTCACAGCGACCACCTTGTTGAAATCAACGTTGATACCACATGGCAGATTTATGAAAATCTACAAGCCGTGGTTGAGTTAGGTTATATATTTAACGGTATTGATACTGAAAGTTGGGATGATGCAACAGGTAACATCTCTGGGCCAGCAAAAGGAGACGCTTGGAAAGCTAGCTTAATGATGCTATATACTTTCTAAGTTATAAAGCTTTGTAAGGAAGCATCAAACTGGTGCTTCCTTAATTATAATGGTGACAAAAAA
>CAYJPT010000078.1:0-10668 GCA_964372165.1 uncultured Desulfovibrionaceae bacterium | reverse complement strand
TTCAGTTCAAACCCATACTACCAATAATAGTTTATGGGCATTATTAATTTGTTAAAGCCTAGAAGTTAAAGCGCATACCTAAGCTTAACTCATGTGCTGAGGCGTAGGTATTTTCATTAAATCCTTCATATGTGGTCATACCAAAATTCATATAGCGATAACCAAGGTCAGCACTTACAGTATCATTAAATGCATATGCTACACCAGCACCTACTTGCCAAGCAAATGTGGTAGTATAATTCTCTAGGCTTTCAGAGGTTCTTTCGTTACCAAAGTCTGCATCCATAAAGTTAGAATCTACATTTACAAATTCATTAACAAAGCCAAGGCCTAAACCAGCACCAACATATGGAGTAAAGGCTGAGCTATTATGAAAGTCAAAATAGATATTGGCTAACAATGTTTGCGCATTAAACATATAATCCATCTTTGCACTATTACCAAAGTTTACATCATTATTATCATAGTTTCTATCATCATACAGGTTGCTACGTAAAGTATATTCAATTTCTGCACGAATAGGTAGTTGCATACGAGGGTAGAAATCATATCCAAAGAATACTGCTCCACCAATGGTGTTTTGGTTTTTTGAAATATCGCTTAACCAAACAGTTTGTATAGAATCAACAAATTTTAAACCAGCATATACACCTGATTTGGAGCTAGCTGCTTGAACTGGCATAACCATTAAGGCAAAAATGCAAAGACATAGCACTGGAATTAATCTTAAATGTTTCATTATTTCCTCCTTTTGCATTGTTAGTCATACGTTTGTTACGTATAAAAAAAGTTTTGGACAATTCGGTAAAAAAAATTTTACCTTCAACTTAATTTGACACTATATTATGGATTTTCTAGAGTCAAGTTTATTTTAATAATTATCCAAATAATAACAGGCCAATCTCATTGAGGTTTGTTTTGTGCCTTAGCGTAATTTTATATAGTTTTTCAGAACATCGACTAAGTTAGTTGCCACTGAATGACTTGATAACACACTAAATTGTATTATTTTTAAGTGAAAAAGCATAAAATAAAGTTGCCAAAACAAGAACATAGTATGCACTTTTTTGGCAACTTTTATACTGCATAAAGTTAAAATAATTTAACTTTAGTAAGGTTGATAATTACTACTTAATCCATTTAACAACTTGCTCTTGGGTGCGGCGTGTTTTTGCACGTGGTTCTTCAGCTCTTTTGCCAAATGCAACCATGCATGCTGCACCAAAGACATCACGGTCTAATAAGCCTTTTGATGCTAAAAGATTTTCTACTTCTTCTTTCTTAAAACCTTCTATGGGGCAGGAGTCAATGCCAAGCAGTGCAGCAGTGGTCATCATATTGCCAAGTGCTATATAGCATTGACGTGAGGCCCATTCAAATTTTGCCCTATCATTGCCTGCATAGGCAAAGTCATTTTCAATGAAGTTTCCAAAAAAGTTAGCACGCATTTCAATAACATCATCAGGAAGGTTTTGTGTTTCGCGCATTATTGTTTTGGTAATATATTCTCCATTTGGGGACATAGTTTTGGCTTTTCGGGCAAGAAAAATAACAAAGTGACTAGCAGTTGGAAGTTGCCCTTGAGCCCCCCAACAATAGGTCTTCAATTCTTCTCGTAATTGCATGTTTTGTATAACTAAAAACTGCCACGGCTCTAAACCAAAAGAGGAGGGCGAAAGCCTGCCTGCTTCAAGTATAGTGTTAAAATCTTTCTCACCTATTTTAAATGTGGCATCAAAAGCTTTGCAAGCATGGCGAAAGTTCCAAGCTTGAAATAAGTTTGCAGTAATATCTGACATGGTAGTAATCTCCAAAGTAAGGTTATCTTGTGAGTTTTCTGAATTTTACCCGTGTTGGTGTGTCAGCATCTTTGCCAAGGCGTTTTTTACGATCTGCTTCGTATTCTGAGTAGTTACCGTCAAAAAATGTCACACTGGAGTCACCTTCAAAGGCCAAAATGTGTGTGGCGATGCGATCTAAAAACCAACGATCATGGCTAATAACTAGTACACAGCCAGCAAAATTGTCAAGTGCATCTTCAAGGGCACGCATAGTATTAACATCAATATCGTTGGTTGGTTCGTCAAGTAAGATGACATTTGCGCCTGATTTAAGCATGCGCGCAAGGTGCAGGCGATTACGCTCACCACCTGAAAGAACATCTACCTTTTTTTGTTGGTCTTGACCTTGAAAGTTAAAACGAGAGCAATAGGCTCTGGCGTTAATTTCACGATTACCAAGTTTTATGGTTTCCATGCCATCACTTATAAGTTCATAAACGCTTTTTCCGGCAGTTAAGGAATCTCTACCTTGGTCAACATAGGCAAATTGAACTGTGTCACCAATTTCTAATTGTCCATTATCTGGCTTTTCTTGACCGACAAGCATGTTAAAAAAGGTGGTTTTACCAGCACCGTTTGGACCGATAATACCAACAATGGCGCCTGCCGGAATAATGCAATTTAGCCCTTCAACTAAGAGTTTATCGCCAAGTGATTTTTTTAATTCTTTGGCTTCGATAACGCTCTTTCCAAGGCGTGGCCCTGGTGGAATATAAATTTCAAGCTCAGGAGCAAGCTTTTCGCTTTCATGTGAAAGCATGGCTTCATAAGCGTTAATACGCGCTTTGCCTTTGGCATGTCGTCCTTTGGGGGACATACGTATCCAATCAAGCTCACGTTCAAGGGTTTTTTGGCGTTGTGCTTCTGACTTTTCTTCATTGGCTAAGCGTTTCTGTTTTTGCTCAAGCCATGAAGAGTAATTACCCTTCCAAGGTATTCCACGTCCACGGTCAAGTTCTAAAATCCAGCCTGCAACATTATCAAGGAAGTAGCGGTCGTGGGTTACGGCAATAACAGTACCTGGGAAAGTAGAGAGAAAACGCTCAAGCCATGCTACTGATTCTGCATCAAGGTGGTTTGTTGGTTCATCAAGCAATAAAATATCTGGATTTTGCAATAGCAAGCGGCAAAGTGCTACACGTCTACGCTCACCACCTGAAATTACAGATACTAATGTATCCCCAGGAGGGCAACGCAAGGCGTCCATTGCCATCTCAAGCTTTGAATCTAAGTCCCAAATGCCTTTGTCATCCATTAGTTCTTGTAGCTTGCCTTGCTTTTCTATGAGTGCATCCATTTCATCAGCTTCCATAGGTTCAGCAAATTTGGCATTCACTGCTTCATACTCTTTTGCAATATCAACTAATTCTTGTACGCCTTCTTCCACAACTTCGCGTACAGTACGCTCTTCATTAACAAGTGGTTCTTGCTCTAAGTAGCCAATGCTATGTCCTGGAGCAAGCACAGTCTTGCCGTCAAAGGATTGGTCAACACCGGCTAAGATGCGTAAAAGTGAAGACTTACCAGCACCATTAAGACCAAGCACACCAATTTTTGCACCATAAAAATATGATAATGATATGTCTTTAAGAACTTCCTTTTGACCATGTCTTTTTGAAACTCTAATCATAGAGTAAATTATCTTATCTGGTTCGTTACTCATATTTACCTCATATAGTTTAGTTTTGTACAGGAAATGCTGATTTATTCTGTAAGCAGAATAAATCAGAAAGGCACACTGCCTTCATTCGCCCTGTGGGACGCAAAAAAGCGTGGTTTTTTGCTCTCATTTGGCGTGCAAAGTAGGCACAATTGCCTACTTTTATTAATTTAATTCATCTAAATGTATTTTTGCAAAGCTTAAGCTTGGGTCAATATCTAATGCTAATTGTAAAAACTTGCGGGCTTTGTCCTTATTACCCATAAACTTATGGCAAAGCCCAAGATTGGCAATGTCCATGCATGAACCTTTATCAAGGCGCAAAACACTTTCAAAATCTTGTGCAGCTTTTGGGTAATCTTTCAATTTAAAATATGCAACTCCGCGTAAATTCCAATATTCTTTCATGTCTTGGCAATGCAGTATAGCCTGACTTAAAAATGGTAAGGAACTTTGCCAATCTTCCATGAGGCTTAGGCTATATCCGGCATAAAATGCTGCAAGACCTTTAGCATCATTTTCCGGTTGTAATGGTTCAGCTAAGGCAAAAAAATCATGTGCCATTTTGTAATTTTCTTGGCGCAAAGCCAAAATACCACGGAAGAAAGGTATGAAATGTGCACTAGGGTAAAATTTTTCAAGTAAATTTAGACCGTGTAAAGCCTGTTCTTCATGGCATTCTTCAGCTAATATGCGCCCTATAAATAGACCAAGGCTTTGGTTTTTATCTCTTTCTCTAAAGCAAAGACCGGGAACAAAATTATAATGACTATGTACCTGCAATTTGGGATGCATGGTAGATATGGCATAACTTGTAAAACCTAAGTTTTGCAATGATTGTATAATATTTTTTAACTCTATTAAAATATCAGTATTGCCTGCATGAGGTAGGTCACTTAATTTACAGCTTTCACCCTCACAAAGCCATGCAATATCATTTAAATTATCAAACTTTGATAAACCTGAGGCTTCATAACAAGCTGAGGTGCAAAAATCGCCGCCTAATTGAGCAACTTCTGTGACAGCTCGTATGGCTGCTTTGCTTGCTGTGCTTGCGGTACCGGCAGTGAATACAATTTCTGAGCTTTGTGCATGAGTTTTAGGATCCCAAGCAATGGCTGCAACGGTAGGTATGGGCATATCTAAAGAAAAATCTTTTAATATAATGTTAATACCTTCACGTTTAAATGCGGATAAAAGTTCATTAAGCACGTTATCGTCAATACTATCTTGGTCTATGGTTTTGCAAATGCGCTGCTCCCTATCAATAATACAACATACATGTCGCTCTATTAATTCGCAAAAACCTTGTAGCAAAGATTCTTCTTCTGTATTTCCGGCACATGTTCCATTAAATTCACCAAGTTTTTTAAACCAACCCAGCGGAACCCAAACTTCACGCATATTACTTAAGTCTGTGCAGGGAAAAAATTGCCACTGCAATAAATCCATGAGTTCTTCCGCAGCTTGCGGATTTAATTTGTCATCTACAGACTGCAAAATATGCTCTATGGGGATGAGTGTATTGCCAAATTTGGCTTTAGCTTCTGACCAAGTAGCATCTACACAATTTGGTAATGTGTCCCAAAAACTAAAAAAGGAAAATCGCTCCATAAGCTCCATGAGGGCGGATGCTTCAGCTTGTATAGCACTAGCGCCTTTTCCCATTTGTTTGCGTGTAGGCATAATGCTTTTAGCATAAGCTCCGCAATTACTTAAATAAACAGGTATACCAAGCCTGCCTATATCAACACGTTTTGTGCTTGATAATATATCTAAATTAATGCTTTTAAGTCTATTATGAACCCATGCCACGGTATCTTGAGGTGATATGGCTTTATCTAATTCATGGCTATGTGTTTTAGGGCAAGGTTTTAAGTTTATCATTTATGCTCCAATATATTAAGGGCATAGACACGGCGTTCTTCATTATCATCTGCATCAGAGCTACGTACGCCAATTAATTGCTCCTTAATATTAAAATGCTTAGCTGCTTGTTTAAAAAATCGAGGTTTACGCCTAGCCATGTCTGTGCAAATTACAGCTTTACCATTTTTACTAAGATGCCTTTGTATGCACTTTATCAGTGGGCGGTGTAAATCTTCAAGGTAGAGTATTTCTGAGGCTGCAATAATGTCATAACGAGTGTCATTAAGACTTGCTCGACTATTTTTTATATCAACCCGACGTGTTGAAATTAAGTCCTGAACGGAATTTTTTAAAATATTTGCCTTGGTTGCGAGGAGAGCATCTTCTATTATATCTGTTGCTTGAATAGATGAAAAACCATATCGACTAGCTATAATGCTGGTTATACCGCAGCCTGCACCAAGTTCAAGCATACTTTTGTCTTGTGGTTCAAGTTTACGTAAAAACCTGCCCAAAACAAATGAAGATGGCCACACTTTTGACCATAATGGTAAATCTTTAAGTGGATCATGTATGGCATTTTGCGCAATGAGCTTGTCTAAATGCTTTTGCATATTGGAAATTGATAAAACATAGATTGGTTGCTGGTCAATATCAAGCGTTTCAAAATTTACTTTGAACTTTTGTTCAATTTTTTCCAAAATATCATCAAGGGTGTGGGGAGTATTGGTCATTATTTAAGCTCGTAATTATAATGTTTGGGCAGTCGATATTGGCTTTTTTAAGCTGGCTGTGCAAGCATTTTTTAATCTTATACGTTATTTTATACGCTATTTCAATTGATACACTTTTTATATGTTTTTTTAAAATATCATTAAATACATAAATACAACACGCAACTTGACAGTATTAAAAATAGATTGTAATTCCAGTGCTATGAAAACATTATTACGTTGTAAAATTACTATAGATGAAGATGGCATTGACATGCTTTGGGGCATTTTGGCCCTACATATTAGCTTTGGCTGGGAAGAAGAGAGTTTGCCTACCGGAGAAACTGTTTTTATTATTCATGCAGAAAGTCAGGATTTTTTTGATAATTTAGTAGCTGATGTGAAGCAAAGCTTGCCTCAAGCTGTTATTGTTGTTGATGAGATAGCCAAAGAAGATTGGTCTTTAGCGTGGAGAGAGTATTTTACACCCATAGCTTGCGGTAAGCGTTTTATGGTGCTTCCACCTTGGCTTAAGGATGACACAGAACTTGAGCAAAGAATACCTATTATTATTGAACCAAAATCAGCCTTTGGCACAGGGCATCACAATACTACTGCTTTGTGCTTGGGAGTTATTTCTGAGCTACTTGAACAAGGTCGTTTAAGTGAGGGAATGCAATTTTTGGATATTGGTACAGGCTCTGGAATTTTAGGTCTTGGTTGCTGTTTAAGTGGTTTATATGGCATTGGTGTAGATATTGAAATTCCGTCCATTGAAAATGCAAAAGAAAATATATTACTAAATAATATTGCAAGTTATGATACAGTGAAAAAAGAGGGATTTGATGTCCGTTTAGGCAGTGTTGAGCTTGTACAAGGGCAAGATTTTGAGCTTGTGGTTGCAAATATTTTGGCACGTCCACTGATAGAATTAGCAGGGCAAATTTTACCCTTGGTACGTACAGGCGGTTGTCTTGTACTTTCCGGTATATTAAATGTACAAGCCAAAGACGTGGAAGAAGCTTATCAAGCCCTTGGCCTGGGTGCAGCCTGTGTTGTAGTTGACGCAGATTGGGTCGCCTTGGTATGGGACAATGTAGGAATTTAAAGCTTTTTACTGATACGAAGTTGTAATTCTTGAATAATTAATTTTTCATATTCTGGGGCAAGTTCTAATTCTGCATTCCACTCCTCACGTAAAATGCGCTCAATTTCTTGAGTTTCTTCCCATATATCCAATAGCTCATCATCAGCTAATGTCTTTAAGCGGGAGGAAAAGGGCATGTCTTCCATAAAAACTGTTTTTGAGGCCATTGTGTTCACCGTTGGGGGTACATGGTTATGTTGTCAAATATTTGAGCCGTTTTTTCTAAATATATATAACTTAGGCACATATCATCAAGTACAGCACGTGCAAGTGTTAGGGGTGATATATAGCCTTTTTCCCAGTCACTTGTAAAGTATATGCTTTTGTCTTTTATTTCAATGTTTTGTGCTATTAAACGTAAGTCCTGTGTGCGTGGACCTTTTTTTGTTTCTCTTGTCCATGAAAATGACTGCTTTTGTTCAAAATCGTGCCATAGTTTTTTAAAACTTTCTGCATATTCACTAGGACCTTGATAGTGTAGTGCAAACTTTTCTTTAATGGATTGAGCAGTACGTTGTCCCTTACTCACATGCTGGATGTCAATAATATTCATGCCTTGTGGCATATGTGGATTAAGAGCATCGGCAAGTTTTTGTGGTGCCATGTAAGTTCGTAAGGTAATGGCAAACCACTCAGCTTTGCTACCAACACCCACTGGCAAGGCACGCCCAAAAGAAATTAGTGGTAAGGGATGAAAACCTTGTGAAAATGTCATGGGTATTTTGGCACGTCGTAAACATCTCTCAAGTATGGCTTGTAATTCTAATTGACTTAGAAAAATGGCCTTATCTTCGCGAGTATGCCAAATGCGGTATTCTACGGCTTTTATTGTGAGTTCAGGAGCAATGGACGGTGGTTTTGCTTTGCCTGTAGCTTGCGCAGGGCGAATGAGCTTACCATCTTCATCGCGTTTTACTGCGTGAGTTTCTTGGTCACGCTGAGGAAAATTTAATATGTTAGCGATATGGTCTTGATTTTCTTGTTTAATATGCTGTGTAAGCCGTGATTCATGGGATTTTGTGTCGCACACTCCACAGGCTTGACAATTTTCATAGCGGCAGTCAGGAGTTATTTTTTCAAGAAGGGCTTTTTTGTATTCTCTTTGAAGATATGCCTTATCTACTCCAACTTCCAAATGATCCCATATTAAATTTGCGTCAAATGGGCGAGAACCGATGTATTGATTGGCATCTAGTCCGCATTCTTGTAATGCTTCAAGCCAAGGTTCAAGTGAAAATCCTTCTACCCAAGAAGCAAAAATTGCACCTTTTTTGTAGGCTTTTTCTACCACATCAGCAAGTTTTCGGTCACCACGAGATAAAATACCCTCAAGGTGACTCATTGTAGGTTCATGCCAGCGCATTTTTAAGCATTTTTGAGCTTTGAATGCTTGACGCAGGTATTCAATGCGACCTTGCATTTCTTCAAGGCTAATTTGAGCTTCCCATTGAAAAGGTGTGAAAGGCTTTGGCACAAATGGGGATATGGCTGCTGTTACTTGTAGTCGTGGGCTACCTCGTCCTGCGGCATCGCGCACCTTGCAGCACAAATCTACAATGGCATCAAGATCATCATAAGACTCAGTTGGTAGGCCAATCATAAAATATAATTTAACTTGTTGCCAGCCATGTTCGATGAGCTTTTGTATGTGTAACATAAGTTCATCTTCGGTAATGCCCTTATTAATGACATCACGTAAACGTTGGCTGCCGGCCTCTGGAGCAAGGGTTGCGCCTGTGCGCCTAATACCGGCAACACGGCGCATAATGTCATCATCAATAGATCCAACACGTAATGATGGTAGAGAAACTGAAATCTGTTCCTTGGTGCAACGATCCATGCTAGTCATAAAAAAATGTTTCAAAGCAGAAAAATCACCAGTACTTAATGAAAGATATGACACTTCATCAAAACCTGTGTCGTTTAGACATTTTTCAAGTAAGCTGTGTAAATTATTTAAGGAACGTTCTCTTACCGGCCTATACACCATACCTGCATGGCAAAATCTACAGCCACGT
Source organism: uncultured Desulfovibrionaceae bacterium (assembly GCA_964372165.1). GTDB lineage: Bacteria > Desulfobacterota > Desulfovibrionia > Desulfovibrionales > Desulfovibrionaceae > CAYJAD01. Next base: position 1,420 of record CAYJPT010000078.1, on the reverse strand, counting down.
GTGCAACCTCTTGCAATTTCTAAAGCAAGGCGATTATGCACAGCGCCTATGGGTACAGCTTGTTTTTGTGGATAGCTTGCATTGTCAAGATCGGTTACAATGCGTCTAGTGGCCTTTGTATAGTCATCAAAGCGTGGAATTATATTGCTATTTTCATCTTCTAGAAATAATGATGGAATGTATACGCCATTAATATGACGTATACTTTCTAAAAACTGACTACGCGTGACATTTTCTTTACGAGCCTTTATGAGTGCATTTGCAATATCAACAATACATTCTTCACCTTCGCCAAGTACCATAATATCTACAAAGGGAGCAAGTGGTTCTGCGCTAAGTGTTGCGCCACCACCTGCAATAATAATGGGGTAGGAGTTTAAGTCTTGTCCACGATGCTCTGTGCGCAAAGGAATATGTGCAAGATCAAGCATGTAGAGCACATTGGTGTAAGCTAATTCATGTGTGATGGAAAAACCAATGGCATGCATGTCTTTTAAAGGTGTATCAGATTCAAGCGTACATAGCGGTGCTGAATGTTTTTGTAATATGCTTGCAGTTTCTCGGCATGGAGCCATGACTCTTTCTGCCCACCAAGTCGTTTTGTCATTTATCACACCATAAAGGATTTTTTGGCCAAGATATGACATACCAACTTCATAAGTATCGGGGAAGGCGAGGGCCATGCGAAGTTCACAATGCTCTGATTGCTTGTGCACAGCACCTTCCTCGATGCCAATATAACGACTTGGTCGTGGCAGTATAGAGAGAAATTCACGCATAATTTAATATTTCATAAGATTAAGTTGATGTAGAATAAACTTACTTAATGAGTTTGCTATCAGCGGCTGGGTTTGCACCAAATTGTAATTTACCCATGCCACCGCTTACAGTTAAATTAGTAGCAGTTTCAAGGTATTTATCTTGTAATTCAGTAGGTGTACTTTCATAACGATATATAAAATTACTTCCGGCTATACTGCCACAAAAGTTATTTTCAAAAGGATAGCCATAAGGTAAAATCATCATTTGCACTCCACCTTGTTGCAAAGGTACAGTTTGAAGAGTAGCCACGTCATTAACTGAGTCATTTTTTTCATCAAACTTACCTATAACAATTTCACCGGTAACTAATTTGAATAAGCGAATGTCATATGCCATTATAATCTCCTTAATAGTAATTGCGTTTTGGTAGACGTTGCAGCCTATAAAGTCAAGGAAAAAACAAAAACTTGCTTTTGTTAGACAAGGCTATACAAGGAAGTGCTGATTTATTCCTTAAGCAGAATAAATCAGAAAGGCACACTGCCTTCATTCGCCCTCTTGGACGCAAAAAAGCGTTGTTTTTTGCTCTCATTTGGTGTGCAATTAATTTTTTGTTTTGTATTATACGTGTTTTTGTATGCACTATAACACACACTGC